>JAHZHK010000021.1:19000-33332 GCA_019420325.1 Coriobacteriaceae bacterium | reverse complement strand
GTCGTCGCGAGCTCGGTGAAGGTGTAGGTGTCGTAGGGGAGCGCCCCAAGAGCGTCGTTGGGCTCGCCCGCCCCCTCAATGTTGCCATAGAACCAGAGGCCCGCATCCGCGTCGAGAAGCGTCTCATCGACCGTTCCCGTTGCTGCATCCCAAGCGGCGTCGTTGGCGTTCGTGCGGTGGGTGTGGGGCCTAACTGCAGCCGAGGTGTCGACGTGTCCGGTGGCGTCCGTCACCATGACGTGGCGTTCGTGCGTTGTCGTGCTTTCAACGAGGAAGGCGACCCCGGGCATGGTGGCCTTGGTGTCCTCATATACTTTATCAAAGGCGATGTCGCCACGGATGACCTGGTTGGCATATGTGTCCTCGCACCAAGCTACGGCACCTGCCTCACGGACTTCCACGGTGCGCACTGTGTCGTCGAGGAGATAGCCGGCACCGGATGCCACTTCACGCAGGTAGTACGTGCCAAAGGGAAGCGACGCATCGGCACCGTCGCCGTCGGTATCGGTTGTAGCTGCGCCGTCGTGTGCCTCGATGGTCATAATTGCTTGTGCCGTACCTGCCTGCACGTCCTCAAGCGTCTGGGGCGTATACACGGTACCGTCCACCGTCACGTCGTGCTCGCTTGCGTTGTAGATGGCAAACGTTGCCCCGTCGAGGCTCGCGGCGCCCCTCGGGCTCGCCGTGCCGTCTTCGGCGTCGACCTTACGGATGCCGACACCGCCCATGACCTGCTCTTGCGGGATGGTTGCCGTCATGTCGAACGAGATCCACTTGCGGCCCGACTCGTCGGGCGTGAAATGGCACACGTAGACCGTCGGGTCAAGCTCGTAGCCCTGAGGGGCCTTGGTCTCCTGTACGGTCACCGTGCCGAGCGGCAAGTAGGGGCGTCCGCCAAGTTTATACAGCTCGTCTCCACCCACCTTGTAGCTCTCAAGCAGCAGTGATACGCCATCCTCGTCAGTCTTGAGAATCCAGGTGCGCTCGGGTGCGGGAGCATCTTCGCTGCGAAGGTCGTCTTCGGTGTAGGAGCCCTTGTAGTAGCACACGGTGATTTCGGCGCCCTCAAGGGTCATATCGCCCTGAGCCACATTGGTGCCCGTCTGTGCATCCACCTTGCGCACCACCATGGCCTGGGGGTCACCTTGGGGTTCCTCGAGCACTTGCCCGCCGTTCTGCTCGTTGACGCGCGACGTCCTGCCCGACTTCACCTCGACGCGGTACACGGCCTCGTCAAGGGCGTATCCCTTGCTTGGTGCGGTCTCATGCACCCAATACGCCCCCTCGTCGAGCGCGCCCGACACGGCATGGCCCACCTCGTCGGTGCGCAGCGTGTCGACAAGCTGGGTGAGCTCCTCGTCGGCATAGACGCCATAGAGTGCTCCTTCCAGCGTGTAGCAGGCATTTCCGTCGGTCACGAGCGGCTCGGCAGACACCTTAAAGAGCTCGATGGCACCTGCTGTGGGGGCGTCCTGCACATGAAGCACGCCCTGGGAGATGCCCGTGTATACGGTCGAGCCGTCTTGTTCGGTCGCCCAGGTTGCAGCGTCCCAGGAGCCAGTTTGCGCATTCCACACCGACCAGCTCCCGTCGGGGTTGCAGTAGAGGCCAATTGTCTCGCGAGGCTTGAAACCGTCGGGCGCTTGCAGCTCGTAGAGCCTATAGCGCGTTTCCTTCGGCGTGTCCTCGAACGTGACAGTCGCCGAGCCTTCCTCGGAGGTAATCGTGCGGTCGTAGACGGCCCCGTCGGTGGTGCCGTCGGTGCTCGCAAGCCTCCAGGTTACCTGCTTGGGAAGCTCAGTCCAGGAACCCGTCGCTGCGTCGTAGGACTGTTCCTTGCTCACGGTCAGGCTCGAGAGGGGGTTCCATCCCGAGACCACGAGGTATTGCATCCAGCGATCGTAGTAGCCGTTGCCCGTGGGGGGCGTATACACCAGGCAGGCCCCGGAGTAATAGTTGGCCTCCGAGGCCGCATAGGCGTTGGCGGCGTCCACGAGCGCGCAAATCTGCTCGTTGTAGTGCGAATAGGAGCCGTAGGCGAAGCGATCGGGGTTGGTGAGCGTCCACACGGCATACTGGGTGATATACACACCCTCATCAGTCGTGCCGTCGGCATGCGCCATGATGTATTCGAGCTGAGGTAAGATACTGCCCAGGTTCACGCCCGAGACGGTGGTGGCGTCCCAAGGCGAAGCCTGCGAGAAGGTTGCCTCGGGCCACTCGCCCGTCTCGGTACTTGTGCCCGGAGCCGCGCGGCGTGAGTCGGCGCACCAGGCAGCCTGACCTGTCTGCGCATTGCGAATTTTGGGGCAGTTGCCATCCACGATATGCTCGTTGTACGCGGTGAAGGTCTCGCCGCCAGCAGAAGTCAGATTTGTGCTGTAGAGGGCCGGCCCCTCAGCAAACGCCACCATCTCACCTGCAGAGTCGAGCAAGGCAGCGGTCGCAACGAGGTCGGCCATGACACCGGGAAGCTCCCAGGTGCTAGGTTCACCCGTCATTGCCAGGTGGATTTCAACCTGGTTGTCGCCGAGGTCGTCAATGTATGCTTCTGGGTATGCCTCGAGCAAAAGTGCGGTCCAGATGGCATCGGCTCGGCCCATTACGCTTAGAACAAGAGTGTCGCCCTCCTGTGCGCCTTCTACGGTGAGGTATGCCCAGCCGTCCTCGCTTGAATCGAGCGTGACGGTGGCGGAACGCACGTCATCCATCTTTGCTGGGGCTTCGTCGGAGTCGGAGGCTTCATTCGAGGCGTCTTTTGCAGAGGCGTTCGGTACGTTGTCCGGCGCCACGTCACCCTCATTTGCAGCAATCTGCTGAGGCGGGTCAAGCGAGCCTGTCTCCTCGGCTTGGGGATTGCTTACTCTGTCGTTTTGTTCGGCGTATACCGAGGCGACCGTGGCAATGTCGGCCTGCTCGGCCCAGGCGCGATGAGCGCTACCCACCATGCCCGCAGGGCCCGAGAGAGCCAGCATAACTGAGAAGGCAACGGCCCACACACGTGCTATCAGGCTTCTTTTTTCCGGTGATCCAGTTGTTTTTGTCCGCACGGCATGAGCGGCGGGTGTCCATGGTTTCCCAAACATGGCACACGTCCTTTCCCTCGGGAGCGTGTGGCCCCCAAGACGGTTGAGGTATTGGTTTGTATAAGTGGATGCAGACGATTACTGCGCTCAGCGGTTACGCTCGGCCGTTGCGCCCAACGGCATCGACACGCCCGTTTCGCCAGGTTTGGGGGGACTTTACTCCCAGTGGCCTTCCTCCTCGTGATGCACAATGGTGTATTCGGCCTCATGATGGATGGTCTGGTAGTAGCCCTTGTCCTGGTAGGAGCCGTGGTCTTCCCAGTGGCCTTGCTCGTCGTGGTGCACAGTCGTGTATTCGGGCTCATGCCAGACCTGCTCGTGTTCCCATTCCACGTAGTAGTTTGTGGGAAGGCCTTGGGACATGAGGTATTTGGTGTGCTCCGCCAAGTCCGCCTCGTCATAGGTGATGTAGCCGTCGGCAGCGAAGCGGTAGTGGCTTGTGGTGCGCACGGTTTCGTAGTAGCCCTCGCGAACGACCACTTGCTCGTCCCAGGCGGCCTGATCAACGACCCACACGTTGTTGGGCACCCATTCTTGCACGCTCACCCACACCTGCTCGTCCCAGGCTTGGCTTGTCATGACGCGCTCATCCCAGGCTGGTTTGTCCACCACCCAGGTGCGCTTGGGCTCTTCGGGTTGGGGCGGTGGGGTTGTGCCCGTGCCAGACCCCGATCCGGGCTGACCGCCCGAGGGGCGCTCGGTGACGTCTATGTCGCCGGGGTTGACAGGGCCGCTGGGCTGCGGGTTGGCGGGGGCGTTGCCGTCGGCAGTGTCGTTGTCGCCCGTCGTGTCGGCACCTGGGTTTGACCCCGGCGCGGTCGTGTCCGCGCTTGAGGCAGCACCCGGCCTACTTGTGCCAGCGTCACCCGCTGCCGAGTCGTCTCGGTCAGCCTCGTTCCCCTTGCCATCCTGAGTTTCCCCGCCGCCGTCTTCCCTCACAACAACCCAAGTAACCTCGGCTGTTGCGGGTGTCCTCGGCACATGCGCGACCAAGGCGCCCTCGGGCACCTCGAGCCGGGCGGGCTCGCCCCCGGATGCATCGCGTGCACCCTCGCCCTCGGCGCCTCCGTCCTCGCCAGTTTCATCCTCTTCCAGCGTCGCAGTGGCCAGGCTGCACGCCAGCACGCAGGCCCGCACCTCGGTGAGCTTGCCGTCCATGGCTTCCATCACTTTGAGGCCCACAGTATCGGTTGCCTTCAGCCAGGGGAGCGCAAGCAATCCACATTCCCCAGCGGGTGCGGAAAGCCCGCATACCAACGCACCGGCGATTTCCTCTTCGGCTTTCGCTCTCTCCTCGGCGGATTCACGGTATGTCTCCAGCACCCAGACGCCGTTCTCGACCACGCGCACTTCAAGCTCGTCGCGGTGCGCGGCTTCCTCAGCTTGCGCGCCAAATGCCGCACCGAGCCGCACATCTCCCATGCGAAAATCCGTACCCTGCAGGTACGCCTGCACCTCCTGTGCATCAACGCCGCGCCGCTCGATTTGTGCGCCCGCATCCGCATCGTCGCCCTCAAGCGCCGCTTGGGCCTGGTTTCCTGCAGGTGTGGCATCGCACGCTGCAATGCAGCAGCTGCCGGCTATCGCCAATGCACAGGCAAGGAGCACGATGCGTTTCTCCATCGAGGACCAGTTCATGTTCGACGCCTCCCAAACGGCAGGGGTGGGATGTGACCCTCATAGTATCCTGCCGTCAAAAGGAGGCGTTCATGTGATTCCTGCAGAATTGCCTGCCCATGTCACAGAGACATAACACACCAGCTAGATGCTCATTTTATTTGATTTTGTCACAAACTAAGCGCTTTTCTGCTGCCTCACGGCCCAGCCGCGCCGGGCTACTCCCCGTCCACAATCTCGGCCTTGAACACGTTGAGCGTCTCGCGCTCCGGGCAACAGAAGGTCACGGTATCAGGCTCGTTGCCGGGCACCTGGCCGCCGTAGCGCAGGATGTCGATGTAGGGGAAACCCACGTTGGCCGCCATGGGGCAGAGCTGGCCCCGGTCGTGGTCGTAGTCGAAGGTGTCGCCGGGCTTGTGACCGTGGTGGCAGGCGCACTCGCCGAGCTGATCCACCACAGTGAGGCGGATTTTGGGCCTCTTGCCGCGCGCGGCGCCCTGCTTCTTGCCGCCGGCAGCCTCTTCGCAGGGCACAGGCGCCTTGTCGAGCACGTCCAGGCAAGCCTCGATCGGGATGCCGCGGGGCTTGTCCTCTTGGTCGGCGTTGCGCACGATGAGCTCGCGCACCACGTCCATGGCGTTCTTGGTGGCGTCGCGCAGGGTGTGGCCCTTGAGCACGCGGCCCAGCAGCACCGAGGAGAAGATGTCGCCCGTGCCGGGGAAATAGACGGGCACCTCGTCGAAGGGGATGGTGAAGTACTCGCCCGACTCGGCGTCATAGCCCACAACGGCGTTCACGCCATCCACCTTCGTGCTGGTGATGACCACGGACTTCGCGCCCAAGCCACGCATGGCGTCTACCAGGGCCGTTGCGTCTTCGGCAGTAAGCCCGCCCACCATGTCGATGGGCGTGTTGGTCAGCAGGCAGGCCTCGGTGTAGTTGGGCATCGCGATGTTTGCCTGCGCCACAAGCCTGCGCATGAGGGCGATCGTGCTCTCGGGCACGCCGGCATACAGCGAACCGTTGTCGCCCATGATGGGGTCGACGAACACGCGTACGCCCTTGGCCGCCTGGCGTTCGCAGAACCCGGCGATGATGCGGGCCTCTTCCTCGGTCACGATGAAGCCGGTGGACACCGCGTCGAACGTGAAGCCCAACTCGTCCCAGATGGGCAGCGTCTTCTTCACGTAGTCGGTTGTGTCATGGATGAAGAAGTCGGGGTAGTTGAGCGTGTTGGACACAAGGGCGGTGGGCAGGTTGTGCAGGCGGAATCCCATGTGCGAAAGCACCGGCATCATGGCGGACAGCGCCACCTTGCCAAAGCCGCACATGTCGTTGATGAGCAGGACGTTCATGGACTCCGTTACAGCCGCCATCGCGCATTCCTCCATACCTTCGTGTCTTCATCGCGCCAGGCGCGCAACAGGGGGAATGGTAGCGCGGCCCGCCCCCGCGCCTCGCCTGCAACCCCGCCCCACACCCGAATCACGTGCCGTCTCCACGAGGGGGCGGGTATCTGCGTGCAAAAAGCTGCCGCAGGTCGGATATTCGTGAGCGGCAATCACACATCTTCTACTGCGCCGAACTTGCGTGGCCCCGCTCCAAGGCATTTCTTTTCCTGAGCGACGGCATCGGTGCCTATGCATCGGCCTTCCAAACCAACCGGCTTTGCTGCATGTCGGGAACTTCATTCGACTTCGAGACCTTCATGGGTCTCATCAAGAAGGAAAAAGCCCCTGTCATTGAGACGGCGGCACAGTGATGTTGCCCCGACTTGAGATAAAAGAATGCCGGGGGACTGCCCTCGGCTCCTGGCGGGCCCTCTTGCGGAAGTCCCGTCTCCTTATGCCATGGCGCATCTCTGCCTGGCGAGCAGAGGGGTAGTCACCGCAGCTATAGGGAGGATGCCATTTAGTCGCCCTTGCGGCTTGCCCGAATACGTTCTGCATCCTGCTTGGCCTGCGCCCATGGACGAACTCGGCCGTGCACAAGGTCGTCATAGCCGCGAGCTAGGGCAGCGCCAATCCTCTTTTGTAGCTCACGGGCCTCGTCTTCAGCCAAAGGATGGTCGCAGGGCTGCTCAAGGTCTGTCTCGACTGTTGTCATTGCCCGTCCCCCATCCCCTATATAAAAATGCCGGGGGACACCCCCCGGCTCTTGGAAGCCACCTCTCGCGAGGCGCCGAGTCTTTTATAACATATAGGGGGAACAAGTCGCAGGCCAATGCGAAAGGTCACGATACCGTTCAATCACAGCTGGCTGTAAAACGTTTTCAGGCGGGGGTACTCATCCTGTCGTTCATGCAAGAAGGCGAAGACGACCACGCTGTCGTCCGCGACGAAATAGTAGATACGATAGGTATCCACTCGCCTTTTGTAGATTGTCCTTCGGAACAACCTGCTGGCTCGAAAGTCCCTTACATAAAAGGTGGGGTTATTTTCAAGAGAGTCGAGTATGCCGGCAAAGGCTTCAGCCAAGTTTGTCGCCGCCTGTGGAGCACAGAGGACATTCGTTATATAGGCAACGGCATCGTTCAGACAGCGACCAACAGTCGGGGTAACGACAACCTTATATGCCATACTTCACCCGAATCTGCGCAAGGACCTGCCGGGCATCGAGCAACTCGCCCCGCATGGCTTCGTCATACCCTTGTTTTAGCAGGCGAATCTCTTCGTCCGACAGCGGCGGCTCGCAGTACTCTTCAAAGTCTGCCGCGCTCATCATCACAAAATCCTGCTGGCCTTCAATCGAGACAGGAAACGGTCCCTGGGCCTGGGCGTATGCAGCTGCCAGCTGCTCTTGCGCCGTCTTCTCCAAAACCAGAGGTGCCATGGTCTTCTCCCTTCGTAGGCCTGGCCTCAGTATACGCCCCGATATCCTCTCTTCCAAATACGGTCGATTCAATCCCCGAAAGGAGCGCCGCTTAGCATGGCTACTCTCATTTCTGACAAGTATGCGGCCTACAAGGCCGAGGTCAACGAGCGTTGGGATAGGCTCAAGGCCAACGAGGAGGAGCTCAACCGCTTCTTTGCGGAAATCTGCGACATGGTGAGGATGGTGCCCATCGAGGTTGAGGACAAGTACGTCTCTTCTCGAGCTGGTTGAGCTTGTCCGCGTCTCGTTTAAGACATTCTCGCAGGTAGTGCGCGACAACGGCCTCTTTGCGGCGTTTTCCGAGGAAGGCTCCTACGGTTCATGTTCGGGATATGTTATCGACGCCTGGTGGACCGACATGATTGAAGATGAGTACATCGGCCTAAAGCCCGGCGAGGGAGAGTATGGCGACATCGCCACCGACGCGTGCGAAGACAAGGGCGGCGACAGCCTTGAGCGTACCATCGAGCGCATGCACGCCTTCAACAAGGAGCGCTATTGGGGCATGCTCGACGATGACTTCTCGCAGCATGTAAACGCTTTTTGGTACGGCTTCAAGAAGCTCATGGAGAACACGAACGCCTTGTTTAAGGTGGACTCCCAGGCCTTCAGCGCCTACCTCGATGCCGTGCGTGACCAAGCAACGTCCGCAGCCGCCTCTCTTTGCAGCCGCATGGACCACTCCCAGGTGTCAGAATTTTGCAACGAAATCAAAAAACGGAGACAGAAAGCCAACTAGGCCAATTGGCTGGCAGCATGGAACAAGTCGACCAAGAGCTCTATACTGGGACGGCATGTGCTGATTGTTCCTGGGGAGGACAGTATGGCTAGCAGTCACTTTGACGGTCTCGACTGGGGTACCTGCGGCATGAAGGTTGAGGGTCGCAACGACGGTGCCTTTGTTCCCATTCCGAACTTCGTGCTTGGCCTGCTCGCGGAGGACTATCTCTATTTCCCCGATGACACCATTTCGTGGAACGGCTCGCGCCATGAGATTCGCCGTGTCGACGTCAATTTCACGATGCGCAGCGGCCTCATGGACCGCGTGCACGACGCCTGGTGCGCCGACATGGATGACATCGAGGAAGTAAGCCAGTTCCTCGTGGGCATTCTTAATGAGATTGAAAATGACGAGGCGCTGCACGTGCCCAAGGAGCTCATCTCGGATATCATCCGCGGGCCTGTGTGCGATGGCATGAACATCGGTGCCAGCGGCGACCTCACGGGCATAACCCTGGCCAACTTTGCCGCCATGGCGAGTTCCATCCGCCTGAACGACGAGATTTCGCGCGATACGTACACGCTGATGTACGACACGCGCCTTGCCAAGGGCATCCCGCAGTTCTTCAACCTCATGGGTCGTCTTATCTGGGATATGCGAGCCTGCTCAAAGAGCCTGGCAGACCAGCCGTTTACCGTCAATTTCGTTGGTGTTCGAAATGTCGATGCTGACGTTTTGTATGGCGACGAGCAAGTCCGCTCGGTACCCGGTGCCCAGAGGGCCCGCAAGTCGCTTGTCGTGAAGAGCGCACCGCAGATCACGCTGCCCGAAGTCGCCAAGGCTGAGCCTGCAAAGGAGTCGAAGGCAAAGAGCGCGAAAGCAAAGACTGACACCGCTGAGGCTGCACCCGCAAAGACGACGAAGGCCAAGAACACAAAGGCCAAGGCTGTCGCTGACGAGGCCGCACCTGCAAAGAAAACGAAGTCGAAGTCCGCAATAGCTAAATCCGCAGCGGACAACGTCGAAAAGACCCCTGCATCTAAAACCACGAAGACCAAGACAGCTAAGTCGAAGGCCGTCTCCGACAAGGCCGAACCCGCTCAGTCCACAACGTCTAAGACAACGAAGACAAAGGACACAGCAGCCAAGTCCGAATCGACTGAAGAGCCAAAGTCCAAGTCCGCGACGTCCAAGGCAACGAAGTCGAAGTCTGCAAAGACCAAGTCGGCCGCCGATGAGGCGGGCTCCGCCAAGCCTGCGGCCTCCAAAACCAAGAAAACCGCCCCCGCCAAGCCCAAGAAGCCCGCTCTAACGCTCGAGCAAATGCTTGACCAGATGCACGATCGGGTGGAGGCAGACACAGAGCATGGCGCTCCTGCCGTAAACCCCGCAACCACCATGCGTGCCGTCCGCACCGCCATGTATTCAGCTGGCGGAAACGGCTCTATGTTTGACGACACCATCGCCGAGCTTGACCGTCAGTTCCGCGCCGGCGAGATACCGCCTCGCACCCTCGGCGAAGACGACCTCGCAGACGACAAGCCACTGGGACGCGTTGTGAACATGCTCCGCACCAGCGGCGGTGGTCTTGCAAAGGAAACCGTGATTTCGCGCCTGGGAGAAGAGGCGCTCTCGGCGGCAAGCTCGGACCCGGCCGTTGTCGAGCACGACGGCAAGCTGTATCTCTGGTGCCACCGTGACGAGGCCGGCAAGCTCATGCGCGACTACAAGCAGGCCATACTCACCCTCGAGAAAAGGGAAAAGAAGGCCGAAGAAGCCTATGCAGCAGGCAAACCCTTCAGCGAGGAACGTTTGCGCGAGGTCGACGTCGAGCGCACAAAGGCCATTCTTGCGCTCAACAACGCTGGATTCTTCGCGTTCAGTAAAAAGAAGGAGCTCAAGGCCCGCATTGCCGCTCTGGAGAACGAACATGCAGTGCTTGAGAAGTCTCGCGCTGCAATGGCCCAGATTGACGACGCACGCAAGAAGCTTGCTCAGGCGAAGGAAAACGCCGAGAACGAGTACAAGCAACGTGGTTTGCTGTAGTTTGTAATCAGGAAAGTTTTGGCGGGCCGTGAAGCCCAATCGCTCTCACGGTCCGCCATCTATCTAATGGAGGCTCACTCATGGAAATTGACGTCGACGAGCTGCGCGATTACATGGTCGACTACTGCGGCACAGCTGCGTTCTCCGGCTCTCCCGCAGCTATTCTCGATGTGGTGGACATCGAAAGAATGGACGGCTACGAGCTCTGCGAAAAAGCCGAAGACCTCGGCATCAACCTGGGGAAGTTCGAGGTCGAATAAACCACTTACGCGATGGCGCCCGGCTTGCCGGCGCAGCGGACGGGAAGGGGCTCAGGCAGAGGAATCTGACGGAACTCCTTGAGGAAGTCGACGATGTAGTCGGCGGTGCCGGCCATCATCGCGTCGCCCCACTCCTTGCTGGCGGTCTTGGCGTGGTCCGGGCCGATCCAGCCGTTGGCGGCATAGCGCACGGCGTCGCGCGGCATGTCCACGTGCACGCCCTTGTACAGCACCCTGCTCCAGCCGTCGGTGGGCATGGTCTCGCTCACGTCATTGACCAGGTTCATCTCGCCGACCTGGCCCTCAAGCTGCGACATGTCAACGAGGTCGGGGTTCACGGCAAGCATGGCCGAGGTCTCCTCGCCGGCACCGTGTCCACCAGCCCAAGCGGGGTTGATTTCGCCAGCCATGAGCCACCAGTTCATGAGCGCGCAACGGGCGCCACGGCGGTCGAGCTCCTCGCCCACCTGGGAGAGCGGCTTGATATTGGGGCCGTGGCCGTTGAGGAAGACAAAGTGACGCGCGCCGTAATCGTAGAGCTGGTCGGTAAGACGCTTCGTGATCTGATACAGCAGGTCATAGCCGATGGAAAGCGTACCGGGGTAGCCCAGCAGATCGTCGGCCGCACCAAAGGGCAGCGTGGGGGCAATGAGAACGCTGGGGTCCTGGGCCTCGATGAGATCGAGCAGGTAGTTGGGCGCGATGGTGTCCACGCCGAGCGGGTTGTGACGGCCGTGCTCCTCGGTGGAACCAATGGTGAGGATGACGAGGTCGTTGCCGTCATCGAAGTACTTCTTTACGGCAGGCCAGGTAGAAGTCTCAATACGCATGAATGAACCCTCCTTTTGACTAGCCGGCTTTCGAGGCATGGAACCTCTTCGCCGGACTTCTGTAGAGTTAGGCACATTCTAGTTCAGGGGAGCAGGAATGCCACCCCTCCTGTCGTAGCCGTCGCCCATTGTCACCCGATGCCTACAATGGCTTACGGTATTCGGCGATTACGAACTCGATAGGCGTGTCGAGCGCCTCGAGGTTCTCGAGACGAGCCTTGTCGCGGGCGCTTGTGCGGTAATAATAGGGGGTCATCTGGAAGACGGCTTCGATGTCGGCGTTGCTTGCAAGCGTGATGTTTGCGCTCACCTTTGTCGTGGCGACCAGCTCGAGCTCTTCGCAGGCAGGAAGCTTCTCATCGTTGAGATACGGCGTGTCGTAGAGCACCTGCTTGAGACCAAAAAGATGCCGGGCTCCCGGAATGACCGAGAACAGGGTGCCGCCGGGGCGCAGAATGCGCGCGAACTCCTTGCTATTGAACGGCGCAAAGAGATGAGTGGCCGCGGCCATGCTTTCGTCGGGCACGGGGATGGCCTTGAGGTTGGCGACAAAGTACGTGGCACCCCCACGCTTGGCGGCAAGTCGCACCATCTCTTTTGCCAGATCAAAGCCATAAACGTCAGTATGGGGGATGGCTCCGAGAGCCGAGGTGTAGTAACCCTCGCCACAGCAGATGTCGAGAATGGGGGAGGGCCGAACTTTGTCGACGGCATCCACCCGCATCTTTTCGTCGACCAGCTTCACGAGGGCATCTCGCAAGGGGGCGTAATATCCCTTGTCGAGGAAGTCGCGCCTCGAGCGCGCCTGAGACTTGGGATCGCCCATGGTGTCGCCTGCTTTTGAGGAGCGCAGCAGGTTGAGGTAACCCTCGCGTGCGCGATCGAACCTGTGGCCGCTCTCGCAGGAAGCCTTCTTTTCCCCGTTATCAAGGGGCTGGTGACAAACTGGGCAGAGCAAAAGCGACATGGCACACGACCTCAGGCTCGGGATTGGGACATCGAGTATAGCAGGCAGGCGCACGCCCCTGGAAATCTCCCTACTCTGCATCCACGTGAAAAAACGTATAAAAAAGTCTTGCATAATCACGGGTGGCATTTTATACTTTCGGTAGCCGAAAGCCCAAGAGGGCAAAGAGCCCAGGGCATTCAGCCACGACCTATTCCGTGCGAAGGCGCGACGAAGGAGGTGGCCCCTATGGCCGGTACCATGTGCAATGACGAGGGCATTGAGCCCGGCTCCATGGCCGCCGCCTGTGGGTGGTTGTAATTCGCCTGTTAGGCGGCAGGTTTTATCCCTGGTAGGACAGTTAGATCGCTTCCCAGATGGGAGATGAGTCCAAAGGGCAGTGGATGAGCGGCTTTCCGCTCAGAAAACCCCAGCGTTAGGTACCCAGTCCTTTCGATTTACTGGAGATGAGTCCGAAGCACTGAGTACGGTCTACCTCATGTTTTGTTGAGCTCCCTTCGAATTTTTGGAGTTGAGTCCAAAGAACTGAGTACGGGTTGCCTCATGTTTTACCGTTCGTGCTCCCTTTGATTTACTGGAGATGAGTCCGAAGTATTAAGTACGCGTTACCCCATGATTTGCAATGCGCAGTCCTTTCGATTTGTTGGAGTTGAGTCCAAAGAACTGAGTACGGGTTGTCTCATCTTGTAAGGCGCATTATTCCTTCGATGTACTGGAGGGAGATGAGTCCGAAGTACTGAATATGGGTTACCAAACAATTGAATATTTACGTCTGAATATGCATCACTGCAAGCAACCGTTGTTCAGGCGTTCAAGCACTACAGTCGGAGGGGCGCACCTCTCCAAAGAGAAAATAAGCGGGGTCGGAGCCAATGAGTTCCGACCCCGCTTTTGTGTTCGGCCACCAGAAACACCCCGGGCCCAAGATGACAGGTGTCATCCCTGGCCCGGGGTGTTTCTATCTCCCCGTTAGCTTGCGCAAAAGGTCAGAGGCGCGGCCGGGCACATGGAGGCGAGAGCGTCGCCCAGAACCCGGTTCTTCTTCCAATTCCTTTGCCCGAGCCTGGCAGGCTTCGATAAATGCCCGCTCGTCTTCATTGAGGACATGTGTGCGAAGCCATGAAACGCCAATCTGGTACGGCATGCCCAGAAAAGGCAGGGCGACAACGCTCGTATCGTCCTTAAAAAGGGACAACACCGATTGGGCCGTAAAGGAGATGCAGCCGGATCCCTTGGCAAACTGGTGCAGCCAGATCATTTCCGATGAGGTAGTGATATCGGCGGGATGCACGCCTTCCCGGTCCAGCGCCTCGAGCAACAGGCCGTAGTTTTTGAACTGGGCACCCACAAGCGCGATGTTGCGGCCCTCCAAGTCGGCGACGCATGCCTGACCCTTGGCCACCAACGGGTCGTCGGCGGCCACCCAAACACATCGTTCACAGCTCGCCAGCTCAACCGTTTCAAATTCGTCGGTCGTGGGCAAAACGGTCAGGCCCAAGGAGCTGTTGCCGTCGCGCAAGGTCTTTTCTACGCGCATGTCGGGAAGATCGTCGCACTCCACCTCGACATCCGGATGCTCTTTTTTGAAGCTCGAGATGAGATCGATGCCAAGCAACCCCATGGAACCGATTGCTGCGGCAAGCCGGATTGTGCGATGCGTTTGACCCGCAAGGCGGGCAAATCCAGCAGCCATGCGCGAGCGGGCTTCGTCAAATTCCTTGCAGAAGGCCTTGAACTCCTCGGCATAGGGAGTGGGTTTGATTTTGCCATTGGCGTCGTTCTCAAACAACGGCACGCCCAGCTCGCCCTCAAGCGAATGGATGGCTTTCGTGAGGCCCTGGGCAGACATGGGCACGAGCTTTGCGGCGGCCGTGTAGCTGCGTTCGCGGTATGCCTTGAGGAAATAGTCAATCTGATTGGTATTCATGATC
>JAHZHK010000021.1:10575-18990 GCA_019420325.1 Coriobacteriaceae bacterium | reverse complement strand
CCCCCCTGTTCTGACGAACCGTACAACCGTCCCTTTGCAGCCGCTGCTATTGTAAACGCTCGCCATCATGGCGGCAAAAAGTTCTCGCAGTCAAAAAATATATCAATCTACCTGCCCAAACAACTTTCTGTTACAGGCAGTCTTACAAGAGGATGTTTGGCATTGACTCACGAGCGGGCCTATTGTTCGAGCCGTTCGACGCCAGACCGCACGGATTGCCGCGGACTAGCGCAAGGCAATTGGGGCACGGCAAACAGGCCGACCCCAACACACGTCCCGGTATGAAAGGGGTACATGATGGAACTCACTCGCCGCAACTTTGTCCAGGCCGCAGGTGCCGCCACCGCAGCCGCCGCCCTCGCTGCCGGTGCCACCGCCGCGCTTGCCGATGAGGCTGCTGCTGCCGATTATTCCGGCACCGGCTACGTCGACCCTGCCGCCGATGGCAAGCAGCCCACGATCATCGACTACACCAACGTCGTGGAAGAGGTCAGTGAGCCTGCCGAGGTTGAGGAGCACGAGATCATCGTTGTCGGTGCAGGCGGTACCGGTCTTGCCGCTGGCATCCAGGCCTTCGAGGACGGCCTCGACGTCGTTGTCCTTGAGAAGAAGGCCCTTGCCGGCGGTACCTTCCCCGGCTCCGAGGGCATGTTCGCCGTGGGTTCGCACTGGCAGAAGGAGGCTGGCTACGAGATCGACGTTGAGGAGATCATCGGTCGCCTCATGACCTATCACCACTACGTGCCCGATCCCGAGCTTTACCGTGCCTTCTTCAACAAGACCGCTGAGACCATCGACTGGCTCGAGAAGGAGGGCGTTGGCTTCCAGGAGGTCGTCGCACTGGGCGAGTCCGACCCCACCTGGCACCTCTATGCCGGTGAGCGTTCCAAGGGCCTGGGCGCCCAGTTCATGGTGAGCTTCATCGCCCACGCCGAGGAGATTGGCCTCGACATTCGCTACGAGACCCCTGCCAAGCAGCTCGTTGTCGACGAATCCGGCGCCGTGACCGGTGTTCTCGCCGTTGACAAGGACGGCAAGGTCATTCAGTTCAACGCCAAGGCCGTCATCATCGGCACCGGCGGCTATGCCAACAACGACAACATGATGAAGCAGCTCTGCGAGGTTGACCCGGCCAAGATCTGCGCCGCCGGCGCCACGAGCGGCCGCGAGGGTGACGGCATCCGCATGGCACGTCACGCTGGCGCCATCATGGCCCCCGCACCTGGCACCGCAGCCTGGTACGGCCCCATCCTTTACGGCACGATCTACGGCACGCCCGTCCAGGCCGCCACGTCCCTGCAGCCCGTCCTGTGGATCAACGAGGCATGCGAGCGCTTCGTGGCCGAAGACATGTTCCATCGCAACTTCCCGTTTGCTGGCATGGCACACAAGAGCCAGAAGACCGTCTACACCATGCTCACCCAGAAGTTCCTCGATCAGTACGAGGCCGAGGGCGTGCAGCTGCAGGTCGGCGTGTACTGCGAGACCGGCATCCCGCTGACGACCCTCAAGGCGGACCTGCAGGAGCTCATCGACGAGGGCAACGAGCACATCTGGGTCGCCGACACCGTTGCCGACCTGGCCAATGCCGCTGGTCTCGACGCCGACAAGCTCACTGCCACCGTCGAGAAGTACAACGCAATGTGCGAGGCTGGCAAGGACACGCAGTTCGACAAGGCCGATGAGTTCATGATTCCGCTGAAGGACGAGGAGGGCCCGTACTACCTCTTCGAAGTGCAGAACGGCTACTTCTGCACCGTGGGCGGCATCAAGGTCACCACGAAGTGCGAGGCCGTCAACGACGACCGTCAGGTCATCCCGGGCCTGTACATGGGCGGCATGGATGCCGGCGGATTCTATGGCGACGCCTACGACGCCGGTATCGCAGCTGGTTCGTGCGCTTCCTGGGCCATCAACTCCGGCCGCATGGCTGAGGAAGCCGCCAAGGAATACATCGGCAAATAAGCTTGCCGCGTGACCCAAGGCGCAGAGCCTGATTATATTGACGCATATAGAGCACGCTTGAAATCAGCCCCGGCTCGCGAGATCGCATCGCAAGCCGGGGCTGGCATGTATGGAGACGAACGGCATTTCGCCATTGCAGTAGCGCAGGCAGAACGCGCGTCCGACAAGGCCGACCATACATAATTATCGTCTAGACGTCATTGCAAGTTGAACCGCGCTCTCAACTGGCTCAGCCTTCCTGATCGTTTGCACCGTCGCGCCCGGGACCGCCTAGAACAAACTGAGCTGCTCATATGGCTGTGGATATTCGCGCAGGTAGGAGAAGACCTCATTGGGCGTATGTAGAACGCCGCGGCGCTCGCATTCCTCATGAAACTTCGCCATGAGCTGCGTGGCACGAGGACTTTGAATGGCATACGAAAGGCCATACTCACGCTCATACACCTCGCGAAGGCCAGGGAAATGGCGATCAAGCGCTTGGTAGAAATAAGCGCGGTTGCCATCGCGCAGGGTAAGGCCTGCGTCGAACATAATGATGCCCTTTGTGCCCACATCGAAGCACATGTCGAGAATGGCCCGCAGGTTCTCCGGCGTGTCATTGATGTAGGGGAGGAGCGGACACAACCATACAACGTTGGGAATGCCGGTCTCCTGGAGAGTCTTCAAAGCGCGATACCGCTCGGTGGTTGTCGAAACGTTCGGTTCCACGATGCGACACAGATTCTCGTCAGCCGTGGTCAGAGTCATCTGCACCACTGCCTTGCTTTTGTCGTTAATAGAAACCAGAAGATCAATGTCACGCAGAAAGCGATCCGACTTGGTAAGAAACGTGGCGCCAAAGCGGCGTCGGTCGATAATCTCTAGGCACTGTCGCCATAAACGAAGTTCGAGCTCAAGTGGGTTATAGGGGTCGCTCATGGCGCCGGTTCCTACCATGCATTTCTTGCGTTTGGAAGCAAGCGCACGATCGAGAAGCTGCGGTGCGTTCGCCTTGACCTCGATGTCTTCGAAGTCATGGTTCATGTTGTAGCAATCACTGCGGCTATCACAGTAGATGCAGCCGTGGGTGCACCCACGATAGATGTTGACACCGTTGTTTGCCGAGAGGATCGTCTTGGCTTGAACGAGATGCATGGGTCGGTCCTCTCGGCGCGGGTTTGGGCATGTGTCCGTGCGCTATCATAGTCGCCGACCAGACAGGTAGTAGGCAGGGGGCGACGCACATGCATGAGTTCCAACCGTTGACGCAGGCAGAGGTTGTCGCCGCCCTGACATCGTGGAATAACGGCCGCCGAGCTGGTTTTCCCAAAGGAGAGCCAGTCGAACCCGTTTGGCCCAATGGCGCCGCGCCGGTTATTGTTGGCGGTGCGGGCGGCATGGAGTGCCGCACTCTGTTGTGGGGTTTTCCACCACCCACCGGAAACAAACCTGTCTTTAACGCCCGCAGTGAAAAGCTCTTCGATCAGGAAAAACAGGGACGGGGATTCTGGTCACGCGCACGGCGCTGCCTGGTGCCAACACGTGGGATTTGGGAGCCGTCCCCACAAGGTGACGTGCTGTTCCATGTCGCTGGGATGCCCGTGTTCTTGATGGCGGGCGTATGCGAAGGCGATCGATTCTCCGTCGTGACCGTTCCAGCCAGCCCCGATATCCTGCCCATACATCCTCGCATGCCCCTTATCCTGCCGCGTGGTTTTTCCCACGCATGGCTGCAAGGCGCCGTCCCCGCAGAGTGTCCCAGACTCGAGCGCGTTGACATTGCTTGATAGCGCCGCCATCATCCCAGGCAGGTAGAAAATTACGGTCTTGGAACGCAATGCACGTTTAAAAGACAATCGGATGCTTTCACACAAGGGTTTTCGATTGGCGAGCCACCTGTGCGAGGGTTTTCGATTGGCAGCCGCTCCATGCGAATTCTTTCCGCAAAAATGAGGTTCTCCAGCCGCGCATTTCATCGGTTTGCTGAATGCGAGATTGGCAAAAGGCGGTTGTCGATTATTGCCGTGCTAACTACCAGGTGTTTTGTCCTTTTTGGCAAGGTCCACATCTACAAAGAAGAAGCGCCCGGACACCTGCTGGCATCCGGGCGCTCGTCATTGCGGCTGGAGAACCCCGTTTTCGCGGCGATATCCCGCCAAAAGTCGCGCTAGGAAACTACCTGTGCTCGTTGCTTAGCAGTCGGTGGTCTCACGGTTGTACTTGTAGCCCTTCTTCTTGCCGCAGATGCCCTGGGCCTTGCAGCTAAGAATGAGCTTCTCGGTGATGGCGTTGAGCTGAGCAATCTCCTCGGCGTTCAGGCAGGAGACAATCTCCTCGGCCGTGCGGTCATTGGCCGCGACGCGCTTCTCGGCGAGCTGGCGGCCCAGGTCGGTGAGCTTCACGGAGTAGCCGTGCTGCTCATCGTTCTCAAAAGTGACGTAACCGTTGCGCACGGCCTTCTTCACGACACCCTTGAGCTCGCAGCGGTCGCAGCCCATGATCCAGATGAGGTCGTCGCGGGTCAGGGCACCGTCGTTGTTGCGCAGGGCGTTGAGCAGCAGGCCCTGGCCGCGCTTGAAGCTCTTGGGGCCGTTCTTACGGAAAGCAAGCTGCACGAGCTTGTTGGCCTTCTTCATCTGTGCAAGAGTCTTGGATGCATCGTTCACGGTATATCTCCTTCTATCTTCTAACCGTCTACATGGCATATAGCTCCACTATATGGTTAGCTGCGGAAAAGTCTGTTTAGACATGATGCAGGCTGACATAATTCACAATGAAAGCCAAGTGATGAGGAAGGCGAAGAGTCGAAGCCATTCAGTCGCCTGCTTGAAGCAATGCCCAGCAAAAGGAAGCACGAGATCATGGGCGGTCCTCCAAACCCACCGCACATTGTGCGGGCAAGAAAGACCGTTCCATAGGGCCATATGCGTGAAATGACCGTACGTTTGCGTTTTAGATCCCCAGTGTCTTCAAACTACTTCAGGCTCAAGTCATCTAGCTGCACAAATGAAAAGGATGAAACTCTTCATTTGTGTCTGGCACCCGTTAAAACGCAAACGTATGGCGTTTTTTATAGGACGTGTCTCTAGTGCAATGCCTCTTCGGCTTCTCGGCGGGTAAGCTCGCGCCAAATTTCAGCCTCTTCCTTGGGGGAGATCCCCAAGCTGCGCAATTGCGAAGAAAGCGCCCGGCGAACAGCAAGTGCCTCGACAAGGCGAGCCTCAAGCAGGGTGATAGCCTCAAGAATAGACGCTGCTTCATCGCCTTGCAGAGCATCTTTCTGCCCAGCAGTCTCCTGCAAGCCAGAGAGTTTGGCATCGATGAGGGCAAGTTCTTCCTTGGCCTCATGGCAGTCAATGACCAGGCCAAGCACGTCCTGCTCGCGTAGATAACGCGTACGGTTTGCGAACTCGTTTGCCTGCCAGCGAGCACGAGTTTCCTCACTGGGACGCGTATCGTAATCCGGGCGAAGGTCGCGATTGGTGGCGTAGGCACCGCTCGTGTACGAACCCATGTAGTGACGCTCGGAGCTGAGCGCGGCAATGCCGTGAGCCATGCTTCCTCAACTTTCTCAGTACGCCGCACGTGCGACCCGTTGCCGTAACAGCACGCAATCATACCGTATGCAAACCAAAGAGATTTCGCCTCTCACCGACAGACAGCTTTGCACATGCATAGTGGCGCGTTCTTTTCACCGATGTACAATTCTCTTAGTTCGTGCGAAACCACGGCAAGGGGATGGCGTAACGGGGGAAACGTGGACATCCATGATTTGCGAGCCTTCAAGGCTGTGTATGAGCGCCAATCTCTCACTGAGGCCGCCAGGGCAAATTATGTGACGCGCCAAGCTCTCAGCAAAACGATTTCGCACCTTGAGGCAGAACTCGGCCCACTCTTTATAAGAAAGGCCCGCGGCGTCGTTCCCACCTCTCTTGCCAAAACCGTGTACCCGCATGTGTGTCAGGCGCTGTCTGAATTTGACGACGTACGTGACATATCCACCCGATTTGCCAGTGGCCGGGCTGGTTCAATCCGCCTTACCGTCGAGGCCAACGCCGCTCTTACCCTGCCGGCGCGGCTTTTCGAGGACTATGGGGTTGCAAGGCCGGAAGTTCACCTGTCAACAGAGATATTGCCCCCAAACGCAGTGCGCGAGGCTCTGGTCTCAGGCAGGGCGGACGCTATTCTTGCTGGTCCACCCGACATGCTTGACCACGATTCGGAAAAACGCTTAGCGCCCAACTCGTCTTCGAAGCCCACATCTGATGGTGGCTTGGTCTTCGAGTCAATCTCTGTGGGCGGCCTTGTGGTTGTATTCAGCCGCAGTGCGTTTTCCCCTGAGGAGCTCGGTGCCTTTCCGTCAAATGAGACGAACGGGTCTTCACACCTTGTACTTCCCCTGTCGGCTTTGTCTGGCAAGCGCATTTTCGGTATTGACCCATCGAACTCAGTGGAGCGCAAGCTCGCCCCCTTCCTCCAAGCGCGTGTGCCAACTGCACGCCTCACCTTCGGCAACTCCGACACCGCCCTTACCACAAGCTTGATGCGCTCCGGCCAAGGCGGGGTCCTTGTCGAGGCACAGGGTGCCCAAACTGATTTCGGCACCTGCTCGTATGTTCATGTGCCACTTGTGGGTAATGACGCGCCGTCTTGGGAAGTGGGAGTCTCATTCCATGCGGACTCACCCTCTGCTGCCATTGCCTGTGATTTCGCCAGGTTTGCTCGAGAGAAAATGGCGCTTGATTAAGACGCAACCGTTTGTTGCGCCCATGGCAATAAATGCTGCTTCTCCTTCTTTTCATGGCGTGGTTTGATACGTCTTGTACATGCGCGCAAAGGGGCTCGCATGCGCCGGGTTTAAGGCGGGGAATTTGCTAGACACTCGGCAAGAGACATAGGGAGAGGGGAGCGCACCATGGGTATGCAAACAAGCGTTTCGAGGCGTGGGTTTGTTGCGAGTGCGGCGGTTGGCGCGGCGGGACTGGGCATTGCGCCGAGTATCGCGCCTGCTTACGCACAGGATGAGCCTGCAGGCCAGGGTGAAACCACTCAGGTTCTCAACGAGCAGGACTACTCCTACACCACCAACTCCATCACCGACTTCACCAAGACGCAGCTTTTCTCTGACTGGAAGCTCGGTCCCATCGAGCTGCATCACCGTATGGTGAAGTCGGCCGCTTTCCAGCTGGCCTTCTTCAACGCCAATCCCGACGAGTACTTCGCCTACTATGAGCGTATGGCCAAGGGCGGCGTCGAGATGATTTGGATCGAGGACTTCGCCAACTTCTGGGACATGACGGCAAGCCCCCTCAAGCAGGACTACGACGCATACGACGTGAAGGGGCTCGTCGCGGCGCTCCATGCCGACGGCGCACACGTGGGTTATCAGTTTGACACCATGGGCGCACCCATTGGCCCGCTCGACTACACCGAGCCCTTTATCGGCAACTATTCCACCGAGGAGGTTCGCTCTTGGCAGCAGGTGGTCGTTGACCTGGCAAAACGCCTGCAAGCCGACGGTTTCGATGCCATCGAGCTCAACATGGCCGCCAACAACATGGGTCAGTCGTTCCTGTCGCGAACCCGCAACAACCGTGACGACGAATATGGTCCCCAGAGCCTGGAGAACCGCACTCGTTGGGCTGTCGAGACCATCCATGCCATTAAGGAGGCATGCGGACCCGACTTCGTGGTGCAGGCACTCATCAACGCCATTGAGAGCAACGACAAGGACCTGGGCAACGACGGCGAGTTCACTTCAATCGAGGAGTCCAAGGCCATCGCCAAGATCCTGGAAGAAGCCGGCGCCGACTCGCTTCACGTGCGCATCGGGCCTGCCTTCACCCACATTGCCCAGTTCGCCGGCGACCTGTACTTCTGCGCAAACGGCTTGGAAGGCATGAACTCCCACAGCGGACGCTATGATTTCAGTAAGCACTGGCAGGGACTTCTGCGCGGCAACCATTCGGGCTGCGGCCTTGGCATCGACATGGCGGCCGAGATCAAGAGCGCCGTCTCCATCCCCGTGGGCGCCGCCACATACATGGATCCCGCCCAGGCCCCGGACTACTTTGAGCAGGCTCTTGAGGAGGACAAGCTCGACTTCTTCGTAATGAACCGTCCCTTGTGCGTTGATCCCGAGTACGTGAACAAGCTTCGCGAGGGTCGTATTGACGAGATTGCTCCATGCACACGCTGCCTGCACTGCTTCTACGACGTTGACCATAAGGGCACCGTACCCTTTGAACACTGCCGCGTTAACGCCGCCAACTGGCGCGCCTACGGACCCGTCATGCCCGAGGGCTTTGACCCCGCACCCGCCGAAACTCCCAAGAAGGTCATGGTCATCGGTGGCGGCCCCGCCGGCATGGAGGCGGCCCGCGTTGCTGCCCAGCGTGGTCACGCGGTCACGCTGTACGAGAAGGCCGATAGTCTCGGGGGCACGCTGCCTGTGGCCGAGGCCATCAAGGG
>JAHZHK010000021.1:9676-10547 GCA_019420325.1 Coriobacteriaceae bacterium | reverse complement strand
CTACCTGGCTCGTGCGCTCGATGTCACGGGCGTAGAGGTAGTCACCGGCACCGAGATAACCGTCGATGATGTAGTTGCCGCCGCACCCGACTACGTGGTTGTGGCAACCGGTGCCATCGAGCCCATGACGACCTGGATGCCCACCGCCGGCACCATGGGCGCTACGCTCGAGACGGTACCCGGCCTTGAGTGCGGCCCGGAGGTCGTGGTTCTTGGCAGTAGTGCACGAGCAGTTGACACTGCCATTTACCTGGAGAAGAAGGGCAAGCACGTAACCATCGTGACTCCCGATCCCATGGAGCTGTTCGAGAAGGGCCATTCGGGCAACGTGCGGCAATTCATCCGCAATGCGTTTACCGCAAACGGCGGAACCATCTATGCCAATGTGACTCTCGTTGAGGTGGGAGATGGCTTTGTGACCATCACACGCAACGATGCCGGCGTAGAAGCAACCATGAAGGCTGACGCCGTTATCGATCTCAGCGACATGCTGCCCAATACCGAACTGGTTGACGCCATCACGGCGGCAGGCATCGACTGTGTTGCTGTGGGCGACTGTGCCGAACCGTGGAACATCTCAGAGGCCATCTCCACAGCCAACCTGGCGGCTCGAGCCATTTAAAACGGATTGGGAGCATCGCCAGGATAGAACCCAAAGGAGCCTTCAAGCCCATTGAGTTCGATGGTTGAAATTACACTCTGGGTAATTATGGCTCATGCAAGACAAAGCATCATGAAAGCCAAAGGGGCGCGGAGTCTGCGAGGTACGGACTCCGTGCCCCTTATTCTTGGCAGCCGTGCCCCACAGATAGAGTCTATAGTTGACATTACATGTATGATCAAGCAATTAGCTTTGCAAGTAAAACGTTAG
>JAHZHK010000021.1:0-9666 GCA_019420325.1 Coriobacteriaceae bacterium | reverse complement strand
GAATGAGCTTCGAGGTTTCTTACAACCTTCGCAGTAGCTATGGCTGTACCGCAGCGTATTTTCTAATTCTGCGTTTTACCAGGTAGAGTGTGACTCAACAGATGACCTTAAAGGTGACAGTTAGACTGATGGGTATAGAGCGGGCGTAAAAGTAAGATGCATAACTCTTAAGTACAACTATAGAGAGCTTAAATCCTATTTGTATTGTTTAACAGTAAGGCTTTAGATGAGATGTATGTCTACAACATGAACCTCAATTTGCCCCTTCTTGCCCAAACCACTCCAATCGGTCTGTCAACAATGAACCAATAGCCAACCGTCACGCCACTCCGCATGGCTCGCATGGCGTACCATTGTCACAGCGAAGCAGATATATGGAGGCTGACGGAGGTGAAACCATGAAGAAGAGCTGGGATCACAAGTGGTATACCGACGAGTTTCTGCAGAGCTTGAAAGCCACCGCGCGTATCGAGCACGACGGCAATGTCACCTACACGGTCAAGCATGCCCCCGATGCCGTGTCTGAGCTCGGTATCGATCCCCGCATGCTGGGAGGACCTATCGGCCGGCTGGCCAAGAGGCTCTGCATCATCCCCGGCTTTGCCTTCGATTTTGTCCGGCTTCCCGTTAATGCAGCAATTCTGGGCATCTTCAGAAAATTCTTCAGTAAGACCTCGTCTGCAAACTGCCATATTCGCAACGTTTCAGTGGAGGACGGCTCCGTCATCGCACGCGACGGCTATAGGATTCCAACGCGAATCTACAAGCGCGATTACGACAGGCGCGATATCTGTCTGTATTTCATGCATGGAGGAGCGTTCATCGGCGGCGCCCTCGACCCTTACGACGAATGCTGGAGGATGTTTGCCTCAAAGTTCGGCGTGACAGTCGTGAGCGTCGACTATCGCTTGCTACCCGAAAACCCCTATCCAACCTCGTATAACGACTGCCTCGACGTGCTCTGCCATATCTACGAACGCGCCGGGGCCTATGGAATCGACAAGGGCAAGATTTTCGTTTGCGGCGACAGTGCGGGTGGCAATCTTGCCCAAGCATGCACGAATGCAACGCAAGGCACCTCGATAGTGCGCGGGCAACTTTTACTCTACCCAACGCTCAACCTGTTTTCCATCGAGGACAAGTACTACAAGAAGGGCATCGACGACTTTACGCTCGAACCGTCTCAAAAACTGCTCTCCAAAGGCGTGATTCGACAGATGCAGTCGTTGGTGCGGTTCGACATCACGAAGATCGGCATTGCACGGCCCGATCGACTCAACAACCCCTACTCCTTTGGCGTAGCATGCGATACCCCGACGTTCATCTCCGTCGGCGCCCTGGATTATCTGCGCAAAGACGCTTTCGGATGGGCGCACAAGCTCAAAGATGCCGGCGTCGAGGTCAAGATGGTCGTCTACAACGGCCTGGGCCACGGTTACATCAACGCCACGGGCGTATTCCCGCAGGCAGAGGATGTTATAGACGAAATGGGGGCCTTCGTTTTGGAGAAATCGGGGCAGCGCTGCTGACCCACCCCCATGAGATTCGCCGAGCCCTATGTCCCCGTCCAACCATCACCCATGTAAAGGAACGCAAAGTGACACTCAAAGTGACACCCAAAGGAATCCTCTTCGACCTCGACGGCACGCTGCTCGACACCTACGCGCTTATTCTTGCTAGCTTTCGCCACGCAACCTCCCAGGTATTAGGACATGAGCTATCCGAAAAGACGCTCATGGCGAAGGTCGGCATGCCGCTAGTTGAGGAAGTCAAGGACTTCACCGATGACGAGCGACTCCAAGCCGATCTGGTCAGCGCCTTCCGCTCCTACAACCAGCGGGCCCACGACGGTTTGGTGCGCGCGTTTCCAGGAGTCGAGGAAATGCTTCGCATGCTGGCCCCTGAGGGCTTGCGCCTGGGTGTCGTTACATCAAAGCGAGGTGACTTGGCCCGTCGGGGTCTTCAGGTTTGCGGCCTGGGCGGCTACTTCGAGTTTGCCATGGGAAGCGACGAGTACTCAGGTCACAAGCCCGATCCTGCACCCGTGCTATATGGCTGTGAGCGCTTGGGCCTCTCGCCACAAGAATGCGTCTATGTAGGCGACAGCCCCTTTGACATCGCCGCCGGCAATGCCGCAGGATGCGCCACCGTTGCGGTCACATGGGGTATGTTCAGCGAAGATTCGCTGCTCGCAGAGGGCCCTTCCTATGTGGCCCACGACCCACTTGAGGTATGCAGGCGCCTGGGTTTGTGAGGCTGGCCACCGTAACCGGGCGGTTTCTCGCGTGCGCACGGGGATTACACCAATGCCTGTCGACAAGCCGCGACACCTGGAACGTGCCCCGCACCGGGGCTAATATCGCAGTACAATACGTAAAAATGTCGCATCTGGGACCAAAAAAGCCTGATGTGCCAAAAAGGGGCCTGTGGGATAATTTTTCGCGTGTGCAGGATGTTGCCATACCCAAAAGAATGGAGATGCACCATGAACACGACTCGCCGAACCTTCCTTAACGCTGGGGCTCTCGCTGCTGTAGGCTGCGGCCTGACCTCAGCCATACCATGCCTAGCCAACGCCGATGAAGCCGCTCCGGCTGCAAATCAGACGGCCATGCCTCCCAAGCCGCTCAATCCCAAGGCTGTGGTGCCAAACCCTTTCATGGGAACAAGCGAGTCCAACATCCACCACGACTGCTGCAACACCGACTCAACCGACGCGGTGCTGCCCATGGGCATCTTCCCCGAGGTCAACGTCGCGTTTGAGACCACCAACCCCAACGCCTCGCCGGCCATATTCTTCGACAATTTCGACAACCCCGTGTCGCCCCTCTTGGGCGGCCTCGCTATCCGCAACCACGATTCAGAGGAGGTCGGCACGCTGGGCTGCTTCTCGCCCACGCAGCACGACGGCGGCGGCTACGTCATTCAGAGCTCGTATTCCTTTGTTGACTCGCGCAGCCTCATCGTGTGCCCCACAAACCACAACCACGTGCTCATGCTGCGTGCCACCGATGAGACAGGCACGCCACTGCCCGTGTTCGAGAAAGCCCTCGACATCGACGTGAAGGCAGCAGCTGAAGCCGCCTTCGGGGTCACCATCGATCAAAACCTGCTTTCCATCGTGTTCGACTACGAGGGTAACTTGTGGTTTGTGACGGGCGGCTTCCGCATCTACCCCGACCGCGGCCAACAAGGCGCAATGGGCTACATATCGGCCGCCGCAATCGACGCCATTCTTGCCGGCGAAGAGGTCGATCTGTCCCAAGAGGTGCACGTGTACCTGCCCGAACCGGGCGAGGGAGCCGAGAACGGCATTGCCTCTTGCACGCACGGCGCTGTCATTCTTACGAACCTTGCCTGCTACATGCTGCGCGCTAACGACGGGGTTGAAGTTGTGTGGCGCACTCCCTATGAGAGCGCCGGCGCAAAGGACAGCCGCGAAGGCGCAGCCACAACGGGCGGCGGGCTGGCATGGGGTGGCGGTTGCTCGCCTTCGCTTGGCAGCGAGCTTGTCTTCTTCACCGACAACTTGGAAACCGTAAGCCTGCTCGCGCTCAGCATGGAAACGGGCGAGGTCGTCGCAAGCTGCCCCATCATCGACGAGCTGCCCGCCGACATGCCTGTTTCGGTTGAAAACTCCGCCATGGTGTACGACGACGGGCAAGGCCGCGCGAGCGTTATCGCCTGCAACTGGTTCGGCGCCGGCAGCCCCAACCTAGCCAAGCCCGACAGCGACTCGTCCATCCAGAGCTACGAGAACATCTACGACACGAACTGGCTACTCAAGGGCAACTGCATGATTATCCCTGGTATCGAGCGTGTCGACACCATTAAGACCGACGACGGCTACATCATGGAGAGCATCTGGTGCCGCAACGACATCAGCGATACCTCGATGATGAAGCTTTCCACCGCAACTGGCTACATCTACGGTTACGTGCAGGACCTGACCAGCGGTATGTGGCAGTTTATCGCCCTTGACTTCGAGACCGGCGAAACGACGTTGACGGTGGATGTTGCCTCACCGTATGGCTACAACAACATGGCCATCGGCATGTACGCCGCCCACGATGGCAACAGGCTGTATTGTCCCACCGGTTACAAAGAGCTCATGCGCCTGCAGGACCGCTTTGCATATCTGCCCGAGATGCCCTATCGCAAGGTCGACCTCGACAAGACGACGCGCACGATTGTCACAGCCGAGGAGTTCACGGCAGCCGGTGGGCAGGGCACGCCCGCAACCTGGCTGCATGGCGTGGCGGTGCGCAACGTGCATCCCCAGGTCACACTTGCGGTGCGCGTCAACGGCCTCGAGGGGCAGGCGAGCGACTACAAGCTCTTCGCCCTGGGTGCCGACGGCACATACCGCGAGGTCACAGAAGGCTGGTCGCTTGAAAGCGCGGGTGAAGGCGGACTTGCACCCGAGAACATCTACGAGATTCGTCTGGCTGTCCAAGACGGGGGCGACATCGACCTCGATCCCGACGAGCGCCAGCTGCGCGTGGCCATCCTGCTCGCACGATAGCAAGTAAACGTTCGAAACACCGAAGTGCCCCTCCCTCCTCACGCTGTATATGCGAGGAGGGAGGGGCGCATTTGTATGAGTTACGAAAGACAGCTTAATGGACGGGAAGCACCCAGGCGGCCTGTCGGCACGCGTCGAAGGTTGGTTGGCCAAGGCAAGGGCACGTCGCACCCGGCATCCATATGCAACCCGGTTGAATCCGAATGTCGCGCGTCAAATGATGCAGGTCAAAAAACTGCGGCGACTGAGTCCCCCAACTATTTGATGCACCAAGCCACGCGCATCATCGCTACTGTGCGAGGCGGTCAAATACTTCGCGCTTGCCAGGCATCGCAGGAATAGCGCCCGGGCGCTCAACGCAGCACGATGCGGCCGCACAGGCAAAGGATCCCGCGGAGAGAAGCTCCTCGCGCGAAAGGGCCGCCAAGTCGCCAGCCGTGCGCACCTCCTGTTCATGGACAAGCCGATACAGAAGCGCGCCCCAGAAGGAATCGCCTGCTCCGGTCGCATCGCGCGGCTGACAAGGGCACGTGGGAACAAGCACGCTCTCGACCCGCGTCGCAACGAATGCCCCTTTGGACCCCAGCGTCACGGCAGCGAGGGCAGCACCCTGGTCGAGAATGTACTGGGAAGCAGCCTCGGGGTTGCCCGTACCGCACAGCAGCAAAGCCTCGTCTTCGTTGATTTTCACCAGGTCAGCCCGAGACAAAAGCACCGACATCTGCTCGATGGCTTCATGCTCGCTAGGCCACAAGCTGGCCCGGTAGTTCGGATCATAACTGACGAGGACACCTGCCTGGCGGGCAACGCTCACCGCATGCAACGTCGCCGTGCGAGCAGGCTCATCGGTAAGGGAAAGGGACCCCACATGGAGCACATGGCAGTCGCGTATGACCCACTCAGGCACCTCAGCAGGGGAGAGTCGCGTATCAGCACCCGGCTTGCGGGCAAATGAGAACGAGCGCTCGGCCGTACGCGGGTCGACCTCGACAAAAGCGAGCGTGGTGAATGCCTCGGGGTCCTGCACAACAGACGACACATCCACGCCACGCTCTTGGAGGGAACGCCTGAGAAAGCCACCGTGCATGTCTGCACCGACCTTGCCCACGAACTGGGCGGACATGCCAAGTCTCGCTGCCTGTACGGCAACATTGGCCGGAGCACCTCCAGCATTGCGCTCAAAGAGGGCCTGGCCATTGGCGGAGAACCCTGCCTGAGTGAAATCGATGAGCACTTCGCCGAGTGCTACGAGCTCAGGAGAGAAAACGTGGGACATGAGGGACCTCACTTGATGTTGACAGGATGCGTCCAGGAACCTGCAGGGGCATCCTAAGGATAAATAACATACATTTCAGGATTTCAGAAAACACGTCAACTGGTATTTTGTTGAAATAACATACATATGAACGAGCGAGATGTATGTTATTTCCCTCCTTCCAACGAATAGAGGCTCCCATCCATGGAAAACATACCGTCTGCAGGGTACCCAACGTCGCCTTTGCCTGTGTTCGGGTTAAGATGCCTGCAAGAAAAAAAGAACCTTCTACCATCGCGCATGCCGATTGCGCCAAGGAGGGCCCGACAACCATGACCCAAGAGATTAACCAGCAGCTTCTAGGCGGAGAGCGGGCCTTGTTCCATGCCCACGACCTGCTTATCGTCGATACTGTCTTTACCGACGGCGAGTCACCCCTTAAGGAAAGCTCCAACATCGAGCTTGTGGGCAGCGCCTTTCGTTGGAAGTACCCGCTGTGGTACGCCACGCATGTCACGGCGCGCAAGTGCACGTGGTTCGAGATGGCGCGCTCGGGCGTTTGGTACACCGACGACATCTTGGTAGAGGACTCTGTCATCGAGGCCCCGAAGAATTTCCGCCGTTGCACCGGTGTCACGCTTCGCAACGTAACGCTGCCCAATGCGGCCGAGACGCTGTGGACCTGCCGCGACGTCACGCTCGAAAATGTCACGGCAAAAGGTGACTACTTCGCCATGAACAGCGAGAACATCGAGATAGATGGCCTTGTGCTCGATGGCAACTATTCCTTTGACGGGGCGCGCCACATTCACGTGAAGAACTCTCGTCTGCTCTCCAAGGACTCCTTCTGGAACACCGAGGACGTGCTCGTGGAGGATTCCTACATCGCCGGCGAGTACCTGGGCTGGAACTCCAAGAACCTGCGCCTGGTAAACTGCACTATCGAGAGCCTGCAGGGCATGTGTTACGCCGAGAACATCGTGCTTGAGAACTGCAAGCTCATCAACACGACGCTGGCGTTTGAGTACTCGAGCGTGACCGCCAACCTCACGGGCCGCGTGGAGAGCGTGTTCAACCCTGAATCAGGCACGATTGAAGCCGACCAAATCAGCGAACTCATCCTGGACGACCGACGTATCGATCCGGCAAAGACAAGCATCGCTTGCCGCGCTGGCGAGGTTCCGGCTTCTGTTTCGCCCAAATCCGCCGGCGCCCAAGGCCCATGCAGTGTGGAAGCCGTGCTGGGAGATTAACGCTAATCCGACCTGCTCGCTTATTGCGCGTTCGAGTCTTCTCGGGCGGCCCGTATCCTGACAGACACGGGCCGCCCTCTTATTTATTACGTTTACGGAGATGGCAGAAAGTCCTTCATCTCTAGAAAAACCTGCCTGAGCGCATCCTGCGCCTCTTCGCATGCGATCTCCTGAGCATCAATCATCTCGAGAAGCAGGCGAAATGCCGCCCATATCCGCAACCCCTGCTGCTGCGCGACGGCATCGTCCATTCCCATCGACATAAGGCAGCCCCTTGTATAGCTCAATGGGCCCGCTCCCAGATACTGCCGATGCAGCTGTTCCATGCGCGGGGTACGAAAGCGGTCAATTTCAATCATGCGACGAAAGGGCGCCGCAATGGGATCAGTCGCCCAGTAATAGAACATGTCGAGCGTAAAAGCGCGAAAGGCAGCAAAGAGAGACGCAGCGTTTTCGTCAAACGCGAGACCACCGTCTGAGGACCGCTGGTTGGACAAAGAATCGTCGCACGTCAGCGGATCCTCAGCTGGCACGCCCGCAGCCTCAGCGTGCGTGGCGTCGGCTTCCTCCATCCGCGCGCAAATGGCCTCCAGGAGAGCATCTTTGCCAGCAAAATGCTTGTAAATAGCACCCTGCGTAATGCCAACCTCACCTGCGATATCACGCATAGAGGTTCCCTCGTAGCCATTGCGAGAGAAGAGGCGAAGCGCCACCATGAGGATGGATTCGCGCGTGGTGGCAGCGATTGGCGATGCAGACGTTCCCTCGTGGGCCACACTCGGTCCTTTCCCGTTGGTGCGATAGCCGAAAGTCAGCGGATATCATACCGCGCGAGTTGCCGCCACGTGCGCGCCTTTGTCTAAAGCTTTTCCAGCACGGCGCCGATGAAGTTGAGATGCTTCCCCGCGCCCGCCTCAATCGAGGCGCGGTCACCTATCGCGTAGGGATTGTCACAGGCAAGCCAGTCGGCCCAGGCCTCCTCGTTGGTCTGCATCTCCCACATGTCAACGATGCGAGCGCCGGCGCCCTGCTCGAAAATACCGCGCCACCAGGTTATATCATGCATGTAGTCGAGCTGTTCGGGCGTCCAGGAAACGAGCAGCTCAGGCGGGATGTCGTCATGGCAGTCATGCGTAAGACCGGAAATTGACAGTAGGATTCGTCCATGGGGTTTCAAAAAGGGAAGGAGCTTCTTATCGAGGAAGCCGCCTTCACGTCCAAAGAAGTTATAGGCGTCGATGCAGGTGATAGCGTCAAATTCCTCGTGCTCAAACGGCAGGTCGGCGGCATCGGCATGCACCGCATGCACCTGATTGGGCAAAATCCCCAAGCTGGAGAGGAACGCCTGATTCTCATTGGGGTCGCTCCACAAATCGCCCGCCGTTACGATAAGACCGTATTGCTGGTAAAGAAAAGCCGAGGTGAGCGCCATGCCGCTTCCCAGGTCGAGCACCCGCGAGCCCCTCAGTACAGGATGGCGCTCCAAGACCTCCTCTGCCAGCTTGAGCGGGTTGGGTCCCATAATCTTGCTGCAAACGAGTTCGACGGGATACCTCTCAGCGTGTGGATACTCCATATCAATCGCCTCTTTCAAAAATGGTGAACAATCGTTTACCACGTGGCAACGCCATAATAGTAAACGTTCGTTCACCAGTCAAGGAAGGAGTTGGCAGCAGCGTGTCGTGCGTGAGTCTTGGCGTCACACCGATATCGGAAACAAACGATAATCCGGGACAGCACCGCCTAAAGTACTATGCAATCGATAGACTCTTCTTTTGAATTCGCGCCTCTTCAACCAGGGCAAACAGTTCCTCACGCGTATGGATGTCAAGCTTCTGATACACGTGGCGGATGTGGGCCTTGGCGGTTCCGTTTGCCACACAGAGCTCAGCTTCAATGTCACGTGCCGTCTTGTGTTGGGCAAGGAGCAACAATACCTCGCCCTCGCGCTGCGACAGATTGCGCTGGTGCGAGAGCTCGGCACACGCACGTGCCAGCGAATGCTTCTCCTCCACAGCGCGCGAACGCTCTGGCTCAGGTTGTGTGGCCGCAAGCTCCATGCCCCAAGATGAATCAAGCCTGCTTTCACGCAGGGCAACAAGCGTAGCCGCCATGACAACAATAATAAGAAGGGGAGTTGCCGAGATGCCCATACCTCCCAGCCAGCCTTCCAGGGCACGACCGGCAATCATGGCAACCTGTCGCACCGACCGCTCGATTCCAAAAAGCCACACCGCACTTGCTCCCCAGCGATAGCAAATGGAACCGATCATCGTCATGATGAAAATCTGGCTGGCCGTGTAGCCCCAGTTAGCAAACAGGTTGCGTGCCCAACTGTTCCACTCGCATGTCGTAGACAAGATGAGAAAGACAGCAGACATAAAAGGCAGCACGGTGCCGTACACGGGCCCGAAATCTACCTTGCGCGAGGCAAACACGATGATCGCTGCCACGAACAGGGCACACCCAATAGTACCTGCCGACTCATTGGACCGCGAGACCTCGAAAATCGAGGACTGCAGAAGGCCATAGGAGAAGGAGTAGATTGCGACAACTATCACGGGCTTCCACGGAAAAGAGAAACTCGCCCATTCGCCCTCACCGGGAGGCGTCACGAGATTGCGTCCATAGCA
>JAHZHK010000020.1:33438-33712 GCA_019420325.1 Coriobacteriaceae bacterium | reverse complement strand
ACAAGGTCGTTCAGGTGCCCGGTGATGCGGCCGGCATCACCTATGACGACTCGGTACTCACGTTCACTGTCGTTGTTGAGGCAAACGCCGACAAGACTGCTCTTGTTGCCCAGGTGACCCCCTCGTCAACGCAGGGGTTTGTCAACTCGTACAAGGCAGCTGAACCTGCTTCATCACAGGCTCAGACGAGCACCTCTGCCTCCGAGCCGTATCATGCCGCTGCTGTGATTATTACCGCGTCAGTGAGTCAGCCGGGCGGCAAATCTGCTGCCGG
>JAHZHK010000020.1:11294-33396 GCA_019420325.1 Coriobacteriaceae bacterium | reverse complement strand
CGTAGCGACTACAGGCACCAACGATGCCAACGGTACCGTGCGCTTCTCCACCATCGAGCTTTCCGAGGCGGGGGAGTACACCTACACCGTTCGCCCTGCGCAGGGCACGTCTCTGTCGGCCGTGGCTTCGAGTGGGGAGACGCCCTCGTATCGTGCCACCGTCAAGGTTGAGGACACGGGCACGGGCTTGCTCGCCACGGTGTCTTACCCCGATGGCAGGCCCAATTTCACCGCCAGCACGGCGGCTGCCAAGGAGAAGCTGGCCACGAGCGGTTCGGCGGCAACGCTTGAGTCTCAAAACGCCGTCCGGCAAGACGTACCGACTGCCCAAGTTGCCGTATCGCCCGTCGTCATTGCCGTGGCTGCGGTCTGCGGCGTCGTCCTTGCTGCCGCTGTCGCTTGCATCGTTCGCTTGCAGACCAAGGGCGGCAAAAGCGATCCCGCTCATGCGGCTCATAGGGCTTCCAAGAAGAAGTAACGCTTCGACTGCGGCCAATACAAACGGGCCGAATGCTGTAAAGGCTTGAATCCCGATATCAAATCACCTGGTTCTACGAGAGAGGCGGAGTTCCCTGCAAGGGGAACCCGCCTTTTTTGACAACTTCAAAATTCTCCATATATAACTTTCTTATTAATTACCTGAATCGAACTTTACCTAGGCGAACATTATGGTTAGAATACCCTCCGATTTGTTAGCTAGAGAAATCTTATTGTCTGGAGAAGGAGGAGCCATGTCGGGAGCACTGCCTTTGTCGTTGGCCCAGGGTGGTCGCGTCATGCACGTTGAGTCGGTGCATGGCAACGATGATATGCACCGCCACCTCGAGTCTCTCGGATTCGTCGACGGTGCCGAGCTCGAGGTCGTCTCTCAAGGCGCGGGCACGGTGATCGTGACCATCAAGGGTTCACGTCTGGGACTTAACGAGCAGACCGCTCGTCACGTCTACGTGATGTAGCAGGTACGAGTACGGAAAGGAGGAATTGGATGAAAACGTTGCGCGATATCCCCGTGGGTGGCGATGCCGTCGTTGTGCGTCTTGCCGGCCAGGGTCCCCTCAAGCGCCGCATCATGGACATGGGCATCACGAAGGGTGCCTCAGTGCACGTTCGCAAGGTTGCGCCCCTGGGAGACCCCATCGAGGTCACCGTACGCGGCTATGAGCTGTCTCTTCGCAAGGACGAAGCAGAGAACGTGATCGTTGAGGAGTAATTGGCCCTGCAAAATGGTTACGTTGGAAACTGGCCTGGCGTAACCGTCGAAAAGAAGCAGGCAAAGCTGCTCGGCGACAAGGACGTTGTCGTCACCGACCTGCCTGGCATTTACTCGCTGTCGCCCTATTCGCCCGAAGAGGTCTGTTCGCGCGACTATCTGGTCAACGACCGTCCCGACGTCGTGATCAACCTCGTTGACTCCACGAACATCGAGCGCAGCCTGTACTTGACCACTCAGATTCTCGAGCTTGGTCTTCCTGTCGTCATTGCGCTGAACATGACCGACCTGCTCAAGAAGAACGGCGACGTCGTTGACACCGCGAAGCTTTCTGATCTTTTCGGCTGCCCTGTCGTTGAATGCTCGGCGCTGAGGGGCGCTGGCGTTGACGAGGTCATCGCTGCCGCCAAGAAGGCTGCCGCCGCCAAGAAGGCCGCTGCCCCCACGGTCAAGTTTTCCGACAAGATGGAGGACGCCCTCTCCAAGATTGATGAAATCGCTGGTGCTAGCGCGCCTGCGGCTCTTAAGCGCTGGTATGCCGTCAAGCTTTTCGAGGGCGACGAGACGGCCTTTAAGCAGCTCAATCTTTCGAGCGACAAGCAAGCCCGCGTAAAGGCCATTTCGGCCGCCATGGAGCAGGAGCTGGAGGACGACGCGGAACCCATCGTGACGGCGGAGCGCTATGACCTCATCGCCTCGGTGGTTGCAGCCTTCCTCAAGAAGGCCCCCAAGAAGGTCTCCATCACTGAGAAGATCGACCGCATTGTCACGAACCGCTGGCTCGGCATCCCGATTTTTATCGTGGTCATGTGCCTGGTGTACTATGTCGCCGTCGTGACGGTGGGTACGTGGGGTACAGACTGGGCCAATGACGGCGTCTTTGGCGACGGTTGGTTCCTCGGCTCTGGCCAGGAGGCCTATGACGAGGCGGTCGAGGCCGCTGGCGACGACGCTGACAGCGTTGATCCCCACGACTTCGGCACCTACATCACCGGCATCCCGGTCATCGTGGGCGACGCCCTCGAGGGCGCCAACGTCGAGCCCTGGGTCCAAAGCCTGGTCGTCGACGGTGTTATCGGCGGTGTGGGCGCAATCTTGGGTTTCGTGCCTCAGATGATCGTGCTCTTCGCCTTCCTGTGCCTGCTTGAGGACTGCGGCTACATGGCCCGCGTCGCGTTCGTCATGGACCGTGTGTTCCGCCGCTTCGGCCTTTCGGGTAAGTCGTTCATCCCGATGCTCATCTCCACGGGCTGCGGCGTTCCCGGTGTCATGGCCACGAAGACCATCGAGAACGAGAACGAGCGTCGCATGACCACCATGACGACGACGTTCATGCCCTGCGGCGCCAAGGCCCCCATCATCGCCCTGCTCATGGGCGCACTCGTGGGTGCCGACTCCGAGTCGTGGTGGGTCGTGCCGCTGTTCTACTTCATGGGCATCGCTGCCATCATCGTTTCCGGCATCATGCTCAAGAAGACCAAGTGGTTCGCTGGTGAGGCCTGCCCCTTCATCATGGAGCTCCCCGCATACCACATGCCCGCGCTTCGCAGCTATCTGCTTCACATCTGGGAGCGCGTGAAGTCCTTCATCGTCAAGGCCGGTACGATTATCTTCGCCGCCACCGTGCTTGTGTGGTTCCTCTCCAACTTCGGGTGGGTTGACGGCGTCTTCCAGATGCTCGATCCCGACATGGAGATCACCGACCCCAGCGTGACCAGCTACATGGATTACTCCATCCTCGCTGCGTTCGGCGGTGCCGTGGGCATCATCTTTGCCCCGCTCGGCTTTGACTCCTGGCAGGCCACCTCGATGACCATCACGGGCCTCATTGCCAAGGAGAACGTTGTCTCCACCTTCGGTACCCTGTACAACCTCGCCGACTTCGGCGAGGGCGACGCCGAGATGTGGCAGGCTTTTGGCACGATGGTTTCCAGCACTGGCGCCATGATCGCCTTCGGTGCCTTCAACTTGCTGTGCGCCCCTTGCTTTGCCGCCATGGGTACCATTCGCAAGCAGATGAACTCGGCAAAATGGTTCTGGATTGCCATTGGCTACGAGTGCTGCTTCGCTTGGGTGGTCGCCCTTATGATCAACCAGTTCTACAACCTCTTCGCGCTTGGTCAGTTCGGCTTCTGGACGATTGTGGCATTTGCCTTCCTGGCACTTATGCTCTTCCAGCTCTTCCGCCCCATGCCGAAGTTCGACACGGAAAAGTAAGGTAGAGTCAGCTCTGACGAGCAAGCAACGTCATTGAGTCGGGGTCGGAGGCTTGTGTCTTCGGCCCCGACTTTTCTGTTGAATTACTTTGGAGGGCCCCATGAATCCTCAGACCGTGGCCGTGCTCATCGTGCTGGCAGCCCTTTTGTTCCTTGCCCTGCGCGCACTCAAGCGCGGCACTGACAAGGGTCATTGCACTGGATGCAACGAGCAAGGTTGCAGCGGACATCCCCAAGATGGTGCATGCCCCTCTGTGAGCAAGGCGCTCGACGACATCGACCGCAAGCTCGGTCCCCGCACGGAGCACGTCGTGCGTCCTGGTGAGAAAGAGTAGGGCAATAGCGTCGATGCACCTGCGGCAACCCTGCGGTAACATTCGTGTGTCAAAGTAGGCTGGCGATATATATGCGTGCTTGGACGTGCGTACAAGCTGTCGGATGGAAGGAGTTGCCGCGCTATGGTCGAGGCGAATGATATGGGCTTTGATGAGGCGAAGGCCAGCATGCTCCACGAGGATATCGAGTTCGTGCTCCGTACCGTCGAAGAGCGCGACGTGCACTTCATACAGTTTTGGTTTACCGACACGCTCGGCAATCTCAAGTCGTTTGCCGCGACTTCAGGCGAGCTCGACGATGCGCTTGAAGAGGGCCTCGGTTTCGATGGCTCGAGCGTAGCCGGTTTCTCGCCTGTCGAGGAGTCGGACTGCGTGGCGGTCCCCGACCCCTCGACGTTCCAGATTCTGCCATGGCGCCCCCAGGAAAAGGGTGCTGCCCGCATGTTCTGTGACATCAAGACTCCCACCGGTGAGCCTTTTGAGGGCGACACGCGAGCCGTGCTGCGCCGGGTGTGCGACGAGGCTTACGATTGTGGCATGATTTGCAGTCTGAGCCCCGCCATCGAGCACTTCTACTTCAAGGACTCTAAGGGCGTCGAGCCCCTCGACTGCGGTGGGTACTTCGACAGCATGCCCCTTGACTCCGGCAACGACCTGCGTCGTGAGAGTGTCCTCATGCTCGAGCGCATGGGCATCCCGGTGGAGTACTCGCATCATGAGAACGCCCCCTCTCAGCATGAGATTCACCTGCGCTATGCCGATGCCTGTTCGATGGCCGACGCCGTCATGACGCATCGTCTTGTGGTGAAGCAGGTGGCTCAGTCGCATGGGTGCTATGCGTCGTTCATGCCTAAGCCCTGCGCGGCTTATGACGGCTCGGGCATGCACCTGCATATCGCGCTGCACAACCTCGACGGCGTGAACCTTTTCCACGATCCGCACGACCCGGATGGCTACCAGCTCTCGCAGACCGCAAAGTACTTCCTGGCTGGTCTTTTGCGCTATGCGCCCGAGTACACGCTGCTCACCAACCAGTACGTTAATTCTTACAAGCGCTTCGTCAACGGTTTCGACGCCCCGCTCTATGTCACCTGGGCGCCCGCCAACCGTTCCGCCCTCGTGCGCGTACCTCATTACAAGGCGGGCAAAGTGCTGTCCTCACGACTTGACCTGCGCAGCCCTGACCCGGCCTGCAACCCGTACCTGGCCTTTGCCGGCGTGTTCGCGGCCGGCCTGCGCGGCCTTGAGGAGATGCTGCCGTTGCCTGCCGCCCTGCCGCAGAACGTGGCAAAGATGAGCGAGACCGAGTTGAGCGAGATGGGCATCAAGCGTCTTCCCTCCACGCTGGGCGAGGCCATCGAGAACTTCGAATCCTCCGAGCTCATGCGCAAGGTTCTTGGCGAGCATGTCTTCGACTACATCGTTGCCCAAAAGAAGGCCGAGTGGGCAGAGTACTGCTCGCATGTTGGGGCTTGGGAGCTTGGGCGTTACCTGCCTGTGCTCTAGATTGCGACACACGTTGAAAAGGGGAGAGGAAGGGTCTTGGACAAGATTGCAAGCTTTACGGTAAACCATGAGGATCTTGAGCCCGGCGTTTATGTTTCGCGCAAAGATCGCATCGGCGCCGAGTGCATCACCACGTTCGACGTGCGTATCACGCAACCTAATGACGAGCCCGTCATGGGCACGGGTGAGGTTCACACAATCGAGCACCTCGGCGCGACGTTTTTGCGCAACGATCCCGAGTGGCGAGAGCGCACGGTGTACTTCGGGCCCATGGGTTGCCGCACGGGCTTCTATGTCATCTTTGCTGGCGACCTTGAGAGCAAAGACGTTGTCGATGTGCTCACGCGCATGTTTGAATTTGTGCGTGATTTCGAGGGGGACATTCCTGGCGCTGCCCCGCGTGACTGTGGCAACTGGCGTGACCAGAACATTGACTTTGCTCATTGGTATGCCAAGAGGTTCCTGGAGCATACGCTGTACTGCATCGACGATGCGCACATGAACTACCCCGCGTAAGGATTGACACGTCCTGTCAGGGCCGCATCGCGCTTGAGGCGCGGTGCGGCCCTTTTGTGTTTCTCACACCTGCCGCACCTCGTCGTTTCAAAAAGAGACGCCCGCCTGGCTTTTTGCACCAGGCGGGCGTCTCTCGTTCGTGGGCTTTTCGGGCTTGTTCGAGCGTGCTTCGTACTTTAGCGGGTTTTGAGCCAGGCATCGACGTCGGTAGCGCAGCGCATGCCTTCGTCAATGGCGTTGACAACAAGGCTTGCGCCGTGGCGCGCATCTCCACAGACAAAGAAGCCGTCGCGACCGGCCACCTTGAACATGTCGGGGCCGCTTTGCGCTATGCAGACGGGCAGGCGCCTTGCTCCGTTTGTCATCGCGATTCCCAATGCGCCGAACGCTTCAGGTTCAGGGCCGGCAAAGCCGCGTGCCACCAGCACAAGGTCAGCAGGGATAAGACGTTGTGTTCCTGCAACGGGTTGGGGCTTGCCGCCTTCCCAGCGAACCTTGCACACCTTGAGCTGGCGGGCATGGCTCTGCTCGTCAGCGATGACTTCGAGGGTGTTCGTGGACCACTGGCGCGGGTCTTCGCCCTGCTTGGCCGCCGCCTCGAGCTGGCCGTAGTCGCTTGTGTACACGTCGGGCCAGCAGGGCCAAGGGTTGGACTCTTGGCGCACGGGCGATGGCGCGGGGTGATACTGCAGCTGCGTGACGCTCTTGGCTCCCTGCCTGAGTGCTGTGGCCAGGCAGTCGGTGCCCGTGTCGCCGCCTCCCACGACGACGACGTCAAGGCCGCGGGCGTCGATTGACGGGGCTGTGCCGTCGAGGACGGCCTTTGTGGCCTCCGTGAGGTAGTTGAGCGCAAGTGTGACGCCCTGGGCCTGTGCGCCGGGGACATCGAGCGTGCGTGCCTTTCTGGCTCCTGTGGCAACGACGATGGCGTCGAAATCCCCGGTAATCTCAGAGCTGGCCTGGGTCTTGAGCACAACGCGGCACCCGGCCTCTTCCAGCAGGGCCACGCGGCGTATGATGACGTCTTTGGGCAACTTCATGCAGGGGATGCCGTACATAAGCAGGCCACCTGGACGGTCCGCGCTCTCGAAGACGGTGACGTCGTGACCGGCCTGCGTAAGCTGCCAGGCACAGGCCAGGCCGGCAGGCCCCGAGCCCACGACGGCGACGCGCTTGCCGGTTTTGACGCGGGGGACGGGGGCCTTGACCCATCCCTTTTCGAAGGCGTGCTCCACAATGGCGCGCTCGTTGTCTCGGATGCATGTGGGATCGTCGTGCAGGCCCAGGTTGCATGCCTTTTCGCACAGCGCCGGACATACACGTCCCGTGAACTCGGGGAAGGGGTTCGTAAGCGTCAGGCGCTCATAAGCCTGTTGCCAAAGACCGCGCCACACGAGGTCGTTCCACTCGGGGATGAGATTGTGCAAGGGGCAGCCCGAAAGGGCTCGAGAGGTGCCGAAAGCGATTCCCGATTGGCAAAACGCCACACCACAGCCCATGCAGCGACCGGCCTGCTTGCGCTGGGTGTCGTCATCGTTGGGCACGGCAATGTCGTTCCAGTCGGCGAGGCGGTTGAGGCAGGGCCGTGTGGCGTGGTCGACGCGCTCTTGTGTGAGAAATCCACCAATCTGTCCCATCGTCTCTCCTTATGCCTGGTTGCCGGTCATGACTGCGAAGGCGTCGCGCAGCGCGTCGTCATGCGTCTTGCCTTGGTCTTCTTCGTTTGCAATGAGAGTGAGCATCCGGTTGTAATCGGTCGGAATGACCTTCTTGAAGCGGTGCTGCACATTTTCAAACTGGTAAAGCATCTTGATGGCGCGCGGCGAGTTCGTCGCCTTGACATGGTTGGTCATGAGGGTGCGAATCTGCATGATCTCCTCGGGGGAGGGGGCCTCGATGGTCACCATGTCGTGGTTGGTGCAGTCGTCGAGCGTTTCGAACTCGTCGTAAACGTAGGCGACTCCGCCGCTCATGCCTGCTGCGAAGTTGAGGCCCACGGGACCCAGGACGAGCACGACGCCTCCGGTCATGTACTCGCAGCCGTGGTTGCCTACGCCTTCAACCACGAGCGTCGCGCCGGAGTTGCGGACCGCGAACCTCTGCCCCGCCATGCCGTTGACATATCCGCATCCGGCGGTGGCGCCGTAAAACGCAACGTTGCCGATGACCATGTTCTCGTCGAACTGAATGGGGGTTGCGGGGTCGGGATGCACGGCGAGCGTGCCTCCCGACAGCCCTTTGCCAAAGTAGTCGTTGGCGTCGCCGCAGATGTTGAGCTCGATGCCTGCGGGCAAGAATGCGCCAAAGCTCTGACCGCCCGACCCGGAGCAGTCGATGCGGATGGAGCCTGCGGGCAACCCTTCCGGGTACGCCTTCGTTACCGTGGCGCCCAACATCGTTCCCACACAGCGGTTGACGTTGGTGATGTCGGCGTGGAAGCGGGTGGGTGCGAGGCTGTCGCGCGTCGTCTGGGTGAGCGGTATGAAGAGCGTTGCGTCGAGGGTCTTGCCAAGCTTGTGGTTGAACGCCATCGCCGGGTCGAAGTGGGGCGTGTCCGCGCCGGGGATGTTTGCGCCGAAGACGAGCTCGGGCTTGGCGAGCACGGCAGAAAGGTCGAGCGTGTTGGCCTTCCAGTTGCCGGGGATTTCAATCTGGCGCAGCAGTTCCACATGACCCACCATGTCGTCGAGCTTGCGGAAGCCCAGGCGCGCCATGATGCCCCTGAGCTCTTCTGCGACGAAGAGCATGAAGTTCACGACGTACTCAGGCTTGCCGGTGAAGCGGGCGCGCAGGTGCTCGTTTTGCGTGGCGACGCCCACAGGGCAGGTGTCCTGGTGGCAGTCGCGCTGCATGAGGCAGCCCAGGGCGATGAGCGGCGCGGTGGCAAAGCCGAACTCCTCGGCGCCCAAGAGGCACGCGATGGCCACGTCGCGGCCCGTGAGGAGCTTACCGTCAGCCTCAAGCATGACGCGCGAACGCAGGCCGTTCTGCAAAAGCGTCTGCTGGGTTTCAGAGAGTCCCAGTTCAAGCGGCAGACCAGCGTGGTAGACCGAGTTGCGCGGTGCGGCACCGGTGCCTCCGTCGTGGCCGGAAATGAGAATCTTGTCGGCTCCGCCCTTGGCAACGCCGGTGGCGATGGTGCCCACGCCTGTCTCGCTCACGAGCTTCACCGAGATGTCGGTCGCGGGATTGGCGTTCTTGAGGTCGAAGATGAGCTCAGCCAGGTCCTCAATGGAGTAGATGTCGTGGTGCGGCGGCGGGGAGATAAGGCTGACGCCCGGTGTCGAGCGGCGCGTCTTGGCGATCCAGGGGTACACCTTCTTGCCGGGCAGGTGGCCGCCCTCGCCAGGCTTTGCGCCCTGGGCGAGCTTGATCTGAATCTCGCGGGCCGTGGAGAGGTAACGGCTCGTCACCCCGAACCTGCCCGAGGCCACCTGTTTGATGGCCGAAAGCGCGGTGTCGCCGTTGGCCAGCGGCACCTCGCGCACGATGTCCTCGCCGCCCTCGCCTGTGTTGGAGAAGCCGTGCAGGCGGTTCATGGCAATGGCGAGCGCCTCGTGGGCCTCCTTGGAGATGGAGCCGTAGCTCATGGCACCCGTCTTGAAGCGCTTTACGATCTCGCTGGCCGATTCGACCTCGTCAAGGGGCACGGGCGTGCAGGTGCGCGTGTCAAAGTCGAGCAGGTTGCGCAGCACGACGGCGCGTCCGGGGCGGTTGACGATGGAGCTGTAGGCGTCCCAGGCCTCCTGCGAGCCCGTGCGGGTGGCCGTTTGCAGCGCAAAGATGGTCGTGGGGTCGATAAGGTGGTCTTCCTTGCCCGGCCTCCAGGCCGTCTCGCCCGAGTCGGGGAGCTGGTTGGGCACGGCGCTGCCTGCAATGGCCAGGGCGCGGTCGTACTTTTCGTTTGCCTCGCGTGCAATCTCGTCAAAGCTCAGGCCTGCAATGCGGCTGACCGTGCCCGTGAAGCAGTCGTTCACGACGTCCTCGGCGATGCCGACCGCCTCGAAGATCTGCGCGGAATGGTAGCCTTGGATGGTGGAGATGCCCATCTTCGACATGATGGACACGATGCCTGCCGTCACTGCCTTGTCGAAGTTGGCGATTGCCTCGTTTTCAGGCAGGGCGACGAGACCCTTGCGCACGGCATCGCGCACCTGGGCATGGGCGAGGTAGGGGTACACGGCGCTTGCCGAGTAGCCCACGAGCATGGCAAAGTCATGCGTGCTCACGGCGTCGCCCGTCTCAACCACCAGGTCGGTGCGGGTGCGCACGCCCTTGCGGATGAGATGGTGATGCACGCGGCCTAAGGCCAAAAGGCACGGCACCGGCACCTCACCAGGCATGACCCTGTCGGAGAGCACCAGTATGTTGCAGCCTGCCTCCACAGCTTCAAACGCCTGCTCGGCAAGGGTGTCGAGTGTTTCGCGAAGTCCCTGTTCGCCGTGGGCGCGCGGGTAGGTGCAGCGCAGCTTTGCGACCTTGAACCCCGTCTTCTTGATGGAGCAGATGCGTTCGAACATCTCTCGGTCGATGATGGGGGCTTCCAGGCGGATGCGGCGGCAGTTGGCGCTGGTGTCTTCGAGCGCGTTGCCGTGGTTGCCGAGATAGGAGATGGTCGAGGTCACGATCTTTTCGCGCAGGGCGTCGATGGGAGGGTTGGTGACCTGGGCAAACAGCTGCTTGAAGTAGCTGTAGAGCTTGCGGGGCTGTTCGGAGAGCACGGCAAGCGGCGAGTCGACGCCCATGGAAACGAGGGGCTCGTGGGCGTTGCTCGCCATGGGGGCGATCTGCGACACGACGTCCTCGTAGCACACCCCGTAGCGGTTCGAGATGCTGGCAAGCGTTTCACCTGCGGGAACCTCGAGTTCGGGGAACTCCTGGCCTGCGCCTTCGGCGTCATACCCCTCTGGCAGCGGAAGGCTTGCCGCGCGAATCATGTTCTTCTGAATCCACTCGTGCCAGGGACGCTGCGAGGCCATGTCCTCTTTGATCTCGTCGTCCCACACGACGCGTCCCTGCGCCGGGTCCACGAGAAGCATCTGCCCGGGCATGAGACCGCCCTTGAGCAGCACGTTTTGCGGCGGAATGTCGAGCACGCCCGTCTCGGAGGCCAGGATCAGGCGATCGTCGCGCGTGAGCGTGTAGCGAGCGGGGCGCAGGCCGTTGCGGTCGAGCACGGCGCCCATGCGCACACCGTCGGTGAACGCGATCGCGGCCGGGCCGTCCCACGGCTCCATGAGGCACGACTGGTAGGAGTCGAAGTCATGGCGGCGGGCGCTGAGCGAGTCGTTGTTGTCCCAGGGTTCAGGCACGAGCATGCTCATGGCACGCGGCAGGCTGCGCCCGTTCATGTACAGGAACTCCGCCACGTTGTCCAGGATAGCCGAGTCAGAGCCTTCACGGTCGATGATGGGCAGCACTCGGTCGAGGCGGGGAATGATGGGGGAGTACAGGTCGGCTTCTCGGGCGCGGATCCAGTTGACGTTGCCGCGCAGCGTGTTGATCTCGCCGTTGTGCACGATGTAGCGTTGAGGGTGTGCGCGCTCCCAGGAGGGCGTGGTGTTCGTGGAGTAGCGCGAGTGGACCAAGGCGATGGCCGTCTCGACCGTGGCGTCGGAAAGGTCCAGGTAAAACGTCCTGAGCTGACTGGCAAGCAGCATGCCCTTGTACACGATGACGCGAGCGCTCATGGAGCAGACGTAGAAGACGTCCTTTTGCGGTATGCCCATGCCCTGGGCGCGCTTCTCAATGGAGCGGCGTGCGATATAGAGGGCCCGTTCGAACTCCATGCCGCGTTCGACCGTACCGGGTCGCACCATAAAAGCCTGCCAGATGCGCGGCTGGCAGGCCTGTGCCGTTGCGCCCAGGTCGTGTGCGTCGACGGGCACCTCGCGCCAAAAGAGCACGGGAAGGCCGTTTTCAGAGCAGCACTGCTCAACGAGCGTGCGCGCCTGTTCGAACAGATTCTCGTCGCGCGGGAGGAACAGCATGGCAACGCCGTAGTCGCCCTCGTCGGGCAGAAGGCGGCCGCACTTCTGAGCTTCCTTGCGGAAGAACCTGTGCGGTACCTGGAAAAGGATGCCTGCTCCGTCACCCGTGTTCGACTCCAGGCCCGCGCCGCCTCGATGGTCCATGTTGAGAAGCACCGACAGGGCGTCGCTGAGCATCTGATGGGTGCGAACGCCCTTGACGTTGGCCAGCGCACCGATGCCGCATGCGTCGTGCTCGAACTCCGGGCGATACAGTCCCCATGCCTTGGGCGGCAGGGTGGCGGATGCGTTCATACAAACCTCCAACGAACGTGCATGATGAGCGTCCCGATTCCCCTGTGGTCAAAGAGGAAGGAATTGGGACAGACCAATGACATATTGAACTGTCTGCTTCGAATGTTTCGAAAGCGAAAATGCTGCGGCAGTTTGTTAAAACGTAACAATGGTGTCAGGTAACTCACATGGCTGTGATGAAACAACGAGGTTTGATTTGCCCAACAATTGAAATGGTTCTGCAACACATCCTTTTTAATCTCTGCAATAATGATTGACTGGAAAAGATTGCTTTTCTGGGTTCGCTTTTATGGGAGGTTGAGATGCACCACAAGACAGCCTTGTTTCTTTCACAGACGGCTGACGGCCACGAGCGCATGCGTCGTCTGTCGTCGGTGCTCGACGTCTCCATTTTGCTTGCAAGCGTTTCGCGCTTCTCCCAGGCGATTCTTGAGCGCGAGTTCGATCTTGTTGTGCTGGAGACCAATGGTGTTCAGGCCTCGCAGGTTGAAAACATCGAGATGACGCTTGCCGACAGTTCGACCCCGATGTTGTTCGTGGTGACCGAGGGCCAGATGCCCGACCTGCATCTGCCTATGCGCCCTGTTGCCGATTTCATCTGCATCACGGCAAGTGACGCCGAGTATGCAGTGCGTATCCGCCACCTGTTGTGGCCTGGCGAGGAGACCAGCGATGACGATGTCGTCAAGGTCGACGACCTCATGGTCAACCTTGCCACCTACCAGGTGCGTGTGGGTGATGCTCCTATCGACCTCACGTATATGGAATACTCGCTGCTTGCCTTCATGGTGACCCACCCTGGGCGTGCGTATTCGCGCGAGACGCTCCTGCGCCGCGTGTGGGGCTTCGACTATTGCGGCGGCTCCCGTACGGTGGACGTCCATGTTAGGCGTATCCGCGCCAAGCTTGGCCCCCAAATCTCCAACCACATCGAGACCGTGCGCGGCGTGGGATACCTCTTCAGGTTGTAGGCTTCCCCCTGGCCTGTGGGCTATGCTCAGGGCTCAGACAGGTCCTCGTACCGAATGCTACGAAAACCCGGGCCAAGGGTGCGCTTCGCGCACTTTTGGCCCTTTTCTTGCATTCACTGCGGAACTCGCCCCGAACACAGCCCACAGTCCTTGCGCTTCTGCATCCCGCTTCGGGTTGGTGCGTTTGGGGTGACGGGGTCGCGGGACGGACGTTGTCGGGGGTCGTCGCGGCTGCTTTGGTTGCCTTGACCGCATTTCGCTTGGGAGATCGGGCGGCTATTCCAGCGAAGGTTACCAGCAATCTTCAACCGCATCACAAGCATATGTTCACGTCGCGACTGCGTGACGCATGGGGCAGGGGTTTCCTCTGGCGCAGTTCCGCAGTGAAATGGGAGGGCCACCGGGCGTCGCATGCTTGCATGCTGAATCCTGGTGGCCCTCCCATTTCGGTACGAGGACTGTTTGAGCACAGAGGAAACCCCTGCCCCTTCTTGGACGTCCCTCTATCTACAGCCACTCCGTGACTTTGCTGATGAGCGGCGTCGGCATGCAGCCGCCGAGATACTTGCCCCAGTTGGAGTTCATGATGGGGAAGAAGAAGAGACGTCGTGCGATGTTCTTGCGGATGGGTTTGAGACTCTCGTCGTAGAGGACGACGGCCTCGGTCTTTTCCTGTGAGGCGCGCACAATGGCCTGACCTGCGAGTTTCCCTGAATTAAGGGCAAACGAGATGCCTTCGCCGGAGCTGGGCGACATGATGCCGGCGGCTTCGCCTGCCATGAGGACGCGTCCTTGGCCGGCAATGATATCGTTGGCGTCTTTGACCTGGATGGCCGAACCGCCTTCGCGGCGGCGTGCGGCGCCGAGCGGGTAGCGCTGCCCCCACGTGGCCAAGGCCTTTTCATGCATTGCGGTGACGCCCTTGGTCTTGGGGAAAAACACCGAGCCAACAATCGCGACGTCGCCCTTGGGCACGATGTAGCCGTAGCCATAGGCGGGGTCGATGTGGCGCGAGTAGATGCAGTCGAAATACGGCTCGACGCTGCCGGGTTCGATTTCAACGTATTCCTGTACCGTGGTGTAGCTCTGCGTCTGCGGCCAAGCGGGGTGCGAGCGTCGCACGGCGGAGCGGGCGCCGTCGGCGCCGATGACCCAACGCGCATGGACGTGTGCCTCGCGGCCCTCGCGGCGCAGCTGCACGTCGACGCCCTGACCGTCGTCAGTGCAGCTCACGAAGGCGCTCTTGTCCCAAACGTCGACTCGGTCGGGCAGCAGATTCAAGAGCCACTCGTCGAACATGGCTCGGTCTACATTGGCAAACCGCAGCGAGCAGGGTTTTTTGATCTTGCGGTCCCAGTCGTAGTAGCGGAAGTGGACCCATGCCGGGTCGAGCACCATCTCATGGGGAAGGGGCGCGACCTCTTCAAGGAAGCGCTGGGCATATTCATTGAGCATGCCGCCGCAGCTCTTGCGGCGCGGCAGCGACGAGCTCGTGCAGCCTCGCGAGCCGCCATGATACCGGCAGGTCCTGCTCCTACCACGACGAGGTCGTAGTCTGCCAAAGCATACGGCTGTCGGGTGGTTTCGTTGGGTGTGCCGGTTGTTTCCACGGAGTGCTCCTCGCTGCATGCGGTGTTTCGCCGCGTTGAATACCTGGGTCTTCGCACGATGGCGAACGGCTGGTAATTTCAGATGAACGGTGGTTTATTGTACACGCCCATCGGACTTGGGGTGTCGAGCATTTCGAGGACAAAAGGCTAGGAATGAAAATGTAACGTAACACATTCAAACATTACGGTACGCTGCTTCAAGAAAAAGAGCATGCGCTCCCGATTGTCCCACCTGGTGTCGCGTGTCCGGCGCCGTCGTCTGTTCATTTGCTAGACCCGGCGTCCGTCCTTGTTTTGGCCGACGGTGCGGCATACCATACACATAGCATGTATGCAGGTGTAATGCGAATCGTCTGCGAGTGAGCGGCGGTTCGTTTTTTGTTTTCTGGAGGTGTTTGCTTGGTCATTCTCGGCATCGACCCCGGCCTTGCCAACACCGGCTGGGGTGTCATCGAGACGCGCGGCAGCCAATGTCGGGCGCGTGCCTACGGCTGCGTCCATACCGACAAGGACCTCACGCTGCCCATGCGCCTGAAGCGCATCCATGATGAGATAGCCGAGGTCATCATGCGCTACTCTCCCATGGAAGTCGCCGTCGAGGAGGTTTTCTTCTGCTCGAACGCGCAAAGCGCCATCGCCACTGCCCAGGCGCGCGGAGCCGCTCTTGTGGCATGCACGGGCTGTGGGCTTGAGGTGGGCGAGTACACCCCCATGCAGATCAAACAGGCCGTGGCTGGCACCGGCGTTGCCGACAAGCAGCAGGTGCAGTATATGGTCAAGAGCCTGCTGCATCTGGAGCATGAGCCGAAACCCGATCATGCGGCCGATGCGCTCGCGGCTGCCATCTGCCATGCCCACCTGTCCGTCTGGCGAACCATGAGCCGCGCTCAGAACCTCTCCAAACCGTCTGCCAGCGCATATCGCGAAAGGGGCACGAGGCTGTGATTTCGTTTCTCAGAGGCCGCATACAGGAAAAGACCGCTTTTTCCGTTGTTATCGACGTTGCGGGTGTTGGCTATGAGTGCGGCGTTTCGACCGCCACCGCCGCAAGCCTGCCCGCTCCTGGCGAGGATGCGGAGTGCATGCTCTTCACTCGCATGCAGGTGCGCGATGACGCCCTGTCCCTTTTTGGGTTCGCAACTACCGATGAGCGAGTAGTCTTTGACAAGCTCGTGGGTGTTTCCGGAGTCGGGCCTAAGCTCGCCCTTTCGGTGCTCAGCACGTTTGCCCCCGATGTCCTGCGCGAGGTCGTGGCAACGGGCGACGAGAAGCGCATGTCGAGCGTGCCGGGCGTGGGCAAGAAGACCGCCTCGCGTATGATTTTGGAGCTCAAGGACTCGCTGGGCGCCCAGGCTCCCGCGCGACTGTCTACCTCGCAGCTTTCTATGCCCGCAGCGCCGGTGGCCTCGGCACTCGACGAGGCGTGCGCGGCGCTTCTTTCGATGGGCTTTACCTCGGCCGAGTGCGAGCTTGCGCTCAAGGGTTATGATGGCCCTGCCGCTGACACCTCGGCGGCGATTCGTTTCGCCCTCAAGCGCCTCGGGAGTTAATAGACGATGTGGGAAGCAGACCAGCAGGACCTTTGGGGTGACGGTGCCTCCGCGCCCGCCGAACGCGCCGTTACGCCTACGCTTACGGCGGAAGACCTCGACGTCGACCGCAAGCTTCGCCCCCAGCTCCTTGACGACTACGTTGGCCAGGAACGCGTGAAGCAAACCCTGCGCGTGGCCATCGAGGCGGCCAAGCAGCGTGGTGAGTGCCTCGACCACCTGCTCTTCTTCGGCCCTCCAGGTCTGGGCAAGACCACGCTCGCCACCATTGTGGCAAACGAGATGGGCGCCCAGATCAAGTGCACCTCGGGCCCAGCCATCGAGCGGACCGGCGACCTTGCCGCCATCCTTACGAACCTGCAGGAAGGCGACGTGCTCTTCGTCGACGAGATTCATCGTCTGAACCATGCGGTGGAAGAGGTTTTCTATCCTGCCATGGAGGACTTTTATCTCGACATTGTGATCGGCAAGGGCCCCGCCGCTCGTTCCATCAGGCTCGACCTGCCGCGTTTCACGCTTGTGGGTGCGACAACGCGCTCCGGTCTTTTGACGGGCCCCTTGCGCGACAGGTTCGGAATCATCTCGCGCCTCGACTACTACGCGCCTTCTGAGCTCACGCAGATTGTCATGCGCTCGGCTTCCATCCTGGGTGTCGACCTCGACGAGCAGGGAGCCGCGCAGATTGCCTCGCGCAGCCGCGGCACACCCCGTTTGGCAAACCGTCTTCTCAAGCGCGTGCGCGATTACGCCCAGGTCCACGGGGCTTCTCCCATCGATGCGCGGGTGGCAAGCGACGCGCTCGGGTTCTTCGAGGTTGACGAGATGGGCCTGGATTGGATGGACAACAAGATTCTCTCCACGCTTGCCCAGACGTTTATGGGCCATCCCGTTGGCCTTTCCACCTTGGCCAGCGCCGTCGGTGAGGATGCAGCCACGCTCGAGGATGTCTACGAGCCGTTTTTGCTTCAGCAGGGTTTGATCAACCGTACTCCCAAGGGCCGCGTGGCAACCCCGCGCGCATTTGAGCACCTGGGTCTGCCGGTTGCCGAGGCTGACGAGTGACGCGGCGACGCGTCGGTTTCAAAAGGAAGTGATGAGGCTTGTCTATTAAAAGCGACTATCTCATGGACATGGTCGCGCGGTTCTGCGACGCCGTGCTTCGCGGCATTGACGCCCGCCGTGCAGGTGATGCCTTTGAGGCGCGCGAGGACTTCGAAAGCGTTGTGGGCGGCGTGCTTGACATGGATGCGTCCTGTGCCTTGGCCCTGTCGAGCTCCTCGCTTGTCACGATGATGCAGCTCTCTGCCGTTGACGAGACGCTCGTCGTGTACTGCGCATATGCCCTGATGCAGGCTGCCGACACCTACGAGGCCGCCGACCCCGGCATTGCCCAGCTTCGTCGCGAGCAGGCGCAGGCCCTGGCTGACGTCTATGGGTTTGACGCCGACGTCAGCCCCCGCGAAGTGAGCGAGGCCCTTGCCGCTCGCGCTGATCAGTGACGTTCAGCCGCACGCTTGCACCGCTCAAAGGCGCTTCACGAAACCAGCATTATGCCGTTGCGATGCCATGGTAGCTTTTCGGCGTGGCACGTAACATGCATGCAACATTCCAAAGAGGAAGGGAGCCCCATGGCAAGTGACATCGAGATCGCCCAGTCCGTAACCCCCCGCGAGATAGGTGAAATCGCCTCCAAGCTCGGTCTTGACGAGAAGTATCTGGAACGCTACGGCAGCACCAAGGCAAAGGTCGACTACAACCTGCTGCGCGAGGAGAACCACACTGCTGGCAAGCTCGTGCTTGTCACTGCCATCAACCCCACCCCTGCCGGCGAGGGCAAGACGACGACCACCATCGGTCTGGCCGATGCGCTGACGAGCCTGGGCAAGAAGTGCGCAGTCGCCCTGCGTGAGCCGAGCCTGGGCCCGGTTTTCGGCGTGAAGGGCGGCGCTGCCGGCGGCGGTTACGCCCAGGTCATTCCCATGGAAGACATCAACCTGCACTTCACGGGTGACTTCCATGCCATCGGCGCGGCGAACAACCTGCTCGCGGCCATGCTTGACAACCATATCCAGCAGGGTAACACCCTGGGCATCGATCCGCGCCGCATCACCTGGAAGCGCGTGGTCGACATGAACGACCGCCAGCTGCGCTTTATTGTCGACGGTCTGGGTGGCAAGGCCAACGGTACCCCGCGCGAGGATGGCTTCGACATTACGGTTGCCTCCGAGATTATGGCAGTCCTGTGCCTTGCGCACGACATCCCCGACCTCAAGGAGCGCCTGGGCCGTATCGTCGTGGGCTACACCTATACCGGCGAGCCTGTGACTGCCAGCCAGCTCAAGGCTGCTGGCGCCATGGCTGCCCTGCTCAAGGACGCCATCAAGCCCAACCTCGTGCAGACGCTCGAGGGCACGCCTGCCTTCGTGCACGGCGGTCCCTTCGCAAACATCGCCCACGGCTGCAACTCCGTCATGGCGACTCGCATGGCCATGGCCCTCTCCGACATCACGGTCACCGAGGCCGGCTTCGGTGCCGACCTGGGTGCGGAGAAGTTCCTCGACATCAAGTGCCGCATGGCCGGCATTGCCCCCGACGCGGTCGTGCTCGTGGCTACCGCCCGCGCTCTTAAGATGAACGGCGGCGTTGCCAAGACCGACCTGAACGAGGAGAACCTCGAGGCCCTTGCGGCCGGCATGCCCAACCTGCTCCAGCATGTTGCCAACCTCACCGAGGTCTACGGCATGCCGGTGGTGGTCGCCATCAACCGTCACCCCACCGACACGGTTGCCGAGCTGGAGCTCATCCAGTCCTGCTGTGCCGAGCAGGGCGTCAACGCCGTGCTTTCCGAAGTGTGGGCCAAGGGCGGCCAGGGCGGCATCGCGCTGGCTCAGGAAGTCCTGCGTCTTGTTGAGCAGCCTAGCGAGCTGAAGTTTGCCTATCCCACCGGTGCCAGCATCAAGGAGGCCGTCGAGGCAGTCGCCACGCGCATCTACCGTGCCGATGGCGTTGATTTTGCTCCTGCCGCCCTCAAGCAGATCGTTGCGCTTGAGGAGAACGGCTACGGCCACCTGCCCGTGTGCATCGCAAAGACGCAATACAGCTTCTCCGACGATCCCGTCAAGCTTGGTGCCCCCCGTGGCTTCAGGATTGCCGTACGCGAGGTCAAGGTCTCCGCGGGTGCCGGTTTCGTTGTCGTGCTTGCCGGCAGCGTCATGACCATGCCGGGCCTGCCCAAGGTTCCCGCAGCCGAGAAGATCGACGTCGATGAGTCGGGCCGTATCACGGGGTTGTTCTAATATGGCGACAATTCTCGACGGCAAGGCCGTCGCGGCAAAGGTCAAGGCCGAGGCCGCTCAGCGTGTGGAAGTCTTGAAGCAGCATGGACATCCGTGCGGCCTGGCGGTCGTGCTTGTGGGTGACGACCCTGCAAGCTCGGTCTATGTGCGCAACAAGCGCAAGGACTGCGCAGAGGTGGGTATCGAGGCGTTTGACTACGACCTGCCCGCCACCTGCACGCAGGAGGAGCTCGAGGACCTTCTCGGCAGGCTTAACGCCGACCCGAAGGTCAGCGGCATCCTTGTGCAGATGCCCCTGCCGGCACATCTCGACGCCGAACGTGCCATCGCCCACATCTCGCCCGAGAAAGACGTGGATGCCTTCCATCCCGTCAACCTTGGTCGCCTTGTGCGCGGGCTCCCCGGTCCCAGGCCGTGCACGCCAGCCGGCGTTATGCGCATCCTGCGCGAATACGGCATCGATGTGGCCGGCAAGCGTGCTGTCGTGCTGGGCCGCTCCACTATCGTGGGCAAGCCCATGGCCCTTATGCTCATCGCAAACGACGCCACGGTCACCATCTGCCACAGCCGCACGCCTAACAAGGCCGAGACGTCGCAGCAGGCCGATATCGTCATTAGCGCAATCGGTCATGCCAACCTCGTCAAGTCCGACTGGATGCGTGAAGGCGCTGTTGTCGTGGACGTGGGCATGAACCGCGATGAGAACGGCAAGCTCTGCGGCGACGTTGCCTATGACGAGGTTGCCGCCAAGGCCAGCGCGATCACCCCGGTTCCGGGCGGCGTTGGCCCCATGACGCGTGCCATGCTCATGCTCAACTGCGTCACGGCTGCCGAGCGTCTTGCAGGCATGGATTCCGCCTGGGCGCAGTAATTGCGTTAGTTTGTTGAGATTGGTGGGAATCTAAAGAAATGTGAACTTGGCTTCCTAAAGCCTGCACATTTCAGGTATTATAAGCAAGTGCGGTTCATAGGAGGACCGTGTTTTCTCGTAAGCGTGTCGACTCGATTCGCTTACTCGGTTTGCCCGTAAAAGGGTAGAAAGAAAGGCTAGACATGGCTCAGGGTACTGTTAAGTGGTTCAATCCGGACAAGGGCTACGGCTTCATCTCTCGTGAGGACGGCGACGATCTGTTCGTGCACTTCTCCGAGATTCAGATGGACGGCTTCAAGACCCTGGACGAGGGCCAGAAGGTCGAGTTCGAGATCACCACTGGCCAGAACGGCAAGCTGCAGGCCAGCAACGTCCACAAGCTCTAAGTTTTACTTTTAAGCGATTTTGCTGAGGGGCGGCCTTGTGCCGCCCCTTTTTTGTTTGTCGAGCATGTTTGTTTGTCGCGTACGTCTGTTCGATATCAAGCAGACGGTGGTTTGTGCATCTATATAGAGGGAGTATCGAAATCAGCCGAAGGTGGGCTACTTGGCGCGGATCTGGGAAATCTGTTCCAGCAGGTGAGGAACTGCCAGCTCGGTGTTGGCACCAATCTCAAAGCGACAGTACTGCTTGACCTCGGGCATCGCGTTCGCAACGCAGATGCTGTTGGGGATGGCCCTGAGCATCGAGAGATCGTTCATCGAGTCGCCGATGGCAAGGACCTCCGTGAGTTGCATGCCGTAAGCATTAAGCAGCATGTTGATGCCACCGAGCTTCGTGCGTCCCCTCAGTGCGACGTCCACCCATTTGTCGCCGCAGGCACTGAACTCGAAATGCTCCGACAGCTCGCTCGAGAGGTCCTGTGCGAGCTTGCGAGCCCCTGAATAGGCAACGATACCCAGCTTGCTTATCTGTGCGTCCTCGAGCCCGGCGCTCGCCGGGCGCACGCGCGCTTCATGCAGGCTTTCTATCTTGCTGCGAACAAAATCCGCTTCCATATCCATGACGTAGGGCGCCTCGGGGCCGTACACCACAAACCCCAGTGGCATAGGGTCGTCGATAACGCGTTGCAGAAGCGTGCGTGCCGATTCCAGGCCGACGGTCTCATGTAAAAGCGTTTGCCCAGCTTGGCGCACATCCATGCCGTTGCAGGCAATGTAGTCAAGGTCGAGGTTGTCGAGCATAGGGCCAAAAAGCGCCTTGAGAGCAAAAACCGGGCGTCCGGTTGTGGGTATGAAGCGTACCCCGCTGGCTTGAACGCGCTGAATGGCATCGACTGCCTCAGATGGTAGCCGATGATGCGCATCGAGCAACGTGTCGTCCAAATCGCAAAAAACTGCCTTGACCGTGTGTGCGAGGGTCGCGAGGCGATCTATTCCGCCCAGAGGCGCGATGTGAGGTGAGCTGGGCCTCTGGGCGGGCATGGAATCTCCTACAGAAGGGTCTCGTCGGCAATCTCGCAGAACTCGTTTGCGAGCTCTGCGAGATTGATGTCGGCTGCGGTCAGTGCCGCCATGATGGGGGAGCCCTGCGACAGGCTCGGTGCTGCGTCAACGTCGAGCACGCGCGCGCATCCGCCGTCCCACACAAGACGCACGCAGGCAAAATCGCGGCAACTACATGCAAGGAAGGCGTCGAGCGCGCACCGCTCGACTTCGCTGCGAATAGCCTGAGCATCTTGCTCGTCGTCGGCAAGGCTTTGCATATTCACAGGGACTTGCCACATCGAACTGTCGT
>JAHZHK010000020.1:0-11284 GCA_019420325.1 Coriobacteriaceae bacterium | reverse complement strand
GTGCGCCCTTCACCTCGATGGGGGGCAGGATGAGAATGTCCGAAAGGTCGCCCATGATGCAGACAATGAGCTCGACACCCTTGATCTGAGGGCGCACGACGGCGCGCTTGCCGGCATCCTTGAATGCGATGAGTGCTTCCGAGAGCTCCTTTTGATCCTGCAATGCAACGCCGGGGTTCAGGAACTCCGCGCCATCGGCGCGTAGGGTAAGCGTCTCACCTGGGGCAAACGTGTTGGCTACGATGCTGCCGAGCTGGCCAGTTTGCAGCAGGGCGCCTTGGACCGACGGGGCCAGCGTGAGCTGTTCCACCGCCCCAGCGTCGATGCTGCCCTGGGCCAGTGCCTCCTCGATGGTGTATGAGAGCTGTGCGGCGTCGCGGCAGCGCCTGATCGTGGCTGCGCCGGCGCCCAGGTAGGGGATACCCATCGAGTCAAGAAGCTCTTGGGCATCGCCCGCCTCGTGCCAGGCGTTTCCGTTGACAATCGCAAAGTCAGGCTTGGCCATCTGCAGTGCGACGGGCAGAAGGTCGTTGCATACGACGCAGGTTACCTCGTTGCCCTGCTGAGCGAATGCCTGAAGAAAGCCCTGGCTTGCCATCGTTTCGTCTTGTACCAAAATCGCGATGTTGCGCGGCATCGTTGTGTTGCTCCCTCGTCGGTCGTGTCGATGTAATCGTTATTGTTCGTTTGAGCCACCCTTGTCACCGGGACGCCTGCGACGGCGAGTCGGAGCCTGGCTCGTAGAAGGAGTCGATCCCTCTGCGCCGGACGGCTTGTCCTGCGCCGGTTTGGTGTGCCTACGGCGTTCTGCCTGGGGACGCTGCTGCTTGGACCCTGCCTCAGGGGAGGGCGCCGTGCGCCGGCGGGGCTTTTGCTCGCCCGTGCGGTTGGATTCTTGCGGGGTGCCCTGCCGCTGGGCGTTTTTGACCTTCGTCTGCTCAACAGCTTGACCCTGTTGGCCCTGTTGAGTCGGGGTGGCCGCGCTGTGATGACGGCGCGTGCGCTTCTGGGGCTCGGTGGCCGCTTCGGCTGCCTTGCCGGATTTGGTGCCGGCCTGCTTGGCGACGTTTGCCTGACGGCGAGGCTTGGCCGTGTCGTCTGTCGGGTTTTTGGCATCGCGCGCCGCAGAAGCCGTGCGCTTGGCGTCCGGGCTTGCCTTCTGCGTGCGGCGCGGTCGCATGCCACCGCCGCGCGGGCCGCGCTTCTGCTCTTCCTTTGGGGTCTGCGCCGTGTCGTTGCCCTGGACGTTGTCCTCTTCGGCAGCCGGTGCGGGTTTGGACTGACGGCGAGGCTTGCGGGCAGGCGTCGCCTGTGCGGCAGGTTCTGCCTTGTCAGTCTTGCGCTTGCGCGGGGTTCGCTGCGAGTCGAGCAGCGACATGTCGAGCGCATAGCCGTCGCCCTCGCCGTTTGCGCGGTCGAGCTCGGCAAGCTGCATGGCAATTTCCGCCGTGCCGAGCGCCTCGAGCGCCTCGCGCGTCACGGTGTCGGGGCGAAGCGGGATGTTTTGTTCCTTGGAACGCTTGCAGCAACCTTCGCTGCAGGTCATGTCCTTGAGGGCGATGGTGAACGACTTGCCGTTCTCCAGGCGCAGGAGCAGGGTTTCTTTGGGCGTGTTGTACTCGACGATTTTTGCTTTGCCTAGCGGCGTGTCGATGAGGTTGTTCTTTTTCGGCGCGCGCTGCTTGAAGTCGCGGTATGCGTCGAACTCGTAGCGCAGGCAGCACATGAGCCTGCCGCATACGCCAGAAATCTTCGAGGAGTTGAGGGGAAGGTCCTGTTCTTTTGCCATGCGGATGGAAACGGGCTGGAACTGGCCGCCGAACCTCACGCAGCACAGCTCCTGGCCGCAGGGGGCGTAGCCGCCCGCCAGGCGCGCCTCGTCGCGCACGCCGATCTGGCGCATGTCGACGCGCTGGTGGAATTCCCCCGCCAGCTCGCGTACCAGGTCGCGGAAGTCCACACGGTCCTCAGCGGCGAAATAAAAGACGACCTTTTCCCCGCCGAAGAGAAACTCCACGCCGACAGGCTTGATGTCCAGGCCGCTCTCTTTCACGAGTTTCCTGAATATGGGCATGGCCTGCTCGCCTTGGGCCGCGAGGTCCTCGGCGCGCTCGATGTCCTTGTCCGTGGCGATGCGCACGACCGGTCGCAGGTCGCTCTTGCCCTTCAGCTCGGAGTCGGGGACCGAGAAGGGGTCGGCTGTGGCCAAGCCGAACTCAGTGCCGCGCTCAGTGGGAACAATGACGTGGTCGCCGGCCTTCGCCTGGCTTCTGCCGGGCAGAAACCACAGGTCTTGGGCGTTGAAATGCATGCGGACGGGGATTACGGTCGGCATGTGAGTGTCTCCTTGAGTTCTAGCAGCATGCCTTCGACCGCCAGTCGGGGCAGCGTGTTCTTCTCAACGCGTCGCATGGCGCGTCCTATCGTTTCGATGCAGCTGAGCAGGGCTTCTTGGGAAAGCCTGGAAAATGTTGTGACCGCATCGGCAAAATCAATGCAAGCGGGCGTTGCCGCGGGGTTGTTTTGCATCAGCAGCGCATCGCGCAAAAGCGCGCGTTGTGCCCTCAACGCTGCCATGATACCCGAACGTGTTGCGGCGGTGAGGGCGCGTTTGTGGCGTTCTTTCACTTCCTTGAGGGCCGTGGCGCTTAAAATCGCCTGGGCCTGGTCGTACTCGGCCTCCTGGGCGTCTTGCAGGCTTTGGGTTGAGGCGGTAGCTGCATCGACGAGCGCAGCCGCGCGGCTCATCGCCCAGACGTCGTCGCGGCTCGCAAGGCCTGCAAGCGTCTTGAGCGCCATGTCGCGCATGGCCCATTTTGTCTCGTCGCCCAAGTATTGCGTCGCTTGCTGCGTGTCGGCGCAAAAGGCCAGGGCGGCCCGGCAGCGTTGCTCGGTCTGGCCCGTTGAGGCGCAAAGGTCCGCCACCGTTTGCTCCTGGCTTCTGGCGGGGAAGCGTATGGTTTGGCAACGCGAGACGATGGTGGGCAGCACAGCGTCGGCAGAAGTCGCCAGTAGGATGAAGACCGTGTCTGCTGGCGGTTCCTCTAAGCTCTTGAGCAGGGCATTTGCTGAAGATGAGGTAAGAAGCTGCGCCTCGGCCATCATATAGACCTTAAACGGCGAGCAAATGGGGGACAGCTGCACGTCGTCAAGCATCTCGCGAATCTGTCCCACCAGGTATCCTGTGGCGCTTTGGGGCTCGAGCCGGTGGATGTCCGGATGGGGGCGACCGAGGTCGGAGGGGCCGATTTGGTCGAGTCGCGATACAGCGGCGTTCGCCAAAAGCATGGCAGCGTCAGTTTTTGCCGAGTTCGCGGGACCCACAAGAAGGTAGGCGTGGCCTATTTCTTTTTGGTCGCAGAGCTGGCTGATCAGGTTGCCTGCGTTGCCCCAGGGGGCTGCGATCTGTGCGGCCTTCATCGAGGTTCCTCGGCGTCTGAAGGGAGCTCAACGGGTAGGTTGAGCAGGCCGCTTAAGGCATCGCGAATGCGCCCCCATACCTGTTGCACGCTTCCAGAGGCATCCACGATGCGCACGCGCTGCGCTTCGTCGCTTGCGAGCTGCAGGAACCCTTGGCGCACACGCTTATGGAAGTCGTCGGGCTCGCGCTCCATGCGGTCGGCCCCTTGTGCGCAGGCACGGGTGTGGGCACGTGCGAGGTCCATGTCGAGCACGAGTGTGCGGTCGGGTTCGAGCTCCCCGCAGGCAAGCACGTTTGCCTTGTGGACGAGATCGGTGCCCAGGCGACGGCCATGCCCCTGGTAGGCGACGGTCGAATCGTAAAACCTGTCACACAAGACCACGCATCCCCGCTCAAGTGCGGGTTGGATGACGCTTTCGACGAGTTGGGCGCGCGCTGCCTCAAAAAGCAGCAACTCAGCCATGGGGGAGATGTCGAGGTCCTGCTTGTCGAGAAGAAGCTCGCGCACTGCCTCGCCCAGGCGCGTCGCCCCGGGTTCGCGCAAACGCAGCGTTTCGCGACCCTGTGCGTGCAGGGCGTTTTCGACGAGACCGATCTGCGTCGTCTTGCCCACTCCGTCAAGCCCCTCAAAACTTATGAGGACGCCGGGGCTGTTGGGGCGCTCGTTGGTGGATGCGACGCTGGGCATGTGGACTCTTCCTTGTGTCGACGACAGTCTCGTGTACAGAATTGAAGTAGTATAGCTAATCGTTGTGTGTGCTGCGTGACTGCCTGTTATACGTGCATGACATGCCTTGATATTGGGGGTCGTGTTGGACCGAAGCCTGTTTTTCGAGATTCATCGGCAGTTCAACATAGAGCGTCGCGCGCTGGATCCACAGCGGCGTATCGTTTTCGACGATTTCTCGGCCCTTGCGCTCCTTAAGATTTCAGCGCCCCTGTCGGTGGGCGCGATTGCCAAGGAACAACTTATTTGGCCATCTACCATGTCTCGCCGCGTCTCACGTCTTGTCGAGATCGGCCTCGTGTCACTGGAGCAGTCCCAACTCGATCGTCGTGTGAACCTCGGCGCGCTCACTCCGTACGGCAATGAGCTCACCGTCGAGCTTTGCCAGGCTTTTCTCGACAACCTTATTCCCGGCTCCTCGCTTGATCGTCTGGGACTTGAGCTTGCCGACGTCGTTTCCATCGTCGCTCGTATGGGGCGTGTCCCCATGTCTGCCAGCGGCCTCATTGCATTTTGCTATGGCATGCGCGCATGTCCGAGCATGCGGGTCGCAGACATCGTGAATCTCACAGGGCTGCAGCAGGCAACGGTCTCGATGACGCTGAGAAGCATGGAGGAACAGGCGATGATGGAGCCGATATTGTTTGGCGGTGCCCGCGGCGACCGCCCTCACTGCAAAGGTGGCCTTCGCTATATCACGCAGTGTGGGCAGGCATATGCCGATGAGTTGCTGCGTATGACAGACGCCCTTTGAGGGCGTCGCATGACGTTTCCGTTTCCTCGAATATTATATTGCGCGGCTAGGGTGCGACAGGTTTTTCTGGTGCTATAGTATGCACGTATCCCTTTCCCTCATATCGGCACTGTGGTTGGCTATGCGCCCCTTTGCCAGGCCGAACCCATGTCATGTTGGGGGAGACAAATTGCAATGCAATGAAAAGGAGCACTCGTGAAGTTCTTCCTCGATACCGCGGATCTCGACGAGATTCGTGAGGCGGCGTCCTGGGGCGTCGTTGCTGGCGTCACCACCAACCCCTCCCTGTACGCAAAAATTGGTGGCAAGCTCGCCGATTTCGAAAACCACATCGCTCGCATCTGCGAGATCGTCGACGGTCCCGTCTCCGCTGAGACCACCGCTATGACGCGCGACCAGATTGTCGCAGACGGCCGTCGTCTGGCCGCCATCGCCCCCAACGTGGTCGTGAAGATTCCCGTCATGGCCGAGGGCCTGGCCGCCACCAAGCAGCTGGCCAGCGAGGGCATCGCGGTCAACATGACGCTCGTTTTTAGCGCCCCCCAGGCCATCATGGCCGCCCGCGCCGGCGCTCGTTACATCTCCCCGTTTGTCGGCCGTTTCGACGATATTGCTGAGGATGGCCTCAACCAGCTCAACGACATCGTTTCCTGCGTCAACAACTACGATTTCGGCCATGAGGTCGAGATCATTGCCGCTTCCGTGCGTTCTCCCCATCATGTCACACAGGCCGCCCTTATGGGTGCCGACATCGCCACGGTGCCTTTCGGTGCGCTGAAGAAGTGCATTGAGCACCCCCTGACCGACCGCGGCCTTGAGCGTTTCCTGGCTGACTGGAAGAAAGTTGAGCAGGCATGATCGAGGACCCCTCGACGGGTGCAGAGCAGCGTTCGCCTGAAGTGACGAGCGCTCCGGCTCCCGAGAGCAAGCCTGCACCTGATGTTGCGCCCGCGCAACAGTCCGAAGGTGCCAAGTTTGCGACCGAGGTTCGAGCTGCGAAGGAGCTTGAAGGAGTTCAGGCGGGGAAGGCTGTCGCCGACCCCGCTCCTCTTGGTTCTGCAGCAGGTCAAGACGTCTCTTCTTCTGAGGGGAATGAGGCCAAGCCTGCTTCTGGCCCGCGCCGTCGAACCTCCAAGGCAAAAGCCTCCGAAAAGAAGGGGCCGGCTAACAAGCAAGATGCTCCTGCAAAGAAGAAGCAGGCAGGCCAGAAGGCAGTTTCCGCAAAAGCCAAGCCTGCCGGTCAGCAGGATGGCCCCGTAGCAGAAAAGCCTGGCGAGCGGGTTGAACCCGCCGTAAAGAAGGACCCGGTCGAGCAGAAGGAGGCCCCCGTAAAGGTTGGGCCTGCCAATCAGAAGAATGCGCCCGTGGCAGAGAAGCCCGTCGAGCAGGCTGAGCCTTCTGCAAAGAAGGAGCCTGCGGTGCGTGTCGAGGCTCCGAAAAAGCAGGAGTCTGCCGAGCGGGGGGAAGGCGCTGCGACGGCCCGTCCCGCTGCGCCTGATCAGGCCCCTGCCGATTCTGCTCCCGTGAGTCAGGATGTCGTTGCTGCAGACGGCGCTTCCGCTAAGCCTGCACCCGTCAAGCGCACTCGCACGCGCAACAAGTCGCGTGGACCCGTGTCTCGCCAAGACGACAAGGCTGTCTCCGAGAAGCCCAAGGAAGATGTGGTCCCCGAGCTTGTCGACGCCGCTGCAGCCGTTTCCCAGCAGGAAGCCGCCGTGCCTGAGGCTGTCCCGGCTCCCGCTCCTTCGCGCGTGCGCCATCACAGTGTCGACGAGATCGACTTTGACAAGGCCGGCGTCGACGAGTTGCGCGACCTCGCTATGCATCGCCGTCGTGGAAGGCCTTCTCCGCAGAAGGAGGAGGCGCGCCAAACCATTCTCGACGCGCTTCAGAACCCCACGCCCGAGTCGCTCGAGGTTGCCCGAGCGGCGGCAAAGGTCCTGAGGGGAGCAGCCCCTCGCAAGAAGGCCCCTGCGCCCGCCCCTGTCGTCGAGGCTTCCTCGCGCGAGGAGAAGTCCAAAGAAGATGCGCAAGCCTCTCAGACCTCCCAGGAAGGCGAAGCTCAGGCTGTTTCCGCTTCTGCCACTCCGCAGCAGGCGCCTGCTCAAGAGGACGTTTCCTCCAAGGCCGAAGCTCCTGCATCGCAGGAAGTCTCCGAAGGCTATGGCTCGCGCCGCCGCCGTCACGATCGCAGAAGTGAGGCACGCGGTGACGATCGTGCTGCTCAGCCGCGTGCTCGTGAGGCGGGCCGTGACAGCAAGCCTTCCGATGACTCTCGTCCCCAGCGCCCGCAGCAGGGCAAGCAGCAGTACTCCGATCGACCCGACCGCGGCCGTGAGAAGTTCGAGAAGAAGTACGGCAAGAATGACCGTCGCGATCGTAACGGCCGTCGCGAGCGCGAGTACGTGACCGGTCCGTCCCTTTCGCTTGAAGAGCTTGCCGCCCTGGCTGAGGAGGACCTCCTTGCCAAGGCCGATGAGTTGTCGATTGCCCATGACGGGGTCGCCAGCGCCTCCCTTGTCCAGGCGGTTTATGATGAAATGTACCGCCAGGAGGGCTTCTTCGACTTCAACGGCGTGCTTGAGCTTTCCAACGACGGCTCGGGCATCGTGCGCACCAAGGGATACTTGGCCAGCGATTCCGACCTGTTCATGCCTGCCGCCCTCATTCGCATCAACGGTCTGCGCCGCGGCGACATGCTCAGCGGTACGGCAAAGGTCGCGCGTCCCGGTGAGAAGCGCCCCGGCGTTTGCAAAATCTCCCTGGTCAATGGCAAGAATCCGGAGGAGCTGCGTACGCGCCCCCGCTTCGGCGATCTCACGCCTGTTTTCCCGAGCGAGCCGTTGCGCATGGAGCATGGCAAGGACTCCATTCTCGGTCGCGTCATCGACTTGGTTGCCCCCATCGGCAAGGGTCAGCGTGGCCTGATCGTTTCGCCCCCCAAGGCTGGCAAGACTACGGTGCTCAAAAAGATCGCTGAGTCCATCTCTGCCAACAACCCCGAGGTCCATCTCATCTGCCTTCTGGTGGACGAGCGCCCCGAGGAAGTTACCGACATGCAGCGCTCCATCCACGGTGAGGTCGTTGCCTCGACGTTTGACATGCCCTGTGAGAATCACATCACGGTATCCGAGCTTGTCATCGAGCGTGCGAAGAGGCTCGTTGAGCAGGGAGAGGACGTTGTAATCCTGCTCGACTCCATCACGCGTCTTGCGCGTGCGTACAACCTTGCGCAGCCCGCCTCTGGCCGCATCCTGTCGGGCGGCGTTGACTCCACGGCTCTGTACCCGCCCAAGCGCTTCTTGGGCGCTGCTCGCAACATTGAGAACGGTGGCTCTCTTACCATTCTCGCCTCTGCCCTCGTGGACACCGGTTCCAAGATGGATGAGGTCATTTTCGAGGAGTTCAAGGGTACGGGCAACATGGAGCTCAAGCTCGATCGCGACCTGGCCGATCGCAGGGTTTTCCCCGCCGTCGACCCCGTCTCGTCGGGTACCCGCAAGGAAGAGCTGCTTCTCGACCCGGCAAGTGCCCCGCTTGTGTGGGGTGTCCGTCGCGTGCTCGCGAACATGAACAACAACGAGCGTGCGATGAACTCCCTCATCAAGGCCCTTCGTGCAACGGCCAACAACGAGGAGTTCCTCCTTCGTGCCGCAAAGAAGGCCCAGGGCAATGACTACATGGGTGATTTGTAGTCGTCCATCTGGCTTTGCCCCTACTTGAGCTTTCAGCACGGCCGCCTGCGGGCGGCCGTGCGTGTTTTTGGAAAGTCTCAATGCCTTGGTAATACAATGTTGTGTTTAAGCTGGTAAAACGGTATGCTTAAGGATGTTTTTTGTCGTATCCACTGTGCCGCAACAAGCCATGAGCAACGGAGTCGCATCTTGAAACGTTCTCAACCGTTGTTTGGTGCGGGTCGCCGCGTTCTCTGCGCGGCTGGCCTTGTCTGCGTTTTGGGCATTGGAATTCTTTGTCCTCAAGCATTCGCCGAACCTGTCGTTCAGCCCGTCCAAACTGCCGAGCAAACCATGACGAGTGCGGCCGTAAGTTCCGCCCAACTCGAGGAGCTCTCGCAGGTGGCCGGCCAATCCACGGCGCAGATTGTCGGTCAGATCGAGGACTCTCTTGCACAGCAGGGTATCGCGTCGGTCGTGACAGATGCATCGCAAAGTATTCTCCCCGTTGTTCCTTATGCTCTCGGGGCTGGCGCCGCCTTCTTGGGAATGGGCGTATTTGCGGCTGCCTTTTCTCTTATCCGAAAAAAGAATTCGCACAACGCCTCATCAAACCATGAGGCTCGTAGCGATGCGATGGTAGCGGAGTCATCCCCCATGATCTTTAACGCAACGCAGAATGAAAGCGCTGCATCTATCGAGGACACGGCATCTTTTATTGCCCTGGTCGACAGTGCGTCGGGCAATCCGGTTTCATACGACCAGGCACGTGAATTTGTTCTTGATGATGAGAGCGCCATGTTCGCCCAACCTGTCGAAAAGATGGATGTCCCAACGTCTCACGGCACCGTGTCGCTGTGTGATAGTGACGATTATGATGAGCTTGAGGGTTTTGCCGCGGGATACGCCGCATCTCTTGGCGCTTCGGAGCCGGCAAGGTCTGGCTCGGCCCACCCCGACGATGACCCCGATAAGGGTCCAGGCGGCGGCGTTCCTCACCTTGAAGGAAAAGGCCATGCGGCTCGCGAGGCGTATGCTCAAACTGACCTTACAATGCCGTTCAACTGCGCTTCTTCCAATGATGAAAGCGCCTCGGATTTTGTCACGACGGCACGGGTTCTTGCTACGGGCTCTGGCAATGTGCACCGCGTAACGGTGCCGAGCAGCCATCTTGACTTTTCTGGGATGTATGTCATCGATGGCGTGTCGCCCGTTCGTCACAACGACCTGGCGGCTGACCCGCTCGTCGAGCGTGATGATTGGCAAGGTGTCGCGCTGAGTGAATTGCGCGCGCCTGAACAGCAACAGCCTGCACGTGAAGAGGGTCTCTCGACGGACGACTTTGTTTCTCTGATTGCCACAAAGGCTCAGCCTGCACCTCAAGTTAAGCGTCAGGATTATGTCGCACCTGTTATTGGGCCCGGCGTAGATGCACAGGCTGCCATGCGTCGTCAAGAGCTCATTCGTGCCTCTGCCTCGCCGGCGGCGGCTCTTCTTGTTGGTCGCGATGAGGAATTCCTTGCGAATCGTGCCGGACTGGCCGGCACCAGCGTTCGCCATTCGTACGAGGGACGCTCAGAGGTTGCTGATGGTGTTCTGAATTCGCGGGAAAAGGCTCTGCAGAATTCGTCGCGCCGCCCAGGACCTGCTGCGGCATCCGCGATTTCTGTGACCCAGCGTGTCGGCGTGGACATGCAGAGTCAGAGTGTCGCGCCGGCGAGTTCGTTTACCCCGCCTCGTCCTCCTGCCAGCAGTGCGGTTGTTTCTGATCGAAGCCTCGCTGCGGCCGTTGCTGCCGCAAGCAGTGCATATGCCGCTTTCAATAGCTATTCGACGATGATTAGTGCACCTGTTGCCACGAACGCCGAAGTGGGACAGGGGGAGCGTGCAAGCAGGGCGGCTTCTTATGCGTCTGCGGTCTATGGTGCGATCGAGCAGCCTTCGTCTTGTTCGCGCGAGCAGGCGGCCCCTGCGTATTCCCAGGGCGCTATTGCAGGGCAGTCCGCCGTTGTCGATATGTCCGTATCGGATGCCCCTGTTTCGTCTGCGTATATAGACCATATGGTGCAGGATGAGTTCGAGCATCGCCATGATTCGCCTGCGCAGCGCAATGCCGCTCTTGGGCGCATGCAAGTCATCAATGGCGCGGCGGTTGCGCCGGTCTCGGTTCGAGAGTCAAGGCATCGCAACAGGGCCTAATGTGGCGACTACCAGTCGCTCAAGAGAGCATTGAACTCTGTTAAGAGCCCCAATCTCATAGATATGTTTCAATTGAAGGGGTGCGGGCTTGATGCCTGTGCTCCTTCTTCTTTTTTAGCTGGTTCAGCCAAGAGCGCGAGTGCCCTGAAGCGGGATGCAACAAAGGGGGTGGGGTCGCGTCAAGGAGCAAGCCGCGCCTGTCGCCAGTTTTCGAATGGATTCGAGTGCGCGTAGCGCCATACGCGCAGTACGTTAGGGGGGAGGGAACGGCTTTGCGCGCCCAGCGGGGCGGCCCGGGTGCCGGTGCCCTGACCTACTGACAGCCCTGGCCTCCCGGGCCGGGAAAGTCCGGTCGTCTGCGGGGCGGGCCTGTTGTTCGCACTTTCGGGGAGAGGGGCGGCGTAGGAAAGCGTGCGTCCTTGATGGGCGAGGGCCGCCGCAACGCCGCTTGCCGCGGGCGGACGTTCCGCGGGCGGCGGCCGCCTGGCCTGCGCGCCCCCGCGCGTCCA
>JAHZHK010000002.1:56608-70200 GCA_019420325.1 Coriobacteriaceae bacterium | reverse complement strand
ATAACATACATTTCAGAATTTTCAAAAATGCGCCAACTGGTACTTTAATGATTTAACATACATTTGAACCATTGAAATGTATGTTAAATGATGAGCGCCTGGCCGTCCGCGGCCGAAAACAGCCGCACCGGGACCCCTTCTCCTGGCTAAAACCTGCAGCCGGGGCCCTCGACGTAGCGCTTGCGCACGATCTCGCGCTTCACATGGGCAAACGCCGCCTCTTCTCCCTGCTCGGCAAGCATCACCAGCAGGCGCTTGAGCAGGGCTTCGGTCATCGGATGAATGGGCAGCTCAACAGGGGCAGAATGCTCGAGCTCGTAATACTCCAGGGGGCTGCGGTCAGTGTAGGCGTCCTTCTTGTACACGCGGCTCGCGGCAATGCGGTCGCAGAACATCTCGACCACATAGCGCGTGGGCATGGGCTTGCCCTCCATCGTGGGGTCGCCATTGCCCTTGATGTCCACCCAGTACTCCCAGTGATGGCGGTTGCGCCCCTTATGGTGCATCCAGGCCTCGGAGTACCCCTTTACGGCGCGCTCAGCCGAGTTGGGGCTACGAAATCCCTGGTAGTAGCGCACGCCGACCATGAACTCGCAGGGCGAGTACTTGGACAGGTCATGCGCGAGGCCCTGGCGGTACAGGCCCACGCGAAAGCAGTAGCGCATCACGAGCAATTTGTGGTGGGTGATGGTGCAGAAATGCCCCCATGCCTTCTTGAGGGTGACGCGTCCCAGGTCACTCATAGAAAACGGCTCGTCGATGGCATGCTTTTCCCGGGGCTTACCTGGCATGGGTACTCTCTCTGCACAATGGGGTTTGTCTTATGCACGCATTTATAGCACAGGCGCACGAGATAGGCGTGGTATTCTGCCACATCGTCTCGAAACCCAACGAAAGGCAAGCCCATGCGCGCACGCAAACCCAAGAACCTCGACGAACGCAGGCGTCTCTTTGCCGACGCCATCGTCGACGATCCCGAGGAGCGTGCCGGCCACTGGGCCGAGATGCTGCTGCCCCGTGCCCGCGAGGTCCGTCTTGACCTGGGTTGCGGCAAAGGCGGCTTCGCCATCGAGAGCGCCAAGGCCGAGCCCGACGTGCTCTTCGTGGGCGTCGATGTGGAAGAAGTCTGCGTGGTGCTCGCCGCGCAGCGCGCCATCGAGGAGGGCGTGTACAACGCCGTCTTCGTTCTCGACACCCAAGACGACGTGTGCCGTTTCTTCGCCCCCGGCGAGCTGGCGCGCATCCACCTCAACTTCTCGGCACCGTTCCCGCAGAGCAAGGCCGCCGTGCGCAGGCTCTCCCACGCCAAGCGCCTCATGGGCTACCGCTCCATCCTGGCGCCCGACGGCGTGGTATGCCAGAAGACCGACTCCGAGCCGCTCTTCAAGTTCTCGCTCACGCAGTACCAAATTGCGGGATATGAGCCTCTTGCCTGCACAAACGACCTCTTGAACGAGCCCAGCTGGCCCCAGGCCAACGTTTCCACCGAGTTCGAGGAGCGCCTGTGCCAAATGGGCGCCACCGTGCACGCCATCATCGCCAAACCCGGCCCCGCGCCCGAGAAGGTCGAGCAGATCGCACCCCTCTCGCTTGCCGAGTACCTGCCCGAGGACCTCGAGTCCATGTCCTACATCCCCCTGGGCATGGAAGACACCGTGCGCAACCTGCTCAACCGCCGCGCCAACCTCGCCCGCAAGGCTGAACTGCGCGCCAAGAACCCCAAGCGCCATCGCCCGCGCGCGCAAAAAGGCAACCAAGCACAGCCCGAAAGCGAGACCGCAGGCAAATAGCCTGACATAAAGACTTGCGTCTAAGGGGGCCACGCGACAGCACAGAAGTGCAGGCCGCGCGGCCCCCTTTTCTTTATGTCGCTTTGTGCAACAAGCCACCGATGCGGGGAATTTGTGTCCGGCCCGCGTGAGATACTGAGTCCGACTGTATCCAGGGAAGGGAGCAACCCGTGCCAGGAAGACTCGAGATTGTCAGTGCGCACGACCGCTATGAGCGCTCGGCGTGCGCATATGCCGTCGTGCAGGAGATGCTGCGGCAGGGCAGGCGCGTTGCATGGATCGTGCCCTCCCGCAACATCGCCCTGGCTGTCAAGCGGCACCTGGCAGATGCGGGCAAGGGACTCGCAGGCGTGGAGGTAGCCACGCTCGACACCTGGGCGGGCGGGCGCTGGGCCCTCTACGGCGATGGACGGGCGCCAATCGGCAACCTACAGCGCCGCCTTTTGGTAAAGAAGACACTTGAGCAGGGAGATTGGTCGTCTTCCTCCCTGCGCTCGACCGGCATGGTAAGCAGCCTCGCCAGTATCGTGCGCGTAGGCGCCGGGCTGGATGCATTCGAGAACGCATGCGCGCAAGGCATGCCGGCACCTGCAGACACCCAGCTCACTCCTGCCCAACTCGAGCTCCTGCAGGCAGCCAAGGCCTACTTCGCGCTCACCCAGTCGCATGGACTGATAGAGCCCGGAAGCGCCATGCGCAAACTGGCCGCATGCACGCCCGAGGCCGGCTGGCCGCACCTCGTGATCGACGGCTGCTGGAACCTTGAGGGCGCCGCGCTCGCGCTGGTTGGCGAGACATGCACGCACGCAGGCGTCACGCTTGTGGGATGCCTTGAAGACAACGCGGCGTTTGAGGCAGAGCGCCACGTCGCCAAGCAGATTGAGGGCCTGGCAACCGAGGCGGGCGTCGAGGTCACTTTCAGGGCAGGGGCAGACCTCCTGGCGGCAGCAGGGGCCTCGCTCGATTCGGCGCGCTCCCCCGAGCTCATCCAACTGACAAACACCCTGTTCAGTGAGGGTGATTCCACACATGTCACCGCCACGGGCGCCCTGCGCGCATGCCTGCCCGCTGGACGCTATGCCGAAGGCGAGCTGCTCGCACGCCAAATCGGCCAGCTCGTGCACGTCGACGGCATAGCGCCGCGCGACATCGTCGTCATGACGCACGACCCGCTCAACACAGCACGCGCCCTGGGCGGCCCCCTCTCCGAGCACGCCCCACGCGGCATCGCCCTGGCAGTGAGCGGTGCCGAGAAACTCGCGCTCAGCCATGCGAGCGCCTTCGTCCTGGCTTGGATGCGCCTGCTGGAAGCCGAGAAGACACGCACCGACGAGCCTGCACCCGACCTTCGTGCACAAGTAAGCGACCTAGCACGCAACCCGTATATGCACATCCCCCTGGCGGAGGCCCTCAAGCTCGACCGCGACTGGCGCGGCCTGCGCATGACAAGCGCGCACGGCTTTGCCCAGGCGCTTCGTGCTCAACTGACTGTGCAGGACCAAGACGGCCAGGATGAGGCAACCCCGGCGGACCCCGATGGAACGGCATCGGCTGCGACAACCCCGGCAGATCCCCATGGAGCGGCGGCGGACACAGAGGGCATGGCAACCCCAAAGGACCTCGACTCGATCCTCGCCCTGCTCGAGGCCCGTCTTCCCCAGCCCCTTTCTCCCCAAGACCAGTTCGAGCGAGCCTGTGCCAAGACCCTCGTCCGCGGCGTCGAGACATGGCGGGAACTCATGGGATCTGCCCCCAGCGCCGACGACCTTGCCTGGCTGTTCGAGTGCATCTCGGCCCCCGTGGGCTGGGTCAACGTGCCCACCAGCGACATCGGCGCCCAAAAGCAGGCCCGCGTGCTGCAAGCAAACCCCAACGCCGTGCGCGTCGTCAGGCCCAGCGAGGCAGACGCCCTGAAGGCACGCGCCGTCATCCTGTGCGACCTCACGGCAAACGTCTACCCCCTGCGCGAACGCGTCGACGCAAAAACGAGCCTATGGCAGGCCCTCGGCATCGTGTCTTGTCCTGGTCAGATAGCGCAGCTGCGCCGTACCTTCCGCTCGTGCATCGAGGCGGCACGTGACGTCATGGTGGTGGAGCGCGTCTTGGCCGATGAGGAAGCAAAACCCCTGCGACCCTGCGCCCTGCTTGAGGAGCTTGTGGACTGCTATCGCGACGACCCGTCCGACATCGACGGCCTCGACCGCACCACGGGCCTGCCCATCTCGGGCGACATCAAGGCCATGGGCATGGGCGAGGAAACGTTCGCCCAGCTTGCAAGCCCTGTGACGTATGCCCCCGCCCTCGTGCGGTGCGACCCTGCCGCCTTTGAGCTTGCCGACCCGGCGCTGGGCGCTTCATTTGCCAACCCCGACACGCTCTGGTCGCCCAGCAGCCTGGAGGCTCTCATCAACTGCCCTCTACGCTGGCTCCACGAGCGCAAGCTTCCTTCCGACGACCTCGATGTCCCCTTCGGCGACCCCCGCTCGCGCGGCACGTTCTGCCATCTGGTGCTCGAGCGCTTCCACGACCTGCTGGGGCAGCGCACGGGCATCGCACGCATCACAGCCGACACGCCGCGCGAGGTATGGACGGACGTCTTTGACGAGAGCTTCCAATACGCCTGCGACGCGCAACCCCAGGCCGAGCGTCCCCTCATTCCCATCACGGAGCTGGAAAAGGCGCGTCTGCGCGATTACCGCTACAGGCTGGTCAAATGCCTTGAGCGCGAGCAGTTCATGCCGGAAGGGTTCGTGCCGACCTACAACGAATGGAAGTTCGGCGGGGAGAGCGGCACCGTCACGTTCGGCGGCGTGCGCATCTACGGCATCATCGACCGCATCGACCTCAACCCGCAGACCAACTCCGTCCTCGTCGTAGACTACAAGGGAAGCCTGCACAAAGGACACAAGCCCGTGCAGCCCAAAAAGACCGACGACCCCTCCACGCTCGACCCGCTGCCCCAACACTCGCAGATCATCATATACATGGCCGCTATTCAGCAGCTCATGCCCGAGCGCAACTTGGCGGGAGGCCTGTACGTCTCATACAAGAAGCCCGAGTGCTCCGGCTTCCTCAACATGGCCCACGCCGGGCTCGTTCCCGAGGAATGTGGCTTCTACCTGCAGCGCAAATACTGCGTCCCCTTTGAGGGAATTGACGGAACACCGGGCGTCGAGCTCGTGATGGCACGCGTCGAACAAACCGCAGCCGAGGCAATCGCCGAGCTTCGCGAAGGACGCGTTGTGGCGCGCCCGCGCTTTGAGAAGGCTTCATGCAGCTACTGCCCGCTTGCCGGCAGCTGCCCCAAGGAGGCAAAGTAACCATGGACCTGAGCACCCTCACCCCCCAGCAGCGCGCCTGCGTCGAACACGTGAACGGTCCCTTGCTCGTAAGCGCCGGCGCCGGATCGGGCAAGACGTTCATGCTCACGCAGCGCATCGCCTATGCCCTGCTCAATCCCGAGCTCTCCGGCGTCACCGACATCGACCAGGTGCTTGCCATCACCTTCACCGAGGCGGCAGCGGCCGAGATCAAGGCACGCGTGCGCAACAAGCTGCGTCAGGAGCACATGCCCGAGCAGGCGCTCAAGGTCGACGCATGCTGGATCTCCACCATCCATGGCATGTGCTCGCGCATCCTGCATGAAAACGCCCTTGAACTCGGCTTGGACCCGGCATTCGGCCTCATAGGTGACGTGGAAAAGAACAGGCTGCTCACAGCCTGTCTCGACGAGGCCGTCAGGGACTCCGACGGCCAGTTTGACGCGTTCCTTGACGAGTATGACAATGACCAGGTTCACAAAATGGTGTTCGACCTGCTCGGAAAAGCCGCAAACGTGCGAGGCGGCCTCGACTCGGTCGTCATGGCCCCCATCATGCCCGCCCGCGACATCGCACAGGAGATGTACGAGGCAATCATCGATATCGACACCGCGGCCCGCGGCGGTATAAACAAAAACGGCAAGCCGACGAACAAGTTCACCCCCGCTGTGCGCGACATGACGGAGGGACCTTACGGACTTCGCGCGTTCGACAGGCTTCGCTGCCAGGACGACCCCTCGTACGCCGAGGTCTATGGGTACATCTTCGACAACCCCTCTCCCTCAACAACGGCGGGCGGCTTCAAGCTTGCCGGATATGTGTTCCGTCAGTCCCTTCTCCGACTCCTCGCAGAATGCGAGATGGGCCTGGCAGCGGCCGCGCGCGAAGGCCTCTACACGCTTGCGTGCGAGGTGCAGCGCCTCTATGAGCAGCATAAGTTCGCCATGGGCGTGCTCGACCAGGACGACCTCATCACCAAGACGCTCGACGCGTTTGAGACCCTGCCCGAGGTTGAGGCCCGCTATCGCGACCGTTTCCGCCTCATCATGGTCGACGAGTTCCAGGACACAAGCGAGCTGCAGATTGCCCTCATCTCGCATCTCACCGACGGCGACCGTCGCCTCTGCACCGTGGGCGACACCCAGCAGAGCATCTACCGCTTCCGCGGGGCCGACGTGAGTACCTACCTCGCGCACAAGCGGCACATGCGGGAGCTGGAGGGCGCCGGGGGTCTCGCATGCGAGCTCGACCGCAACTTCCGCTCGCACGGCGACATCATCCGCTTCGTCAACAAGGTCTTCAGCCAGGAGCGTGTGTTTGGCGACAACGAGTTCATCAAGCTCGGCTTCGACGAGAAGCATGCAGAAAACCCCCGCAACGCGTTTCCCGAGGTGCCCCGCATCGAGATTGTCGCGACAGCGTCAAACAGCAGCAGGGCAGCTAAAAACGCCAAAACCGACGACCGCATCGCCTACGAGGCGCAGGCCATCGCCAAACGTTTCTGCATCCTCCATGAGACCGGCTCGGCAAACTGCCGTTGGGCTGACATGGTCATTCTGCTTGGGCGCATGACAAACGCCGAGGTCTATGCCCAGGCCCTGCGCCGGCACGGCGCCCCATGCACCATCACGGGCGGCTCGGGATTCAAAGACACAGCCGAGGCACGCACGGTCGCCTCTCTGTGCGCCGCCCTGGCAAACCCGCTGGACAACGCCGCCCTGGACATCGCGCTCACAAGCGAGGTCTTTGGGCTGGGATGCGACGAGCTCCTGGCGCTTGCAACCTCCCCCGAGGGCAAGAGGCGCAGCTTCTGGCACGGCATGCTCGCCTACCTCGACGAACAGCGGACGAATTCGCAAAGCACCGCTCTGCCGCCGCGCATTCAGCTTGCCGCGCGTGTCTTTGCGCATGCGGCACGCAGGGTCAGCGCCTCCCAGATGAGCAGCTGCCTCAACGAGATCGCCATCGAGTCGGGCTACCTGCCTCGCCTGCAAGAACAGGGCCCGCAGGGCATGGCCCAGGCGGCCAACTTCTTCAAGGCCCTGCGCATGGTGGAGAGCATCGAACGCGACAACCCCCTGGCAGGACCTGCACAGGTCAGCAACATCTACTCCCAGATAATCGACGGGGGCATCACCGAGCGCCCCGGTTCGCTCAACACCGACGAGCAGGACGCCGTGCGCATCCTCACCATCCACAGCTCGAAGGGGCTCGAGTACCCCATCGTGGCCCTCGCCGACTTCAACGGCTCAAACGGCGGCCACCCAAGCCCGCTCACCCTCGAATGCGCCAACGGGCACCTGTACCTCTCGCTGAAGCCGAGGAACTCAAAACCTGAGACCGAGAGGGATTCCGCGCCTGAGCTGTCGGAATCGGCGGTCAACGGGCTCATTGAGGCAGGCATGCTCGAAGAGCCCCTGGCGCTCGAAGACGAGGACATCACCGCGGGCGGCATGAGCACGTCGCTCAAGGCATATCACGACGCCGAGGAGCTCGCTGAGCAGCGCCGCAAGTTCTACGTAGGCGCAACCCGCCCGCGCGAGGCCCTCGTCATCGCCGTGAACTACGCCGACAGCTCCAAGCAGATGGGAAAAGACGACTGCATCAACGACCTGCGGTGCAGCCTGTTCGGCCAAGACGGCCCCTGGCGAAGCGCGCCGGAAGGTATCGACTACGCAGGCACGACTCCCGCCATTGTGGAATACGCCAAGCTCGTGCTCGACCTCGACGGCAACGTCGTCGTCGAGGGGCAGCAGGCAGACGGGGCCCAGACGCAGGGGGAGGCCTGCGACAATGCGCCTACGACCTGCACCGTTCCCGAGGCACCGAGGTGCGGCGAGTACCTGAGCGATTTGGAACCCACGCGCCTGCCCTACAACCCCGCACGGGCCGCGACGTTCTCCTACAGCAGCATCGCCGCGCACGACACCGAGGCCGAGCAAGAAGACAAGGCCGAGGCGCAGCCCGTGGAAACCGACGAGGAACCGACAGTCGTGCCAGCACGGCCCCATCACGCAAGCTCCACCGCCTTCGGCAGCGCCCTGCACCAGGCCTGCCAATTCATGGCCGAGGACCTCGCGTGGCGCAAAGGCCAAGGCGCCAGCGACACGGCACTTGCCATGCCCGCCGACGAGCGCCTGCGCGCCTGCCTGGCTACCTGGGGCGCGCCCGCGGGAGAGCTGAGCGCGCTCAAGGGTGCCTGCGCTCATTGGATGGCAAGCGACGCTGCCGCGCAGGCAGCAACGTTTGGCGTACTCGTGCCCGAGGCGCCCTTCTACGTGGCGCTGCAGGGCACTCAGGGCGAGCCCATCCACCTCGAAGGCGCCATGGACCTGCTGTGCCACGACACCCCGGCGCAGCAAGACGAGCCTCGCCGCGCCTTCATCGTGGACTACAAGACGGGCGGCAGCGCAGCCGAGACGGCCGACGACCTGCGCGCCAAGCACGACCTGCAGGCTCGCTGCTACGCCTATGTCGCGCTCACCCAGGGTTTCGACGAGGTCGAGCTTGCCTTCGTGCGCGTAGAGCAGCCCGACCCCGCACGTCCCGGCAAGCCGCAGGAGGTGCGCTACCGCTTCACCCGCGCCGACAAACAGGCCCTGCACGAACTCATCCGCTCGCGCTACGCAAGGCTGTAGCGCGAGGCGACACCAGCCATCCTGCCTCAAGCACCAAAAAGCCCGTCTGTCTCGCGCTGTGACAGGCGGGCTTTTGCCTAATCAGTGTCTTGTCGGTGGGCACCCGCAGGCACTCGCAGCGCCATGCGCACATGCCCGCTCAACCGCGACCGCTCGCACCAGGCTATATCTCCCGTGCAACCGCGACATTCACGCAGGTCGTGACATCCTTACTCAGCAGCAGCTTCCTGCTCGGAAGCGACTTCTTGCTGCGCGGCATCCTCGGTCGGCTTGTGGCCCACAACCTCGATGCGGTTGATCATGAACTCCATGCCCGAATTGAGCTTGTAGTCCTTCTCAGCCTTGCAGGAGGGGCACATCCAGGTCTCCTGCTTGAAGACGTTGATGGGGAAGATGAAGCCGCACTGGTTGCACTTCACCGTCATGGGCGTGGTCTGCACCACAAGTTCGGCGTGCTCGGCCACCGTGCCACGCGCCAGGAACTGGAACAGGCCGTCGAGATACTCAACGACGACGTCGCGACCCTGACCGATGGTGAGGTAGACGGTCTTCACCTCGGCAGCACCGGACTTCTCAGCCTGCTCAACCACAATGTCCACCACGTTGCGGACAAGAGCCATCTCATGCATGTTCTAGCCACTCTCCTTGAAAGCGAAAGCGGCGCCACAGGGGCACCGCGGCGAATAGTTCCCCCTGTGAGATGGCAGGATACCACGGATGGCACTTTGCTTGCCTTGTAGCGTAAACAAAAAAGCCCGAGACCGCATGGCCTCGGGCTTCAGGATTCACGTGGTGGAGATGAGGGGATTCGAACCCCTGACCCCTTGACTGCCAGTCAAGTGCTCTCCCAACTGAGCTACACCCCCGTGGGTTTTATGGTGGGCGATGAGGGATTCGAACCCCCGACCTTGTGCGTGTAAGGCACCTGCGCTAGCCGCTGCGCCAATCGCCCGCAACGGGAAAGAAACTATACACTAACAAGAAACGATGCGACTTCCCGCACCAACATGCACACGATACGTCCATTATCGTGCAATCATTCGTAAAGAAGCGCTGCCCTCATCCTATTGTCGCGGTAGACATATACATCTTCCATTGTTTGCCACCAGCTTCGCGGCCGTCCCGAAATGAAAACAGGCGGCCGCGTTCTGATTACATCAGCTTGGCAAAATACCAGATGCCCGCACCCGCTATTCCCCTGCCTTGCCGCGCCGGCTCCTCAAGCCCAACCTGTCGCCCAAACGCAGGAAGAAGAGCTGGTAGGGATGGTGCGCGAAGGACTGGTTGCAGATGACAAGCGCAGCCAGGCTCGCCAAGCACAGCACCACCGTGGAAGCGCCATGAGCCGCAAGGGCGCAGGTAAAGCCCAGCCCCACGAGTGCCGCGATGCTCACGAGCCAGTTAGCCGCGTCGCGCAGGAAGATGCCCGGCAGGCACAGGAGCACGATTGAGGCAGCAACCACCATCCAGCGGGCGTCCATGGGCTCCCAACCAAGCACCAGGTTCGAGACGACCTGCGCAAGGACCGGGTCGGCCGACATAAAGCTGCTGGCAATAGCTGTGACAGCAGCCGCCACCATGAGCGTCGAGCAGATAAGGCGGCTCGCACCAGGTTCGGTGCGCGCAAAGCGGCGAAAGCGCGCGAGCAGGCCAAGCTTGCCCTCCTCGGCATTGCGCCCGTCGAAATCAGCCGCCGGATTGCCACCGGCTGCAGCGCACGCATAGGCGCCGTCGAGGTCCGAGACCTGGTCCGCAGACGCGCCGTTCTCGCCCGCCCGCTCACCCCTGAGACCACGCGAGGCGCGCATCATGACACCGCCCACCAGCAGCGGAATCCAATACATGAACGCGCGATAGCACAACACCACAGAGAGCGCCTGCGAAAGCGGGTAGCCGTAGCCTGCCAGCACCGCGGCTGCAAGGCCCTCCACCACACCGGCGCCGCCCGGCGTCACGTTGAAGCTGTTGAACACCAGTGCCGTGACGTAGGCCCCGAAGAGCGCATCAAGCGCAACGACGTCGAACGCATAACCGCACGCGATGAACGACAGCGCGTCGAACGCCATGGCGACCACCATGGAAAGATACACGGTGAACGACCGCTTGGGATTGCGCACAAGCGACGTGGCCGCAGCACTGAACGAGCGCACGAGATTGTCGGCCCAGGGAGCCGGCTCCTTCTTTATGAAGGGAATCGCCCGGCAGGCGCGCACGCCGAGTCGCTCCACGGCACGCAGCGCACGCTGGAGCTTGCCGGGAGCTAGGTGGCCCAACACGAGCAGCGCCACGAACGCCAGGGCGGCGCAACCCACAATCGAGCCCACCGCCACATCGCGTCCCGTGAGCGTGCCCGCCTTGCCCATAATCCAAAAGCCCAGCAAGATGGCAAGAAACATTGCCAGGTAGAAGCATGTTTGCGTGAACAGGGTTGCCGTGGTTGCCGAACCCACCGCCACACCCCGCTTGCGAGCGACATCGATGACGCACGCAAGGCCGCTCGCACCGCCCGAGGGCACCACCGTGTTCATGAAGACGGCCTTGAACCAGGCGGGCACCGTCTGCGAAAGCGGCACGTCGGCACCGATCACCTTGAACGAGCGGGTGTAGGCAAGCGCATGGAAGCACACGCGACCCAGCTCAAAGAGGGCGCCCACGACAAGCGCGGCCCGCGCTCCCTGCAAGAGGGCGTCGAGCACAAGCGCGATGTCGTCCCGGCGCACCCAGGCAAACAGCACAAGCGTCGCCAAGATGAGCACACCAAGCAGCGTCTTGGGCTTAAGCTTGCGTCGGCCTATGCCGCGAACTCTAATATCTGCCATGTCTGCGGCGTGTGCCTAGTTCTTGAGCGAGTTCAAGGGAGCGGGCATGCGACCGCCGCGGTGTGCGAACACATAACCGGCGTTCTGGTTGATGGCCTGCACTGGAGCCCTGCCAAAGAGGCCGCCGAACTCCAGCGTCTCGCCCACCTTCTTGCCCACGGCGGGAATGACGCGCACGGCGGTGGTCTTGTTGTTGATGACGCCGATGGCCATCTCGTCGGCGATGAGGCCGGCGATGGTCTCCACGTTGGTGTCGCCGGGCACGGCCACCATGTCGATGCCCACCGAGCACACGCAGGTCATGGCCTCGAGCTTCTCAAGGCTGAGGGCGCCGCACTCAACGGCATGAATCATGCCGGCATCTTCGGAAACGGGAATGAACGCGCCCGACAGACCGCCGATGGAGGAGGTGGCCATGACGCCGCCCTTCTTCACCGAGTCGTTGAGCATAGCAAGCGCAGCCGTGGTGCCAGGGCCGCCGCAGGTGCCCACGCCGATGATCTCCAAGATGTCGGCCACCGAGTCGCCCACGGCAGGCGTGGGGGCAAGCGAGAGGTCAACGATGCCCATCTGCACGCCGAGCCTGCGGGAGGCCTCGCGCGCCATGAGCTCGCCGACGCGCGTGATCTTGAACGAGGTGGCCTTGATCTTCTCGGCGACGGTCTGCATGTCGGCCGTCTTGGGGAGCTGCTTGAGGGCAGCCGCCATGACACCGGGGCCGGAAACGCCCACGTTGATGACCACGTCACCCTCGCCCGAGCCATGCACCGCGCCGGCCATGAAGGGAGAATCTTCCACCATGTTGGAGAAGACGACAATCTTGGCGGCGCCGTAGCAATGGTCGTCCACGGTAGCCTCGGCAGCGTCCTTCACGGTCTGGGCCATCTTGAGCACGGCGTCCATGTTGATGCCGGCGCGCAGGCTCGCCACATTGACCGAAGAGCACACATGCTTGGTGGAGGCAAGCGCCTCGGGGATGGAGTCGATAAGGCGCATGTCGGCGTCGCCGATGCCCTTCTGCACCAGCGCGCTAAAACCACCCACGAAGTCGACGCCCACGGCCTCGGCCGCACGGTCCATAGCCTGGGCAAGCGGCGTGAGGTTCCTGGCACGGGTGGCCGCAGCAAGCTGCGCCATGGGGGTGACGGAGATGCGCTTGTTGACGATCGGGATGCCGTACTCGCGCTCGAGCTGGTTTGCCACCGGCACAAGACGCTCAGCGGTGTGCGTAAGGCGCTCATAGACCTTGCGAGCCATAACGTCGATGTCCTCATCGGCGCAGCTCATGGTATTGATGCCCATGGTGATGGTGCGAACGTCGAGGTTCTGCGACGCGACCATGTTGAGGGTCTCGCCGATTTCCTGGATGCTGATACCGGGCACGGGTGCCTCCTCGCATACGGGGCGCTGATGCGCACTCTTAAACCGAATATTTGTTTCGTATTTTATGCAGGATTTATTACAGATAGAATCTGCTTTGCGGGCAAGCGCCGTATTTGCACACCAACAGGCACAAACAAGCACGCGCAACCCCTACAATGCCAAGCAAAAACACGCGGCGCGGTAGCGTGACGAGAAGTGGTGTATGGGGGAGAAACATGCCTTCCGATTCTGCTTCTGGTCCGTTTGGCACGTTCGCAGAGCAAACGTGTCGAATGGACCATTTCGAGGCGATTTTGGGCCTTGTTTTGGTCCATTCGGCACGATGGAGTGACGCCACGCCAGGAGCGCAGGCGGGCCGCTTTTGCCAACGCACTCTTCACCCCATCGGCCTTACACCGCGCCGACGACGCCACAACGAACATTGGGAGCCACATGCAAGACGAAACCCCCGACGGTGCGCACGTCATCCGCCCCGTCGCCCATATCAAGACGCCCTACCCTGTGAAGTTCGGCGTGCCGCGCCAGCCCGGGCTTGTCGACGCGCTGGAGGGCGTCGTGTACTTCGAGCCGGAGTTCCGCGACGCCGACGCCGTGCGCGGCCTTGAGACGTTCGACTATATCTGGCTCATCTGGGATTTCTCA
>JAHZHK010000002.1:0-56598 GCA_019420325.1 Coriobacteriaceae bacterium | reverse complement strand
GAACCATCGCGGCGGCAAGTGGACCCCCACCGTGCGCCCCCCTCGTCTGGGAGGCACACGCCGCATGGGCGTATTCGCCACGCGCTCGAGCTTTCGCCCCAACGACCTGGCGCTTTCCTGCGTCAAGCTAGCACGCGTGGAGCTCGACGAGGAATATCCCGACGGAAGCCGGGGGCCAGCCCTACACGTAATCGGCGCCGACATGATGGACGGCTCGCCTATCTACGACATCAAACCCTACCTGCCCTTTTCCGATTCCAGGCCCGAAGCCGGCCACGGCTGGGTCGAAGCCGACGAATGGCACGAGCTCGAGGTGGACTTCGCGCCCGAGCTGCTCGCCCAGCTGCCGGCCCACCTGCACGAAGGCGCCTTCCAAGTGCTCGCCCAAGACCCCCGCCCCGCCCACGCCCGCGTGACCTCCCAAGGCCGCGACTTCTGGGTGACGCTTGAGAACTACGACATCCACTTCGAGGTGGAAGGCGCCCAGCTCAGCGTGACCCGCGTGGTAGAGCTGACCCCCGAGGAGATGCAACGCCTCCGGGAAACCGGCACCATCCACTAGCCCGTCGCACACGGGTCCCAGGATTCCCTCCGTGCTCAAACAGTCCTCGCTACGAGGAAGGGCCCTCACGGACCCTTCCTCTCGCTGCGGAACTGCGCCGGAGGGAATCCTGGGACCCCACGGGAGTTTATGGTTGCCTTGAAGACCTCAAAGAGCGGGTTCTTGTCCGCAAGGTGCCGGAAGGCAATCGACTGGGCCAAAGCGGAAGGAAGCCACCGCGCCACACGCTCTGGGACCAAACAGTCCTCCCCAAAAAGCGCGCCAGCGAGAACGTCACAGTCGCGCAAGGGTTCCAGACTCCCCTCCGCGCGAGTTCCGCAGCAAGAAAAAGGGCCCTTACGGGCCCTTTTTCTTAGCGAGGACTGTCTGAGCCCGGAAGGGAGTCTGGAACCCCTCGGGAGCATCTGGGACGATTAGAGCCCCATGTCGGCCTTCAGCTTGGCGAGCTCGTCGTCCACTGCCGCCGAGTTGCCGGTGGCGGCGTACTGGGCGGCGAGGTCGGCGGCGCGATCGGTGGTGCCGGCGGCGTTGAGCTCGGCCTCGGCGTTGGCCTGGTCGAGCATCTGATCGGCCTTGGCCTCCATGCGGGCAAAGGCGGCCATGGCACCCTCGGCCTTGTCGGAAGCGCTGGAGAACTGGTTGACCTTGGCCTGCGTCTTAGCAACGGCAGACTTTGCCTTGATGGCCTCGCGACGGCTGTTGAGCGTGCTGATGTCGTCGACGAGCTTGTCGTGCATCTGACGCATCTTCTGGGCGTTTGCCTGAGCGGCTTCGTAGGTGACCTTCAGGGACTCGCCCTTGCTCGCGACTTCCTGCTTCTTGGCAAGGAACACGCGGGCATCGCCCTCATTGCCAGCAGCCAGAGCGCGACGGGCCAGGTCGTCGTACTTGGCGACCTCAACCTCGTTGGCCTTGACCTCGCGAGAGACGCGAGCCTCCTCGGCCATGACGGCGGCGGTTTCCTTCTTGACGTCGGCAAGGTTGTCGGTGAGCTCGCGCATGTACTGATCGATCATCTTTGCCGGATCCTCGGCCTTATCGAGAAGGTCGTTGATGTTGGCCTTGATGATGTCGGTGAAACGGTCGAGAATGCCCATGGTTGCTCCCATCTTTAAAAGAAGGCACGTTGCCCGCGCCTTTGCGCGGGGGCACCCCCTAGTTTACCCAGCCTCATGACTGCCTATGAGGACTTCGACGATTTCTCCTCGTCGGTTTGATACTTCTTGGCCAGCTCCTCCACCTCGTCGGAACCGAACTTCTCAAGCGGGGTGTTGAGAATCTCCTGCGTGCGCTTGGCCTCAGCCTTCTTCTGCTCGTCGCGCTTCTTCACCACGATGATAACGGTGCCCGCGATGAGCGCCACCACAGCCACGCCGCCGAGCACCTTGGTGGTGGTGCGCGCGGTGGAGCCGGTGACCGTCATGATGCGGTCGGCCGCATCCGAGAAAGCCTTGGAGAAGATCTCCTCCTCGGAAAGCGAGAAGTCGCTGTAGTAGCGGTCGAGGTAGTCGGCCAGGATGGAGATCGCTTCGCTGTCCATGATGGTCTTTGCCTGCGAGCCCACGGCATAACCGCAGTTGTAGCCGCCCTCGCCGTCGTCGCAGAAGACGAGGATGAAGTGCGCGTCGTCGGTGAACAACTCGCCATAGAGTTTCTCGGCGCGCGACTGCAGATCGGACGTGGACGTCGTGGTGCCGTTGGGCAGGATGTAGACGTAGGGCTGCACGCCGGTCTTCTTGTAGAAGTGGCGCAGGCCGCTCTCCAGCTGCGAGGCGTTGTGGATCCAGTCGCCGTCGGCGTCGGTATAGTACGCGGTCTCATTGACGGCAGACGCGGGCAGAGCCTCGCGCTCCACCGTGGAGGCCGCCACGCTCGAGGAGTAACTGCTGCCGGTGTCGTAGCTGTCCATGCAGGCAGAGAACACGGAAACGAGCAGGATGAGGGCGAAAACCGCGATGACGATGCCGCAACCGACGCCGCCGCATCCCGAATTGTCCGAGCCGCCGCCAGACCCGCCGGAGCCACCAGAACCAGTGCCCCTGTTGTGCGAGTTGTTGTTCACAACCAAAAAAGAAGGGAAGAACGAGGGTCCGAAGCTATGGTGCGGCCCCCCGAAGGAGGAGCCGCCACTCGGGGACGAGCTCCTGCCACCACTGTGATGTCCGCCCGAAAAGCCACCCGAGGACAAACCACCCCCGGAGAATCCTCCACTGGAGAAGCCGCCGCCAGAAAAACCGCCGCCTCCCCCGCCGCCTGCCGACCTACCCATGAGCATCTCCTTCGCTCTACGCGATGTGCCCGTCGCAGCCTCAAGCGCGCTGTCTTCTCCGGGCACATCACTTCGCCCTAATAACTGCTCTTAGTGTACATCACCTGCATGCTTGCTTGGTTCCGCAGGGCATGCCTGTCCTTGGTTCCGTGCCGCGGACGGCTCTTCATCTTCCGCGGGCGCCGTGTCCCCTCGGCCGTCAACCTTCGAGGTCACGGCCGTCAGCGAGTCGGACATGTCTGCCGCCTTCTTCTTTACCCAGGGGCGCACACGGCGCAGCATCTCAAACGTCTCGCCGTACTGGGTGAACCTGAAGCGCGGGTCGCGCATGGACTTGCGCTCGTAGCCCGACCACGTGTCGCGCCAGGCGCCCCTCAGCTTGAGCTGCAGCTCCTCACGCACGACAGGGTCCGCGATTGACTTGATGTTTTCCATCAGGCCGTCTTTGAAATCAACAAGCGTGTCGAGGGCATCATGCGCACGCTCAGAAAGATCGGAAACAACGCCCTGAATGCCACGCACCTTCTCAAGCATGCCCTGCATGTGGATAAAGCTGGCCGTGAGGTCAACAGCAAACACGACCGAGGCAGCCGTCGTCACCATGACAAGCACCTGCGCGGGCACAAGGTCGAACAGGCCCTCCAGGGCGGGCTGGGCAAAGAAGTTCACACATAGCATGAGCGAGCTGAACAGGAGCAACCCGGGCACGCAGATGCGGCCGTTGATGTTAAGCGGGATGTTGGAGTAGTCCCACCAACGCGCATGGAACATGCGCTCCATCACCCAAGAGGTCGAAAACTCAAGGACACCCGCGGCAAAGAACCCCACCACAAACTGAACGAGGGGGTCGGTCAGGTGCGAGAGAAACAGCACCGCCAGAAGCGCGCCGACGCCGTAGATGGGACACACCGGGCCAAACGAGAACCCTCGGTCAACAAAACGATGGTGCTGGAAAAGCGAGATGATGACCTCGAAGAGCCAACCTGCAAACGAATAGGCGAAGAAGGACGCCACCATCCGGGCGACCCAATACACCAAAGCGAAATCAAAGCCCGCAAGCTGATCCAAGCTACCGCACCCCCTCGCGAACAAGGTGCTGCGCAGGCACAACGACGAGACCAGCAGGCGTCACGCCCAAGTCGACATCGGGCATGTAGAGAGCGGCAAGCCGACGCAGCGTGGGATACGCCAGCTCCGAACGCATGAACGTCTCGTGCGAGGCGCACACCTTGTCGGCGCAGGTCACAAACCATCCCACGCTATATCGCGGGGGTGTGGGGTTGATCGGGAACATATGGCAACGGATTGCGTCGCATTCGCGCTCGGTGAGGTCGGGATAGTCCTCAAGCGCGTTCGTCAGCGCACGGGCCGCATGATGGGTGGCATGCCCGGCGCTGCTGTCGCCGCGCACATGCCAGTCATAAAGGTAGTAGTCATGCAAGAGCGCCGCGCGACGAATCTCAAGCAGATGCTCAGTGCACCCAAAGACACGCGCCATGGTGTCGGCGCGGGCAGCAACGGCAAGCGAGTGCAGCAGCGTCGAGGTGCTTCCATGCTGCACAAAACCAGCCTCAAGACGCAGCCTGCCTGCGTCGATGACTTCATGCGCATACGCGAAGAAGTCCTCGGCATGACGCTCTATGCCTGAGGTTGACATGGCCATCCTTTCCCTTCAATCCGTTCAGGCGCTTAGGCTACCCCACATACAGCCGCTTCGCATCACGCACAACAAAAAAGCGGTCCCGCAGCCAAATTGGTTGCAGGACCGCCTTGTCACACAAAACGATGCAAGAAGACTAACAAACACCCTGGGCGAGCATGGCATCGGCGACCTTCACGAAGCCAGCGATGTTGGCACCCATGACGAAATCGCCCTCGTGGCCGTACTTGCGGGCGGCGTCGTCGCAGGTGTGGTAGATGCCGCGCATGATCTCCTCAAGCTTGGCATCAACCTGCTCGAAGGTCCAGGACAGGCGCTCGGAGTTCTGCGACATCTCCAGACCAGAGGTGGCCACGCCACCGGCGTTGGCAGCCTTGCCGGGGAAGAAGGTGACGCCGTTGGCCTGGAAGTACTCGGTGGCGTCGAGCGTGGTGGGCATGTTGGCGCCCTCGCCCACGACCTTGCAGCCGTTGGCGACCAGGGCCTTGGCGTCAGCGAGGTGCAGGGTGTTCTCACGAGCGCAGGGCAGCGCGATGTCGCAGGGAATCTGCCAGACCTCGCGGCCGTCGCCGGCATGGTACTCAGCGTTGGGGCGAGCCTCGACGTACAGGGCCAGGCTCACGCCGGCGTCATGGCCGGAACGCTTCTTGTTGTAGATGTCCTCGAGCACGGTGTAGTCGATGCCCTCGGCGTCGTAGACCCAACCCTTGGTGTCGGAGCAAGCAAGCGTCTTACCGCCGAGCTGGGCAACCTTCTGGATGGCGTAGATGGCGACGTTGCCCGAGCCATGCACGACGACGTTCTTGCCCTCGAAGGAGTCGCCGTGGCACTTGAGGTACTCGTCGACGAAGTAGACCAGACCGTAGCCCGTGGCCTCGGTGCGGGCCAGGGAGCCGCCAAAGCTGAGGCCCTTGCCAGTGAGCACGCCCGACCACTCGTTGCGGATGCGCTTGTACTGGCCGAACAGGTAGCCGATCTCACGGCCGCCCACGCCCAGGTCGCCAGCGGGAACATCGGTGTCGGGGCCGATGTGGCGGGCGAGCTCAGTCATGAAGGACTGGCAGAAGTGCATGATCTCGTTGTTGGACTTGCCCTTGGGGTCAAAGTCGGAGCCGCCCTTGCCGCCGCCCATGGGAAGGGTGGTGAGGGAGTTCTTGAGAATCTGCTCGAAGCCCAGGAACTTCAGCATGCCCAGGTACACCGTGGGGTTGAAGCGCAGGCCGCCCTTATAGGGACCAATGGCAGAGTTGAACTCAACGCGGAAACCGCGGTTGACCTGGATCTCGCCCTTGTCATCGACCCACGGCACGCGGAACTGGATGACGCGCTCGGGCTCGACGATGCGCTCGAGAATCTTGTTCTGCTGATACTCGGGGTGTGCCTCGAACACGGGCTCGAGCGAGGTGAGGACCTCGGTGACGGCCTGGATGAACTCGGGCTGGTTGGGGTCCTTGGCCTTGACCTGCTCGATGATGTCGCTTGCGTAGCTCATGTGCTCCTCCTTAAAGCGCCGTCGGTGTCCCGTGCTGTGGGGCGCGCGCGGTCGGTTGTTTCCAAATGGTCGAACGCCCCAAAACCACACGAAGCCGTTTTGAAACGCCTGTGAAAGCCAGCGGTGCATAGGATGCCAAATTCTCTATTGGGAAACAGGCTCACAAGGCTGATTTAACAGTGAGGAAATAGTCTATTGACACTTCTCCATACCAGGCAGATGAGGTGTTGCAGCTTGATTTCTGATTGGATGGCGCTGTGTTAACGGCCCCGAGGCACTTCATGTGGGCTCATCGGGAGAGGCCAAGTACACCCACACAAGCTCATCTAGGGAGGCCGGATGCACATATTCGTGCCCATCAGGAAAGGCCGGGCGGGGTGTTCTTGCATGCTCATTTGGGAAGGCTGGAGGCGACCACGCAGACCGCCGCATGCTCCCTTGCGCCATGAAAAAAGCCGCCGCCCGCGCAATGCGGACGACGGCCTGGGAAGCGCTTGGCAATATGGGCGCGCCTTAAGCGGCGGCCTTCTTCTTGCCAAAGATGGTCTTGCAGCCCTTGACTGCCAGAATGATGGCGAGGACGACCAGGATGATGCCGAGGATGAACTGCATGAGCGTCGCAGCCGTGTTGGCCTCGGTGAGGCCGCCGCCGAAGATGATGGCGGCCTTGGCCTGGATGGTCAGGCACAGCGAGGACAGCGTGACGATGAGCATGAACAGCATGGGGATATAGAACATCTTGTTGTTCTTGCCAATGTTGCCCAGGAAGGCGGCCACGGCAAGCAGGCCGAGCGCGGCGAGCAGCTGGTTGGCGGCGCCGAAGAGCGGCCAGATGAGCGTGTAGCCGTGCAGGCCCAGAAGCACGCCGGCAAGGACGGTGATGATGGTGCCGACCCAGGGGTTCACGAGGACCTTCTTGAAGCCGGTGACGTCATCGACCGTCTTGCCCACGGGGATGAAGAACTCCTGGAACATGTAACGGGCGAGGCGGGTGGCGGTGTCGAGCGAGGTGAGGCAGAACACCGAAACAGCCAAGATGAGCAGCGAATACGTGATGGACTCAGCACCGGGGCCAAAGACGCAGGCGAGCATCTTGGACAGGCCGCCGGCAAAGACCGCCGTGGGGGAAGCGTAGGTGCCGTCCATGTAGCCGTTGAACACGAAGGCGACAGCGCACAGGGAGATGACGGCCACGAGGCACTCGAGGAGCATGCCGCCGTAGGCGATCGGCTTTGCCTGGGTCTCACGGTCGAGCTGCTTGGAGGTAGTGCCGGAGGCGACCAGCGAGTGGAAGCCGGAGATTGCGCCGCAGGCAATGGTGATGAACAGGGCCGGGAACAGGAAGCCAGAAGTGGCGACCTTGCTGGCGCCCTTCACCGAGGCATCGACGTTGAAGGCGGTGAACGCCGGGATGGAGGCGGAGTCGCCCAGGTTGCCCGTGATGCCAGCGCCGATGACGCCCACGAGGGCCAGGGCGATCATGCCGTAAAGCAGGTAGCTCGACAGATAGTCGCGAGGCTGGAGCAGAATCCAAACCGGGGCAACCGAGGCGATGAGGATGTAGGCACCCACGAGCCACATCCAAGTAGTGGCGTCGAGCTGAATGAACGGCATGTTGTAGCCGAGGACGACGATGACCACGATGAGGGCGATGGCGCCCACGATGCTCACGGGGCCAGGCAGGTTGCGGCCACGGGTAAGGGCGCCCCAAGCGATGGCGAAGACGATGAAGAGCACCGAAATCATGGCCGTACGGGCGTTGGCCAGGTTCGTGGAGCCCTCGGACATGTCGATCACGCCGTTGGCGTCGGCCGTCACGGCAAAGGTGGAGGCCACGATGGAGGCGAAGGCAGCCACAACGAGAATCAGCGTGAGATAGGCGAAGACAATGAAGAGCTTCTTGGCGCCGTCATCGATGTTGGCGGCCACGACCTGGGCCATCGTCTGACCCTTGTGACGAAGCGAGGCAAACAGGGCACCAAAGTCGTGCATGGCGCCGAAGAAGATGCCGCCGATGAGAATCCACAGGAGCACCGGCACCCAGCCGAAGATGGCAGCCTGGATGGGGCCGTTGACGGGACCGGCGCCGGCAATGGACGAGAAGTGGTGGCCGAGCACCACGTAGGGCTTGGCGGGCACGTAGTCGGTGCCGTCCTCAAGAGCATGCGCAGGGGTGACGTTGCTGTCGTCAAGACCCCACTGCTTCGCGAGCCATCCGCCGTAGGCGACATAGCCCACGACGAGGACGACGATCGCAGCGAGAAGAACGAGTGTGGCGTTCATTCCCTTCAGTCCTCCTTCTTTTCCCGTGCCGCAGGCGCCAGGTTTGCCTCAAGGTTCTTCTTGATGGTCTTGCCTGCGGCGTTTGTCATCACGCGTCCGAACTCGCCTTCCCCCAGGTCCACCACGGCGACCCGCAGGTCACTCCAGCCCCAGATGCCCCACTTGTAGTTCTTGCGAAAGCGCGTGCGACGCACGGCCCTCGCGACTTCGGGGGCAACCGAGTCGGCGATGAGCACCAGGGAAAGGTTGGAGAACATGTGGTCGGGATGCGGATGCACCATCTCGGGGAGCGCCTTTTGCTTCATGAAGGAGACCATCTCCTCGAATGCGCCTTCTTCGAGAAACCCGACGGTGTCGAAGAAGACGTATTCGTTGCTGGCAACCTCCCAGAGCTTGGCCCTCTTGGTGAGCACATAGCGCTCACCCTGCTCGTGGTACTCCGCAACCCCGGGGAAGACGCGACCGGCGACCGTGCGATCGCGCTCCACGTCGAACCACACTTCATGGGCAGCCAAAAGACGCTTGAGCATGGTCCTGGCGCGCTCGGATACATCCTGGCGCATAATGAGCGTCTGCGCCTGCGCGGCTGGGTCGTGCCCCATCGTCTGGTCGTCCATGGTTCCTTTTCCTCAAGGCGATATCGAACGCGCAGATGGTAAACCCGCGATTTGTGTTTCAACACGGGGATGTGGAGATTTCCTTATCGTTTCGGTTCGACGGCATAAACTCAAACTTGAATGGAAATATTGGTTTGAATAAGTGGGATTAATTATTCAGGGAAGACCTGTTGGCGGCACTCGCATTCAAATCCCGCGCCTCCCCCTATTTAATATAGCTGTTAAGTTTGTTGCGGGCCGACGCGTGCAGTCGGCGGGCCGTCGCATGGGCTACCATGTAGCGTTGCATGTTTGGCTATTCTTACCGACACTCCCCCTGGAGGTATACATGACCCGCACCAACTCTCTCAAGAACATCGTCGTGCTTGCCGGTGCCGCCCTTCTGGCCGCCGGTGCCCTCGCACTCACCGGTTGCGGCGAGCAGGAGCAGCAGGGCACCACGGTGCAGAGCGCCACGCCCGCTGCCTCGCAGCCCGCTTCCACGGACAACGGCGCAGGCGAGGGCGAGCAGGATAACTGCTACGGCGACGACCTTCCCGTCATCAACAACAACTAGAGTTTGATGCGGAACCTCACGCGCCGCGTTCTGCGAAACCTTACGTACATCTAGTACGCTGCGGTTCCGCACGCCTTGCGCATCAGAACCCGCGTTTGGTGGGAGGCGGAACCTGGCCTGCTGCGTTCCACGGGGCTCGTCGCAAAGGGCGCTCCGTGTCGGGAGGCTCACGCGCGGTGCGCACCTTTGGTGTACATCTAGTACGCATCGCCTCCCGACGCCTTGCAGGCCAGAACCTGCGTTTTAGTGAGGCGGAACCTCGGCCGCTGTTTGATTTTTGGTACTCAATGCTGAGTAGGGAGACTTGACTGTGATCGCTAGCGCCTTTGTCAAAGCCGTAGACGCCCAGGCCGACCTCGTGCCGAACCGCGTCGCCTTCGTCAACAGCGACGGCGAACGCATCACGTTCTCGCAGCTGCGCCGCGCCTCCGATGCCCTTGCCTGCTGGATCGCCGGCCACCCCGACATTCCCGCAAAGGCCCCGCTTGTGGTGTACGGCCACAAGTCGCCCCTTATGCTCGTGAGCTTCCTGGCTTGCGTGAAATCGGGCCATGCCTATGCGCCTGTCGACACGGTCTACCCCGCTGAGCGCGTGGCAAACATTGCCTCCCAGGTCGCACCCACTGCCGTACTTGACACCATTGGCACGTTCACCCAGGCAGACGCCCCCGAGATGGGTGCTCCTTGCATCGGCCCCGAGGAGCTCGCGGCCGCATGCGCCCAGCCTTTCAGCGCCGAGCAGGCCCACGCCCTGGAAGGCCTGGGCGCCGAGGACACCTACTACATCCTCTTCACCTCGGGCAGCACCGGCACGCCCAAGGGCGTTGAGGTCACCACTGAGTGCGTCGACGGCTTCTATGACTGGATGACGAGCGACTACGCCTTCGACGAGCCTCTCTCGGAGGGTCAGGACCCCGACTTCGGCGGACGCGTGTGGTTCAACCGCACCCCCTTCTCCTTCGACGTGAGCATCACCGACATGTGCTGCGGCCTTACCCACGGCGACACGTGCTTCGCCAACGAGGCGGCCGCCGACGCAAGCCTGGCCGCCACGTTCGAGGCGCTTGGCCGTTCGGGCGCCACGGACTGGGTCTCCACGCCTTCCTTTGTCGAACAGTGCCTGGCCGATCCTTCCTTCGGCGATACCCTCATGCCGCGCCTGCGCCGCATGCTCCTGGCCGGCGAGACGCTGCGCCCCGAGACCGTACGCGCCGTGCGTGAGCGCTTCAACGGTCGCGTCGAGGTCTACAACGGCTACGGCCCCACCGAGTCCACCGACCTGGTGACGCTGTGCCGCATAACCGATGAGATGCTGAGCGCCGACAAGGCCCTGCCCATCGGCTTCTCCAAGCCCGGCACCGACCTCTATGTGGTGGACCCCGCCACGCTCGAGCAGATGCCCGACGGCACTCCCGGCGAGATGTACATCGTGGGCAACACCGTGGCCCGCGGCTACTGGAAGCGCCCCGACATCACCGAGGCCGCCTTCCACTCTTGCCCTGAGGTGCTGGCGCAGGGCCGCAAGTCGTACCGCACGGGCGACGAGGTCACTCGCGACCCCTCCGGTATCATCTACTACCACGGCAGGCTCGACCTGCAGGTGAAGCTCCACGGCTACCGCATCGAGCTGGGCGACATCGAGTCGTGCCTCGTGGCTGTGCCCGAGGTGCGCATGGCATGCGTGCTGCCCGTGCGCAAGGGTGGCTCCATCGCCCACCTCACGGCCATCGTCGTGCCCTCCGACCTGGAAGCCCCGCGCGGCTTTGCCCTCACCAAGAAGATCAAGGCCCAGCTCAAGCAGGCTCTCCCCACCTACATGGTACCGAGCTCCTTTAAGTACATCGACTCCATGCCGCTGAACTCCAACGGCAAGGCCGACCGCAAGGCGCTCGCCGCCATGTTCGAGCTGTAAGACAGGCCGGCAGGCATGAGCTTCTACCTCGACCCGGCATTCTTCATACTGCTCATCCCCATCGTGGCCGTGGCCGTTGTGCTCGGCGTGCGGGAGAAGCCCATCGCCCCCTGGGGCTGCGTGGCGTCGCTTGCGATGCTTGCCCTGCTCTACAGCAAGGCGCTGCCGTCGCTTGTCTTCTTCGTCTGCTACCTGGTGGGCTCCATCGCACTTGCCCGGTGGGTGTGCAAGTTGTTCAACCCCGGCGAAGGCCGTGAGGTCTCGCCTCGCGCGGTGGCGCTGTACCGCGTGGCCCTGGCCGTGCAAATCGCACCTTTGGCCGTCTACAAGGTGGGCGTGGTGTTCGAGCCCAACTTCCTGGGCTTTCTGGGCATCTCCTACATCACCTTCAAGGCCGTGCAGATGCTCATCGAGATTCGCGACGGGCTCATCTGCGAGGTAAAGACCTGGCATTACCTGTACTTCCTGTCGTTCTTCCCCACGTTTACCTCTGGCCCCATCCTTCGTAGCCGCCCCTTCGAGGCAAACATGACCGACACGCTCGGCCGCGACGCCTACCTAGAGCTTTTGCTGCGCGGCGCCGGCTGGTTCGTTGTGGGCGCACTCTATAAGTTCGTGATTGCCCCGCTCGCACAGTGGCTCATGTGGTTCGGACCGGCCGCCATCGGAACCTCCACGGGCGGCGCCTTCGCGGCAACTCAGCTCGTGTACGCCTTTGCCTACGGCCTGTACCTGTTCTTCGATTTCGCAGGTTACTCGCACATGGCAATGGGCGTGGGCTACGCGCTGGGTGTGGACGTGCCGCGCAACTTCCGCGCACCCTTCTGCGCCACCGACATCAAGGACTTCTGGAACCGCTGGCACATCAGCCTTTCCAGCTGGCTGCGCGACTTCGTGTTCATGCGCTTCACGCAGTTCGCCCTCAAGCGCAAGCTCTTCTCCTCCACGCTCACCTGCGCCTGCGTCGCCTTCATGATCAACTTCGTCCTCATGGGCATGTGGCACGGCCTCACGGTGGACTACCTGGTATACGGCGTGTACCACGGCGTGCTTCTTGCTAGCTGCGAGGCCTTCCAGAAGAAGAGCAAGTTCTACAAGAAACATCGCAAGGAAGGATGGTTCCGCGTCGTCTCGTGGGCCGTCACCATGGTTTGCGTGTTCTTCGGCTTTGCCCTTTTCAGCGGTCAGGTACTGCACCCCATCAGTGCATAACAACGAAAGGAACCCAACATGAGCGCACCTGAGAACCTCTTCGACCAGATTTGCGACCTCGTGGCCGACATCACCGGCGAGGACGACATTCGCGACGAGCCCGATATCGACCTCTTCGAGGAGGACGTGCTCGACTCCCTCACCGCCATCGAGCTGCTCGTGGCCCTCGAGTCCAACTTTGGCGTGTCCATCGCCCCCACTGAGCTGGAGCGCGAGGAAATGAACACCCTGAACAAGATCGTCGCCCGCACCCGCGAGCGCATGTAAGACCAAGCCCCCGGCACATTCGAAAGGCACGACGTGGCACGCGCGAAGAAGCCAACTCCTATGAACCCCCGCCAGGTCCGTCTGCGCCTGGCTGCAGCCTGCGCCGGCGTGGCCCTGGCAGGTGTTGGCGCAGCATGCGTCTTCACCGCTTGGCCTGCACAGGGTGACTCCAGTGCGGACGCCAACTACGGCTACGTGTACTCGGGGGCCAAATCTTCCAGCGTCGACTTTATGCGCGCCAGCATGACCGACCGCTCGCTTGTCGTCTTTGGCTCCTCGGAGTTCTCCACACCGTCTAGCATCGTGCCTCAAGTGGCCTCACAGGTCTTTGGAACCACGAACTACGGACTCGACCTCATGCTCGTGGGCGAGGCGTACGACCAGAGCCTTTGGCAGACCATCGCCCTGGGCGCCCTTGCCCAAAAAGAGGGCCTGCCGCATCAGAAGTGCGCGCTCATCGTGAGCCCCGGCTGGTTCGTTGACGGCGGCGAAGATGCCTCGACGTTCCAGACGCGCTTCTCTTACTCGCTTTACCAGGCATTCTGCGACAACGACGCCATCAGCGACGAGACCAAGGCCTATGTACGCCAGCGTCTGGGCGAGCTGGGCATCGACGAGACCAAGCTCGACTCCGCCTCGGGGTCGCTGCCGCAAGACGGCCTCAACCGCATCGTGTTCTCCGCGTTCGACGACTTGTCGCTGCGCCGCGACCTGCAGGACGTGCGCGCCCGCGGCATCGAGCGCGTCGACGGCCAGGCCGAGCAGGTGCCCGATTGGGACGCCATGCGCGCCGAGGCGCTTGAATATGCCAAGACCCGCTCGACCAACAACGACTGGGGCGTCGAGGACGGCTTCTACTCCAAGGCGCTCGCCCCCGTGCTCGACGCAGCCGCGGGCTCCCGTGCCAACGAGACGTACTCAGACACCCCTGAATACGACGATCTCGCAGCGTTCCTGCAGGTAGCAAACGAGTGCGGCATCGATGTCATGGTCGTCATCTGCCCGGAGATGGGCCCGTATTACGACCTGCTCGGCATCGATGCGCAGACGCGTGAGAACTGCTACAGCCACGTGCGCCAGATTTGCGAGGAAGCGGGCGCCCAGGTGTGCGATTTCTCCGACCGCGAGTATGAGACGTACTGGCTCTACGACATCGTGCACTTTGGCTGGACGGGTTGGGTCGACCTCAACCAGGCCATCTATGAGTTTGCAAACGGGGAGGGCGAGTAACGTGGCAGAGCAATCCGGCAAGCATTTCAAAAAGAATGAGCCCAGGCAGCCCCTCACCATGGCAAAGGTCAAGGAGACGGGACGTACCTGGTTTGCCGAACACAACGGCATTGCGTGCATCGCAGTGGCCCTCGCTTTTTGCGCCATTGTTTTCGGCATCTTCCTCTTCTCGGCCTTCTCCGACTTCGGCGGCAGTGCCGACTTCATCTACAACCAGTTCTAGGATGTGACCCGCCCTCATGGCAGACGAGCGTTACCGCAGCGATAACCCCAACCGCCACGCCTCCCCTACACAGGGCGGGCGCTCCTCCTCGCATGACTATGGCCATTCATATAGCGCCGGGTATGACCGCAGCGAAGCGACGCAGCCTCGTGTCCAGCGTTACGACAGTCCCAACACGCAGGACTGCTATCCGTCTGGTCGCCCCAAGACGCAGCGCCAGTATGCCGACGACAGCCATGCAAGGTATGCCGAGGGCGGCTACAGCGCGCGTGCCACGAGCCACGAGTACGGTACGGACCGCGCCAGCTCGAGCGCACGCTACGCCCAGCAGCCGTATTACGCCCAGCAAACCGGATATGACCAAGGCGATGCGTCTTGGCGCGGCGGGTATGCCCAAGAGGGCCATGAAGCCCGCCGTGACACCCGTTGCGACGGCTATGGTCAGGGCAGCTATCGTTCTGCGCATGCTACAGACGACCATTCCAGCCAATCACAGCGCGAAGGCACCCGATACGCGCAAGACGCGCATGGCACCGCCCGCACGCACTCGAGCCAGGAGTATGTCGCCACCCATGCAGCCCATGATGCATCAGCCGCGATCCCCGCGCTGCCTGAACCACTCGCGCGCGTGGTCGAGCTCATGCAGTCAAACCCCATCTACCCGGTGGCAGCCGTAGGTGCCGTCGCCTTGCTCGTCGTCATTGCCCTCGTGGGCAACTGCGTGGCCGGCAACGCCAATCAGGGCTATGTGCAGGCGGAAAGCTCGCAGGACAGCGCCCCTGCCGCCTCTTCAACGGCTGATACCACGACCGCTGGCACAAGCGCCGACGCGACGCCGAGCGCCGCTCCTGCTGCAGGCACGAGCACCGACACCGGCACGACCGATGCGACGTCTGCCGCACAGCAACCCACAACCGACCCTCATGATCAGACCCCCCACGACGTGGATGACGTCTCGACCATCGCCCAGGAAGACGTGTGGAGCTACTCGACCACGTCTTTCAACAAGGACGCAGCATACAACTCGGGCGGTGTCGAGGATCCCTGGTCGCCCACCGGCTATTTCACCACGGGTGACGCCGAGCTCGACCAGCTGGTGAAGAACTACTGCGACAGCCAGGCACAGGACGGCCTGGATGCCGGCGACAACGCTTACTACACCTACCTGCACATCTCCTGGATCGACTACGTCGAAAACGACCAGAACCAGCGTCCTTGGGACGTTGAGGGCGACTGGCGCATCACCTACGCCAAGCAGTGCTTCACCAACATGACGGCCAACTGCTACGAGTTCGCGGCGGCCATCCAGTACATCATGCGCTACTACGGCTACGCCGACGCCATCGCCGAACCCTGCCTGGTGCTGCGCCAGAGCGGCAACTGGGGCGACCACGGCCTTGTGTTCCTCACGAGCCTCGACGGCAGGCAGTGCCTCATCGACGCCTCGCTTTCGTCCAACGGCTGGTTGCTGCCGGCGACGTCACTCTCCTACACCCTCGATACCGGCTACCGCGCCGGGTAGGACGATGCAGAACCTGATGTGCTACGTTCTCCACGGGACCTCACGTACATCTAGTACGCATCGGCCCCGTGCGCCTTGCGCATCAGAACCTGCGTTTTAAAGGGCGGAACCTCGTCCGCCGCGTTCTCCACGGGACTCGTCGCGAAGGGCGCTCCGTGCCGGGAGGCTCACGTACATCTAGTACGCATCGCCTCCCGGCGCCTTGCGCGTGAGAACCTGCGTTTGTACGGTCGGAAGCTGATGCGCTGCGTTCTCCACGGGACTCGTCGCAAAGGGCGCTCCGTGCACGGGACCTCATGCGCGGTGCGCACCTTTGGTGTACTCCAGTACGCACCGGCTTCGTGCGCCTTGCGCGTGAGAACCTGCGTTTTAAAGGCGGAACCTCGTCTGTCGTGTTCTCGTAAGACCGGTGGAGTGGGTTTGTGGTCAGGCGGCAGGTTCTCTTGGCGAAATGTGCAGTGGGCGTGTACAATTCCCCTATGGATGCCTTGACGAATCAGCCGATCGGCCTGTGCAAGAACGCCGCCGAGCTCGGCCAACCTATGAACGATGTGGTCGTGCTCCTCGCTTGCAACGAGAAGTTCGTGCCGTACATGTCGGTCACGCTGCAGTCGATACTTGAGAACTCCGACCCGCAGCGTGAGTACGACATCATTGTGCTCACAAGCGACATCTCCCCCGCAAACATGGAGCTCCTGCATTGGCAGGCCTCATGCAAACCCAACGTACGCGTGGGCTTCCTTGATGCCATGGCCGCTGCAGGAAACGCCACGCTCCCCTGCCACGGCCACTTTGCCTGTGAGACGTATTACCGCCTGCTTGCCCCCGAGCTTCTGCCCGGCGTGGACAAGGCTGCCTATATCGACTGCGACCTCGTGGTGCTCGACGACATCGCCAAGCTCTACGACGTGGACCTCAAAGGCTATCTCCTTGCCGCCACACTCGATGCAGACACCGCCGGCATGGCAGGCGGCTACGACGAGGCCATTTACGACTATCTCAAGAACGACGTAGGTCTCGAGGACCCGTATACCTACTTCCAGGCAGGCGTGCTCGTGCTCAACCTGGCGGAGTTCCGCCGCAGCGCGCCCACCGGCAAATGCATCGCCTTGGCCACCGTGCGCCATTGGCAGTGGCTCGACCAGGACGTTCTCAACTACCTTGCAAGCGGCGACTTCGTACGGCTCGACATGGCATGGAACACCCTGTTCGACTGGCAGGGACTGCGCTGCGGCCACATCATTCCCTGCGCGCCCCCAGAGATGCGCGGCGCATACGCACAGGCCCGTCGTGCGCCAAAGATCGTACACTACGCGGGCCCCGACAACCGCCCCTGGCTCTATCCCAAAGTGGACTTCGCCGAAGCCTGGTGGCAATACGCCCGCCGCTGCCCCTACCTCAAGAAGCTCGCACAGATGCTCGAGGACTCCCACCACAACCTGGCAGACCTGCGCCATCGTCTCGTCGTCTTCTTTGCATTCAAAGTGGGCATGCCCCTTGTGAACGCCGTGTTCCCGCCTAACACAAAGCGCAGGCGCTGGGCGATTCGCACCTTTAGGAACCTCGACGGAGGCAAGCTGCTCTAAAGCGAAGCCTGAAGCCGCCCTCACACACGACAGAACAGAACCACAACCATGAGACCTCGCCAAACTTCAAGTCGGCGGGGTCTTTTTTGTCCCCCAAACAGGGACGGGCCCCAGCCGTGAAGCCAGGGCCCAAGGAGAGGGAGGCAATGGGACGGGAGCCCACATGGGGATGCGGGCTCCCAAGGAGAGGGAGGCACACTCGGTACGCATGATCAGAATCTCTTTTGGGACGGCCCTGCGACCAGGGAGGGTCGCAGGGCCAAGGAGAGGGAGGCTGACCAGGTCGCTTGCCATCATCTCTCTGGGACGCCTCCCGGCTGGGAGAGCCGGGAGGCAAGGAGAGGGAGACGAAGCGGATGTCTTGGGAGCTCCTTGTTTGCTCCTTTCGACGCTGCAAACAATATACCATGGTTAACTTCTAGTCAACACACATCGGCACTTTTCTTCACCAAGGTAAACTCTTCATTCTCTCTCCACAATCCTACTTTATTAGTAGGATTATTACCCAAAAAAGAAGGCACCCGGATTTTCCCGGCTGCCTCCCAGATTACAACTGGCAACTCTTTATTTTTTTGCGGAGCCTACCAGGCACTACTGCACATAGCGCGTGATGTTCTCCGCATTGAGGGCAAACTCGTAGGAGTTGAAATCCTTGCGCGCTGTCCAACCAATGCCGTTCCAGAACTTGTTGCCCACCTCGTTGTCGTCGAAGGCCACAAGCGTCGCCTTGCTGATGTGTTCGTCAGCCAAGGCCTGCAAGCAGAAGCGCACCATCTGCTTGCCCAAACCATGCTTGCGGTACTCAGGGGCAACGCACACATGGTAGAAGCTCCCCTGCCTGCCGTCATGGCCGCACAGGATGGATCCCACGACGCGTCCATCGAGCTCAGCCACACAGCTCGTTTGAGGGTTGCGCTCCAAGAATCGCTCGACATAGGCGCGCGAATCATCGAGTGAGCGCAGCGCAAAGCCGTGAATATGCTCCCACAGGGCGTGAACCTGGTCGTAGTCATCAGCACGCATCACGCGCACAATGGGCCTGCCTGCAAGGTCAGCCTCAGACATCGGCCGCTCCCCTCTCCTCGAACAAAAGCAGGCGTTAGACAAACGCCAGCACCACCAGGCTCGCAAGGTAGACAATGGCGATTGCGATGGCCACCCAGTCGCCCTTGCGGACCTCAAGCACATGGTAGTGCGTGCGGCCCTCGCCACCCACGTAGCAGCGAGCCTCCATGGCACTTGCAAGTTCCTCGGCATGGCGCAGGGCACTTGCAAAGAGCGGCACCAGAATGGGAACGAAGAAGCGGACACGGTCGATAAGACGGCCCTCATCAAAGCGGGCGCCGCGCGAAGCCTGTGCAGCCATGATGTGCTGGACCTCGTCGAAAAGCGTGGGCATGAAACGAATGGCGATGGTGTACATCATGGCAAGCTCGTGGACGGGCAAACCAAAACGTGCAAGAGGCGCAAGCAGGCGCTCGGCACCGTCGGTAATCGAGATAGGTGAAGTCACCAGCGAGAAAATGGTGCCGGCCATCATGAGCGCAAACACGCGAAACGCCATGTAGACGCTTTGGACGAGCGCATGGTCGGTGATGGAGAACCCCAGGAAGTGCGCCACCACGTTGCCCTCGCGCACAAGGAAAATGTTGACCAGCGCCGTGAAAATGACAAAGAACCACAGCGGCTTAATCGCCTTGCCAACGATGCGCAGGGGCACGCGGGACAGGACCGTCGCAAGCACGAGCATCACGGCAACAGGGATGAGACCCCAGGGCGCCGGCGCCAAAAACACGCTCACCATGAAGACGACCATGATGGCCATCTTTACGCGCGGGTCGAGCGCATGCAGGGGCGACTTGACGTTGTAGAACGAACCCACGGTAATGGACGAGCTCATTAGCGCTCACCGCCCTTCATGTCACAGGCAGACGGCTCGGCCGGTTTGCCACCCAGGCGAGCTGCAATGGCATCAGCGAGAGCGTCGAGCGTGAGGGGCTCGCATCCCAGGTCGAGGCCGCGTTTGCCCAGGTCGTTGGCAACACGCGCCGGCAGGGGCACGTCGAGGCCCACGCGATGGAGCAGGTCTGAATGGGAGAAGACCACCTCAGGCGCCCCTTCGTCGACGATGCGACCGTGATCGAGCACCACGATGCGCTGGGCCGCCTCGGCGACGTCTTCCATGGAGTGCGAGACCATGACGATCGTGGTGCCGCTCTTGTGCAGGGAGCGCACGATGTCGAACACCTCGCGACGGCCGCGGGGGTCCAGGCCCACCATGGGCTCGTCAAGCACGAGTACCTTGGGGTGCATGGCGATGATGCCGGCAAGCGCCACGCGGCGCTTCTGACCGCCCGACAGGTCGAAGGGCGACTTCTCCGCCACAGCGTCGTAATCCAGACCCACAAGCGCGATGGCCCCGCGCACGGCCTCGTCCACCTCGGCCTCGTTCATGCCCAAGTTGCGCGGGCCAAAGCCCACGTCCTCGCGCACGGTCTCGGCAAAGAGCTGGTACTCGGGGTACTGGGCGACGAAGCCCACCAGGCGGCGCACCTCACGGCGAGCCTTGCGGTCGGCCGTAGAGAGACCGTCCATCGTCACGGTGCCCGATGAGGGCAGCTTGGTGGCGTTGCAGTGCTCCGCCAGCGTAGACTTGCCCGAACCCGTGTGTCCGATGAAGGCGACGAACTCGCCGTCGTTTACGGTAAGCGACACATCGTCGAGGGCAGGTCCCACGACCTCGGTATCGTAGTGATAGGTCACGTGGTCAAAAACAAGCGGCATGACTACTCGCCTTTCTCTGCATCAATCCCAGCGAGCTTGCAAATCTGCTCCTCAAGCTCGGGAAGGCGGGCAGTGTCGGTCACATCGATTCCGCGAGCACGCAGGGCATGGGCCAGCTTCATGGCAAACGGCTGCTCAAGACCCAGGCTGCGGAGAAGGTCGCCGTGGGCGAAGACCTCGTCGGGCGTGCCGGAAAGCACGATGTTGCCCTTGTCCATCACGTGCACCACATCGGCGTCGAGCGCGTCTTCCATGAAGTGCGTGATGTGCACAATCGTCATGCCGCGCTCGTTGAGGTTGCGCATGACGCGGCGCACGCCACGGCGGCCACGCGGGTCGAGCATGGCGCACGGCTCGTCGAACACGAGCACGTCGGGGTTCATGGCGAGCATGCCGGCGATGGAGACGCGCTGCTTCTGACCGCCGGAAAGCTCGGTGGGGTCGGCCTGGGCGTACTCAGTCATGGCAACGGCCTCGAGCGCCTCGTCAACACGACGGACAATTTCAGGCTGAGGAATACCGAGGTTCTCCGGGCCAAAAGCGACGTCGTCGGCTACGATGCTCGTGACCATCTGGTTGTCCGGATTTTGAAAGACCATGCCCACATGACGGCGAATCTCGATCTGCTCGTCGGGATCGGCGCTGGACAGGCCGCATGCACTCACGGAGCCTTCGTCGGGAACGATAAGTGCGTTCATCGTGCGCGCAAGCGTCGACTTGCCCGAGCCGTTATGGCCGAGAATGACGACGTAGGACCCCTCTTCAATCTGCAGGTTCACACCATGCAGCACCTCGTGCTCGCCGTCGTAGGCAAACCTCGCGTCGGCAATGTCTATCTGAGCCGGCATTCATACCCCTTTTTCTTGCGGAAAACTTGGCTGTGCCACGGCGACCTTCACACGTTGAGCCCCGCGGATACCAAAACTGACGCAATGTCAAAACTCATGTACACCCGCGAAGGGAGGCCGCCGGAAACAGTGCCCGGGCGACCTCCCTTCGGATTCGTTCGTTGTACCCTACGCAGGGATTTCTACGCTATGCGTGGGCGCGGCTGTCGCGCATCTTCACAAGGTTGGAAACCGGCTTATAGAGAAGGCCAGTGACAACGCCGTTGATGACGCACTTGATGATGTTGAAGGGAAGAAGGATCGGCACCACCATGCTCGCGACCGCCTCAACGGTAACGCCAGGCGTGTAGATGGGGGTGATGACGAAGTTCATGGCGATGGCGATGGCAGTGAAGACCACGGAGCCCACGACGATGGCCACGATGGCGCCCTTCAGGTTGTGGAACTTCTTGTAGATGAGGCCCACGATGAGCACGGCGCCGATCATGGCGACAAAGGTGAGCAGAGAGCCCAGCGGGGACATGATGAGCTTGGGAATCCAGCTCACGAGCTGCACCATGATGCCAGCGGCAGGGCCGTACATGAGGGCGACGGTGAGCGTGACGATGCCGCTCGGGTCATACTGCAGGTAGGGCGCAGGCGGGAAAATCGGGATCTGGATGAACGACAGAGCCATGCCCAGTGCGCTGAAAATGGCGAGCGTCACGAGCTCGCGCACGCTCCAGTGGCTGCGCTTGGCCTTGTTGACTCCGGACTTCTCGGTGCTTGTGTTAGATGCGGCCATGGTACACCAGCCTTTCTACCCGCCTTGGGCGGGCGCGAAGGCGCGGGCTGCACTTTTTGCCGGAAGCCCCCCTGGCCCCCTACAAACAAAAAGACCCGCGCACGGCTGCAGCGGGTCTCTGGTAGCGATGTGTGGCGCGACCAGGTGTTACTATCATCCGGACTATACCGTCGGCCCTGGAATCTCACCAGGTCGGCCAGCTATTGCTGGCTCGCGGGCTCGGGTCGGCCAGACCCATACCGCCGGTGGGGAATCTCACCCCGCCCCGTAACAGATACGCAACGCGTAAGGTAACGCACGTGTAAAGAAATTGCAAGAGGGTAAATTCACACGCGCTCGACGAGTTCGGCGCCTCGCAGGGATACAGTGAAGAATTGTGACTGCGGCAAGGCGAAGGGGAAGCACGTGACAGACAAGCAAAACACGACGGGAACGCTCGAAACGAACCGTGGTCTCAAGGGGCACCTACGCTGGCCTTGGATCGCCGTGTTTTGCCTCATGGTGTGCTTCATCTGGGGAAACTCGTTGGAGCCCGCCAGCACCTCAGGCGCTCTCAGCGGAGGCGTGCTCGAATTTCTGCAGGGATGTTTGGCTGGCGTGGGGCTTCCCTATGAGTGGCTGAGCGACCACATCGTGCGCAAATGCGCCCATTTCAGCGAGTACCTCGTGCTGGGGCTCATCGGCATGCAGGCGTTTACGCCCCATCGCTCGCCTCGCTGCACAGGTGCCGTCGTGCTGTGCGCCGCGCTGCTTGTGGGCGTGCCGAGCTGTGACGAGACCATCCAGCTCTTCGTCGAGGGGCGCTCGGGACAGGTAAGCGACGTCCTACTTGACTGCTGCGGTGCTGCCACCGGAGTTGCGCTCACGTTGCTCGCCCATGCGTTGGCAACCCAGCGCAAAGCCAAGAAAACCCCAGCATAGCCAAAAAAAGCCGCCCGAGCACAAGCCGAGCGGCTTTTTTCATGCACTCAAAAACCGCAGCGCATCAGGTTCCGCAACCCTCTAAAGCGCGGGTTCTCGTCCGCAAGGCGCACAGGTGCGATGTGTACTGGAGTACATGAGCTCCTGTGCACGGAGCGCCCTTTGCGACGAGTCCCGTGGAGAACGCAGCGCATCAGGCTCCGCAACCCTCTAAAACGCGGGTTCTGATGCGCAAGACGCGCGGAGTCGATGCGTACTGGACGTACGTGAGACTCCGCGGAACGCAGCGCATCAGGTTCCGCAACTTACACAGCGTGAACGTCGACGGCAGAAACGGAGTTGACGTCATCCTCCAGCGCAAACTTGGCCTCGTCGAGCAGGTTGCGTACCTCAGCGAGCATGTCGGAGGCGGCATGCAGCTTCAGGTGGCAGTTCTCGTAGCCGGCGTTGTCGGCGGCATGGGCAAGCTTGTGGGTGTGGCGCACCTGAAGGGCCACGTAGTCATCGATCTGGTCGATGAGCTGCTCAAACTGAGTGGTGTTGATGCCGTTGGTGCACATGGGCGTACATCCTTTCGTAAGGTTCCAATCTTGCATCCCCTGCAAGGCACAGTGTACGACCGTCGCGGCGCGCAGAGCATGAGAATGTGACTTTGCCACCGATTGATAACACTGCGGCCCCCAAACAATCAAACACATGGCCTCGGCCCCGCGTAACCTCTCGTCAGCATGGAACAAAAGCGTTGTAGAATGGCATGTTGCCCGCATCCATGCACCGCTAACCCAAAGTGAGGGCACAATATGTCGCTCATTCCAGACCACGAAGCTCTTCCCCACACACTGCAGCACCCGCGCCTGTGCTACTTCGGCATCCTGTGCGGCCACGTGTGGATCTGGGACGCCTGCCACCTCGCCAGCGCGGCGCACCCCCAGATGACGCTCACCGTCACCATCTACATCTCGCTCACGCTCTTCACGCTTGGCCTCACGATAGGGGCCCTTCTGGCAAAGCCCACCTCAAAGACCCTCTCGTGGATCAACTGGCCCCTCGCCACGCTCATGGCACTGGGAACCCTCGCGCTCGTCCTTCCGTTGCCCCAAGGACTTCCCGCCGAACAGATACTCCAGGCAGCGGCAGTATTCTGCGGCATCGGCATGGGCTGGACGTACATGCAATGGTCGTTCTTCTACGCGGCGCTTGAGACGCGCGACGCGCTTGCCTGCATCTTCGGGGCAATGCTCATAGGCAGCCTCGTCAAAATCCCCATTGACCTCATACCCGACGCGTGGGCCGCCATAGTATGCTCGGTTCTTCCGTTTGCGTCGTTCATCCTGTGCGGGCGCGCCATGGCGGCGCAGCCCCCGGCCAAGCCGGTCGAGGTGCTGGTCGACCCACGCAGGCAGCGCCCCTACATCAAAATCCTCTTCGGCATCGCCGCATACGGTCTGGTCATCGGCATCATGCAGGGCATTCATGTGGAAGCCGACCCCGCCCCCAAGGCCGCACTCTCACTCGTCCACCACCTGCTCGAGGTCGCCACCGCCGCCGGCATCATCTGGGTTGTCCTGGTCAAGCGCCGCTCGCTGCACTTCTCCGACCTATGGCGCGCCACGCTCGTGTTCACGGCGACGGGCGTGCTCGCACTGCCCCTTTTCGGCCGTGCCTTCTCGGGCTGGGCACTCGTCTTCGTGGCTGTGGGGCAGACGCTCGTGGTCATGCTGCTGTGGGCGTTCCTCGCCGACGTGGCTCACCGCAGCACCATCAACCCCTTGGCCGTGTTCGCCATGGGCTGGACGGCGTACTGCCTGCCCTTCCCCGTGGGACGCGCGCTCGGCGGTCTCTTCACCACGAGCGTTGCCATGACCTCGCTCGTCTCCGTCATCGTGTACCTGCTTGCCATGGTCAGCATCTTCATGCTCGACGAGCGCGATTTCTCAGCGGGACGCGTCTTTGCCGACCTCGAGAAGCCTCCCGTGCCCCCGGCGCTTTTCGACGCGCTCGGCGACGCATGCAAGCGCCTCGGGCACGACTCCGGCCTCACCGACCGCGAGCTTGAGGTCATGGAACTCATCTGCAAGGGCCGCTCGAAGGGCTACATCGCAGAGAGCCTATGCATCTCGGAGAACACGGTGCGCAGCCACGCCCGCCACCTGTACACGAAAGTGGGCGTCCATTCCAAGCAAGAGTTGCTCGATCTGCTCATGGATCAGATGGCCGAAAGTCAAAAATAGGCGCTCGAAAATACGACACATATCGGGGTCTTGCGACCCGTTTCGAACCCTGCGCGACCCCCTGCACGCATCCGCCGCCCCTTCGCACCACGAGGGAGCGGCGGATTTCTTTTTCGCCACCTTTTGGCTTGACACATCAATCTACCAGGCATGATGAGACTCACACCAAAGGTGTGCGAGAGGCAAAACCAACAACCACACCGTTCGTGCAATTTCGGCACCGGCGTTTTCGGCGCATTGTACGAGTCAGCAAAGCAAGGCGCAGCGCTTGAGGCACACGCACCCCGAACGCAAGGCAGGGGGTGCAAGGCGACCGCAGCACAGGCGCCGAGCCAAGCGACATCCATCAGGCAATGCACGTCAAAGTCAGTGTCGAAAGGGGTCCACATGTTTATCGCTACTTCCACCCGTCGTCAGTTCGTCGCCGGCGCAGCCGGCCTCGCCGCCGTCGCAGCCATGGGCGGCGTCCAGCTCGCCAAGGCCGATCAGGCCGCTTCCTCCATCGTCGACGGCACCTACGCCGCCACCGGCACCGGCCGCAACGGCGACATCGATCTTGAGGCCACGTTCAAGGACGGCAAGCTCTGCGCCATCGTCGCCCGCTCCGACGAGTCCAAGAACATCGGCGACGCTGCCATCGAGATCCTGACGCAGCGCGCCCTTGAGTCCCAGACGCTCAACCTCGACTCCGTGACCGGCGCCACCCTCACTTCCTTCGGCTTTAAGTCTGCCCTGGCCGACGCCTACGAGCAGGCCGGTGCCGACGTTGACGCCCTCGAGGACGCCGAGAGCGGCCTTGAGCCCGCGCCTGCCATCGAGGAGGAGTGCGACGTCGTGATCGTGGGTACGGGCGGCGCTGGCATGGCCGCTGCCGTCTCCGCTGCCGAGGCTGGCGCCAAGGTCATCCTGCTCGACAAGATGGACATCTACGGCGGCAACACCAACTGCGGCGAGGGTACCTTCAACTCCCCCGACCCCGAGCGCCAGGACCCCATGGGCATCGAGGACAGCGCCGACAAGTTCTTTGAGGACACCTACGAGGGCGGCGACGAGAAGGCCGACCCCGAGCTCGTGCATATCCTGGCCGACAACGCCCTCGACGGCATTCACTGGATGGAGGCCCACGGCCTGGTCTTCAACGACGAGGTCTTCACGGCAATCGGTGGCAAGTGGCAGCGCGGCCACTCCATCAAGGTTCAGAAGATGGGCCAGCAGGGCGGCGCCTACTACGTGAGCTGCCTCATGGACTGCGCCACTCGCCTGGGCGTGAAGTACTACACCGACGCCAAGGTTGAGGCCATCTCCACCGACGCCGACGGCAACGTCACGGGCGTCACGGGCTCGCGCGTCTCCTCCGGCAACCCTGTTACCGTCACCGCCAAGTCCGTTGTCATGGCTACCGGCGGCTATGCCCGCAACCCCCAGCTCGCCATGCAGTACGACACCCGCGTGACCGAGACCATGCCCTCCTCCTGCAACGTGAGCGCCACCGGCGACGCCATCCCCATGGCTCAGGAGATCGGTGCCGGCCTCAAGAACATGGAGCTCGTGCAGATCCACCCGCTCGGCGACCCCCAGAACGGCGGCGTGGCCACCTTCGTGGGCAACTGGCTGGGCGTTGAGGACTACGTCATGGTGAACGACGAGGCCAAGCGCTTCACCGCCGAGGACGGCCGCCGCGACGAGATCGCCAACGCCATCCTTGAGCAGACCAACGACGAGATGTGGCTCATCGTCGACTCCACCGACATCACCGACGACCGTCTCGACGAGATCGCCGACCTCGTGGCCACCGGCCACAGCTTCCAGGCCGACACCATCGCCGACCTGGCCGAGCAGATCGAGCTCGACCCCGCCACCCTCGAGGAGACCATCGACGGCTACAACGCGGTCATCGACGCCGGCGAGGACACCATGGTCGACCCCGGCAAGAAGCTCCTGGGCGACAAGGTCGAGGACGGCCCCTTCTACGCCTCCAAGCGCATCCCCACGATTCACTACACCATGGGTGGCTTGGCCATCAACACCGACGCTCAGGTGACCAAGGAGGACGGCACCCCCATCGCCAACCTCTTCGCTGCCGGCGAGTGCACGGGTGGCGTCCAGGGCGGCAACCGTCTGGGCGGCAACTCCTTCACCGACATCATCGTCTTCGGCCGCATCGCCGGCCAGTCCGCCGCTGCCAACGCCCTGGCGTAAGGCACGACGACAATCCCTCGCACGACAATCCCCTCCGCGCATCCCCCAATGCGCACAGAGCCCCGTCTTCCCTGTGAAGGCGGGGCTCTTTGTGTCGAGCGTTGGTATCATGTCTGCCGGCAACGACGACTTTGAAAGGACGCACATGCGAGCACTCATCCAGCGCGTGGAACAGGCACAGGTCGACATCGCGGGCGCAACGGTCGGCCGCATCGGGCGCGGCTACCTTATCCTTCTCGGTGTGGGACAGGCAGACGACGAGGCAGTCGCTCACAAGCTCTGGGACAAGATTCGCAAGCTGCGCATCTTCGAGGACGAGGCGGGCAAGACGAACCGTTCGCTGGCCGACGTGGACGGCCAGGTGCTCGTGGTGAGCCAGTTCACGCTCTACGCCGACTGCAAGCACGGCAACCGCCCCTCGTTCACCTCCGCCGGCGCCCCCGACACCGCGCGCGCCCTCTACGAGCGCTTTTGCGAGATGGTACGCACCGACATGGGCGAGGTGCAGACAGGCGAGTTCGGTGCCGATATGCAGGTGAGCCTCGTGAACTCCGGCCCCTTCACCATCTGGCTCGACACCGAGCAGCTCTAGGCCGCCACCCGACGCGCCGCACAACGCACAATACAGACCCCTCTCGCATTAAAACGCAAACGTACGCTGCTTTTTTCGGCGTTTCCCCAGGAAAGCCTCAAAAAAACGCGCATACGTTTGCGTTTTGCGTATAAGGCGCACCTATCCGAGCTTCGCGAGCTCCTGGGCGAGCGCCTCGATGGCGTGCTTGCGGTGCGAGATGGCGTTCTTCTCCTCGGGCGTGAGCTCTGCCATGGTCTTGCCGGGCGTGTCCTCGGGCCAGAAGAGCGGGTCGTAGCCGAAACCGTTGGTGCCTCGGCCCTCGAAACCCACGACGCCCTCGCACGAGCCGATACCGCAGGTACGCACGTCGGCGTCGACATAGGTCACGCAGCTCATAAAGCGGGCCGTGCGCTTCTCCTGCGGCACGCCCTCCATCTCGCGCAACAGCTTCGCGTTGTTGGCGGCGTCGTCCCCGTGCACACCGCAATAGCGGGCCGAATAGACGCCCGGCGCCCCGTCGAGGGCGTCCACCACGAGGCCCGAGTCGTCGGCCACCGTGGGCAGGCCGGTGAGGTCGTGGATGGTCTGCGCCTTGATGAAGGCGTTTTCCTCGAAGGTCGTGCCCGTCTCCTCGGGCTCGGGAAGCCCGCCGATCTCGCCCATCGCCTTGAACTCGGCGTCGGGCAGCACCGCGCCCAGAATCGCGCGGATCTCCTCGATCTTGTGGGCGTTGTTGCTGGCGACGACCACCGTCTTCTTCTCGCTCATTGCACATCCTCTCTGGGCCCACATAGGGCACCCTCCACAGTCTTCATGCGCCACCTATGGTAGCAGGCCGTATACAAAGAGCGGCACCCCGCAAAGGGTGCCGCACAGGGAACACGCGTATGTTGAGCGACTCAGCCAGGCGCTCTTACTGCTCCGGGTCAATCGACTCGCGCCAGAACTGCTTCACCGGCTCGGGACCCACGTCCTTGAGGTCTCCCTCGCCCACATGCCAGCACTGGGTGACGGGCAGGCCCTCGATGGAATCGGCCACGAACACCGGGTCCTTGCCGGCGTTGCGTTGCGCCGTGTAGTCGTCGAGCGCGCGGATGGCCCACTTGCCCAGCAGCAGGATGGCGATGAGGTTCATGATGGCCATAAAGCCCATGAAGATGTCGGCCAGGTTCCAGGCAAGGTCGAAGCTGTTGACGGCACCGAGGTAGATGAAAACGATACAGGCAAGGCGGAACACGGTAAGCAGCACGGGGCTGCCGTCCTTGATGAAGCGCAGGTTGCCCTCGGCGTAGAAGTAGTTGCCGATGAGGCTCGAGAAGGCGAATGCGAAGATGGCGAACGTGATGACGTGGATACCCCACTCGCCCACCGCGTTGTTCACGGCCATCTGCACGAGAGGCATGCCGTTGAGACCCTCGGCGGCAGCCGGGTTCTGCACATAGAACACGAGGACCATCATCGCCGAGCAGGTGCAGATGACCAGCGTGTCGATGTAGACGGACAGACTCTGCACGAGGCCCTGCTTCACGGGGTGGGAAACGCTCGCGGTGGCGGCGGCGTTGGGCGCGGAGCCCATACCGGCCTCGTTGGAGTACAGGCCGCGCTTGATGCCCAGCATGACGACCGAACCGGCGAATCCGCCGAAGATGGACTGCCAGTCGAAGGCCGAGGCGAACATGAGGCCGAAGACGGCAGGCAGGTCGGTGATGTTAGAGAACGTGGTCCACATAGCAATGGCGATGTAGACAAGCGCCATGACGGGCACGATAATCGAGGTGATGACGCTGATGCGGCGCGCACCGCCGAAGATGACGAACGCCGTCATGACGGCAAGCACGATGCCGCAGGCAATGGCGGCCTTGTGGCCGAGAGCGCCCTTGCCCGTATAGTACTCAAGCGAGCTGGCCGCATTGAATGCCTGCAGGCCGTTGAAACCGAACGCGAAGCACAGGATGAGCAGCACGGCGAAGACGACGCCGAGCCAGCGATGCCCCAGGCCCTGCTCGATGTAGTAGGCGGGGCCTCCGCGGAACTCGCCGTCCTTGCCCCTCACCTTGAAGATCTGGGCGAGCGTGGACTCGATGAAGGCCGAGGCGGCGCCCACGAGCGCCATGACCCACATCCAGAAAACGGCACCCGGGCCACCGGTGGCGACGGCGGTGGCGACGCCGGCGATGTTGCCCGTGCCCACACGGCTCGCCGTGGACACCATCAGCGCCTGGAACGACGAGATGGCGTGCCCGCCCTCAACGTGCTTCTTCTCGGTAAGCTGGGTGAACATGTCCTTGATATAGCGAATCTGCACCGCGCGGGTACGAATCGTGTACCAGATACCCGTGAACACAAGCAGCGCCAACAGGATGTAGGTGTACATGAAGCCGTCGATATCGCCTGTCACCTTGACAAGCCATTCGTTTATATCCACAGCGAGCCCCCTCTTTTTCTCGTCGGATGAGCATTTAGGCAGGTTAACACACCAGAAACAATCTAACAACGAGAAAAGGCGCCCCTCCCGAAGGAGAAGCGCCCAAAAAAGGGGGTTTACAGCCTGTCCTACTCCCAGGGAGTCAGCTGGGCGGCGTTCATGCCGGCGATGTAGCCAAACGTGAAGCCAGGGCCCAGGGTTCCGCCGGCGCCGTTGTAGAAGAGGCCCGGGCCGCCGATGCCGGAGTTGTTGCCGGATGCGTACAGACGGGGGATGACCTCACCGGTGACGGAGAGGACCTCAGCGTTCTCGTTCACGCGCAGGCCACCCTTGGTGCACATGGGATAGGGCTCGCAGATGATGCCGTAGAAGGGGCCGACCTCGATGGGTGCCAGCGACTTCTCGGGACGGCTCGTGCCGCCCTGATCCCACGTGGTCTCGCCGCGGTGGAACTCGGGATCGATGTCGTTCCTGCAGTTCTCGTTGTACTCCTCGATGGTCTTGGAGGCCTTCTGGCGGGCGTAGTCGTCACGCCAGGGAATCTGGTCGAGGAGCTCCTCGATGGTGTCGGCCTGATAGGCGACCCAGCTCACGATGTTGCCGTCGGAGTCGCGCATAACGGAGTTCTCGGCATCGGCAACAGTGGAGTCGCAGATGTAGAAGGCCGGGCAGTTCGTCCAGCTCGTGCCGTAAGTGCCTCCCTCCTCGGTCTGGTTGGCGCCTAGGTCGCGGCCCCAGAAGCCATGGTAGAGGGAGTCGTAGTCAACGGCCTCGTCCATGAAGCGGCGGCCGAACTTGTTGAGCACGCAGGAACCCGGCTTGCACATAAGGCCATAGAAGGTGCCCAGGCCGAAGTGGTTGATCTCAGTGGGCTTCTCGCACCACTCGTGGTAGGGCATGTCCTCGGGGTTGACGCAGACGACCTGGCCCCAGGCGTACTGCATGAGCGTGACGTCGGCGCCCACGGCCTGACCCATGAGGATGCCGTCGCCCACGCAGGTGGAGACTTCCATGGTGCGGTTGGCCGGCAGCTCCATGTAGCGCTTCTTCATGTCGTCGTTCCAGCCAAAGCCGCCCGCGCCCAGGATGACGCCCTTGGTGGCCTTGATGTTGATCATGGAACCGTCCTCGGCCTGGGCCTGCACGCCACAGACCTCGGTCACACCCTCGTCGTTGACACGGGTGATGAGGTGCATGGCGCGGGTGTTGAGCAACAGCTCGCCGCCGTACTTGTTCACGACGCCGTCGCACAGCGGGTCGGTGACATAGGAGCCCGAAGAGGTGGTGCCGAAGGCGCCCGTCATCTGGCCGGCCTCAGTTGACTGCTTGCCAACAGGGGCGATGGTGCGGGTCTGGTCCTTGGCGCCGGGGAAGACGTCGATATGATAGTCGACGCGGGGGCTGATCTCCCAAGTGAGGTCGGCTGTTTCGGCCAGGAAGTCGATGGCCTCGGGGCCGTACTTCAGAAAGGCCTCGAGAATCTCGGGCGTAGACTTGCCAGCGGCGGTAGCGGTGATGTAGGCCAGGGCGTCGTCGTAGTTGTCCAGGCCCTGCGCCATGGCGGTAGAGTTGAGGGGCATCCAAGTCTGACCGTTGGAGATGGAGGTGGTACCACCAATAAATCCTTCGGCCTCAATGATGATGACGCGGTTGCCCTCGGCGGCAGCCTTGCCGGCACCGGTCAGAACCGTACCGGTGCCCACGACTGCGACGTCGCACTCATAGTCCCACGTCTCGGGAACGGCGACGGCAGCGTGGGCCGTCTGCGGGTTGGCACCCGGCAGCACGGCGGCTGCGGCGGCGAGGCCGGCGGCTGCGGCGCCTGCGGTCTGAACGAACGAGCGGCGGGACATTGCGTTGCTTTGCATAGCGATTACCCCTTTTCTGTCATGCCTTGCTTTGTAGCGGTGGCTGATGCGTCCTCGCTTGGCGTGTGCCTTGCGTTGAACAGCTCGAACACTAGCGCGCTCAGCGCAACCCATTCGCCCCCCACTTTGCGGCTTTCTTTGTTTGTGCAGGTAAAAGTGCTTGTATACACCCCAGATTGGAGTGGAGTGACCCATCGTTTTTCGCGTCAATGGCGCGAGACGTGCAGTACTATGTACAGGCGCGAATAAGCCCCGCGACACTCCGAGACAACCCCAAAGGGGCTGTTCGCTCACCGCTTTGCGCACTGCCGCCTCACTGGAGGAACCATGCTTGCAAACTTCCTAAAAAACCTTCGCCCGTCCCTTTTGGGCCTGGCGTTTGTACACATGTGGATCTACTGCTCCACCCACCGCTTCCTTGAGAGCGGCGGCATCTCCGTCACGGCCGTGCTGTACTCGGCCATGAGCGTGACGCTCGTGGCGATAGGCATCGGTGCCTGGCGTGCAGGCAAAGCGGGTGAGCGTTTCGACCTGCCCGGGGACCGCAGAATGCTCGCACGCGACCTTGTGTCGGCGACCCTCATGGCGTTGGGCGGCGTGGCACTATCGGTCGAGCTGCCCACTGCGCCCGCCGTGGCCACCGCAGTGGGCGCAACCTTGGGAGGGGTGGGCGTTGCCTGGGCCTACGGCCGCTGGATCCAGGTGTATGCCAAACTCGACCTCGCCTTTTCGGTTCCCCTGCTCTTCTGCACGATGGCGCTGGGCTCTGCCTGCAAAACGGTCATCGACTTTTTGCCCGGCGCCGTGGCGGCCCCCGTGTTCGTGTGCCTGCCCTTCGCCACATTCGCCTGCATGCGCCATGCGGCGCGCAACCTGCCACCCGCAAGCAAGCCCGAGCAGTACTACAACGCCCGCACCGTGGGGTCCCTGTCGCGTGCATTGGTAAGCGTGGTGGCATTCAGCTTCACCATCGGCATCATCCGCACGGCCATCCTCGAGTCCACACCCAACCCCTACGTGCTTTCCGTGCTTGTAAACCACGGCACCGAGATACTGCTCGCCTTTGTCTTCATCTGGTGGGTCAGCGTCGCAGGCCGCGGCATCGATTTTGGCCGCACCTGGCGACTCATTCTCATCCTCATGGTCACCGTGCTTGTGTTCGAGCCGTTCCTCGCAGGCACCGGCGCCCATGCCGTGCTCTTTGCGCTCGTGCGCACCGCCCATGCCCTGCTCGTGGTGTTCTTCCTGTTCATGGCTGTGGCCGATGTGGCCAGGCACAGCTCCTACCCGGCATTGGCCGTGTACGCGGCAGGCTGGCTCGCCTACGCCTTGCCCTTTGCCGCAGGAAGCGCGGCGGGCCTGCTCATGGTTGAGAGTCCCATCGAGCCGCTCATCACCTCGATTGCCACTTGGGCGCTCGTGGTCGTGGCTCTTGTACTGCTCGACGACCGCTCCCTTGGCAACCGGCTCATCTTCTCCGAACTGAACCAGGCCGAGGACGACTCCCCCGAGATGCGCGCGCTTGCCACCCAGCGCGACCTGGAGAAGCGCGAGGCCGCCGCACCCACCGCCAGCTCCTCGGCCGACAACCTGCGCACCCGCTGCCACCAGCTCGCCCGCAAGGGAAGCCTCACCGCACGCGAGGAGGAAGTGCTTGAGCTGCTCGTGCGCGGCCACAGCAAGACCCGCATCGCCGAGACGTTCCTCATTTCCGAAAACACCGTGCGTGGCCACGTCAAGCACATCTACACTAAGCTCGATGTCCACTCCAAGCAGGAGCTTCTTGATTTGGTGGAGAGGAAATAGACGCGGTACAATTTGGCCACAGTTAGGTGAAGGAGGGTCCTGATGCCTGTTTGTGTACCGGTTCGAGATATGAAAGATACCGCGGCGTTTGCCGCTCTCGTTGAACGGGAGCGCGATGTCACAGTGACGCGCAATGGATACAGCGCGATGCATTGCCTGAGCAACGAAGAATACGAGGCGCAGCGCGAGGAAGTCGCTAAGGCAAAACTTCTCTCTCGCATGTTGCTTGCCGAAACCGAAATTGCCTCGGGTGATTACACGGACTTCTCGGCCTTCTCTGCCTCGATCCGTCAGCGCTATGACCCATAAGGCAGTCATCACCCGCGAGGCGCAGCGCGAATACGAGTCCATAGTCTCATATTTGGCCTCAACCCTGCTTAGCCCTGCGGCCGCAAACGAATTCATGAACGAGTTCGACCACCAGATAACCCTGGTATGTGAGATGCCCCTCATGCATCCGCTGTCGCATCTACCCGAACTCGCCGCACTCGGATATCGACCCATCCACATCAAGCGTTACGTAGCCTTGTACAAAGTCACCAACGACAAAATCGTTATCGCCCACATCTTTCACCAAACGCAGGACTACGCTCGGCTCGTATGAGCATCCTCAGCACACGAAACCCCGCAGGTTCCTCGCCCTCCTTCAGGGCTTGAAACCTGCGGGGTTTCTTCTTACACGCGTATTGCAGGCGGAAACCCTTACTTCTTCTCCGATGCGTAGAAGGTGGCCTCGGGTGCCATGTCGGCGATGGACTTGCCGTCAACGGCAGGCTCGGCGAGGAATTCCTCGACGCGGGCCAAGGGCGACGTCACGTCGGTGTAATGCCCTTTGTCGTTGAGCGCGGCGGTGTCCTGAACGCGCCAATAGTTCTCGTTGGCGTCGGTCAGGTAGTAGGAAGCACCAGCGTAGTCCATGTACACGGCATGCTTGGCGCTCAGGTAGGACGAGAGCTCCTCAGGTGCGATTTGAAGCGGTTCAGCAGCTTTGAGACCCATGATGCGCTCCTTTGCTCCGTGACCCCGCCATCCACGGCAGGGTACCTTTTGCTCCGCCTTTCGGCGACGTAAGAGACAGTATATTGTTTTTTGCAGGAATTGTGAATAAGATATCTGACATGCACGCATGTTCGGTTTCAAGCTCGTGTCTATGCCCCCCGCCGCGCCGCCAAACGGCAGCCTGAGTCAGGGGGCCGTCAATGTCGAGGTTAGGAGACTGGTATGGCTGCACCTCAGACCGATAAGGTTCGCAACGTAGTCCTTGTGGGACAGGGAGGCGTCGGCAAGACTAAGCTTGCCGAGGCCATGCTGCATCTCACCGGCAAGACCGCCCGCCTGGGAGGTCACGCCGGCTCGAAGCCCACGCTCGACTTCGACCCCGAAGAGAGCAAGCGCAACTTCTCCATCTCCACCTCCATCGCGCCCGTGGAGCACAAGGGTTGCAAGATCAACGTTCTCGACGCCCCGTGCTACCCCGACTTCATCGGCGACGCCTACGCCGCCATCTCCGTGGCCGAAACGGCCCTTTTCGTGGTTGACGCGGTGGAGGGACCCCAGCCCACGACTGTGAAGCTGTGGTACGCCACCGACGAGCAGCCCGTCGCGCGCGCCGTCTTCATCAACCGCATCGACAAGGACAACGCCGACCTCGACCTCACCATGGCCGGCCTGCAGGATCGCTTCGGCAACCACCTGGGCCTCGTCAGCATCCCCATGGGTGTCGGCCCCGACTTCAAGGGCCTCATCGACGTCATCCACATGCAGGCCCGCACCTACGATGCCGAGGGCAAGGAAATCGTGGGCGAGATTCCCGCCGAGTACGCCGACGCCGCCGCCTCCGCACGCGAGGCCCTGTGCGACCTGGCCGTTGAGGCCGACGAGGAACTCATGATGAAGTACCTCGAGGGCGAGGCCCTTACCCAGGAGGAGCTCGAGGGCCTTCTGGGCACCGCCATCGCCCAGCGCATGCTCGTGCCCGTCTACGTGGGCGCAGCCGTGCAGGAGAAGGGCGTCAACGCCCTGCTCGACGACATCGTGACCTACTTCCCCACCCCCACCGACTTTGGCGAGATGCCCCTCACCGACGGCACGATGCTCAAGATCAGCTCCGCCGACGAGCGCCCCGTCGCCTTCGTCTTCAAGACCCTGAACGACGCCCAGACAGGCCGTCTGTCCTTCCTCAAGGTGCTTGCCGGCACGCTCGAGCCCGGCATGGAGCTCATCTGCGCGCGCACCCAGTCCTCCGAGCGCCTGAGTCACCTCTACCTCATGTGCGGCCGTGAGACCGCCGACGTCAAGAAGGCCCTGGCCGGCGACATCATCGTGGTGCCCAAGCTCGAGGTCAACACCGGCGACACCCTGAGCACCACCGGCAAGGTCGAGGCCCAGGCCTTCCGCTTCTCCAACTCGCTCTACCAGGTGGCCATCCGCGCCAAGAACCGCAACGAGGAAGACAAGCTCAGCGCCTTCCTTGAGAAGACCTGCGACGCCGACCCCACCATCAGCGTCACACGCAACGAGGAGACGCACCAGACCGTGGTGAGCGCCGTGGGCGAGGCCCAGGTAAGCGTCATGGTGAACCGCCTGGCCGAGCGCACCGGCGTCGAGGCCATCCTCGAGCCCCTGCGCATCCCCTATCGCGAGACCATTCGCAAGGCTGCCAGCGCCCAGGGCCGCCACAAGAAGCAGACGGGCGGCGCCGGCCAGTTCGGCGACTGCTGGCTGCGCCTCGAGCCCAACCCCGGCGGCGGCTACGAGTTCCTCGACGAGATCGTGGGCGGCAAGATTCCTCGCCAGTACATCCCCGCAGTGGACAAGGGCATCCAGGAGACTCTCACCGAGGGCGTCCTGGCCGGTTATCCCATGGTCGACGTGAAGGTTGCCTGCTACGACGGCTCCTACCACCCCGTTGACTCCAGCGAGATCGCGTTCAAGACGGCCGCCCGCATCGGTTTCCGCGCCGCCGCCGAGCACGCCGACCCCGTCATCCTCGAGCCCATGGCCAACATGACCATCACCGTGCCCGACGCCTACGCCGGCGCCGTCACCGGCGACATCTCCGCCTCGCGCGGCCGCGTCACCGGCATGGACTCCGACGGCCGTGGCAACACCGTGGTCATCGCCACCGTGCCCTTCGCCGAGATCACCGACTACTCCACGCGCTTGAGGTCTCTGTCCCGCGGCACCGGCGAGTTCTCCTACGAGCTCGAGGGCTACGAGCAGGTGCCCTATGACACCGCCGCCAAGCTCGTCGAGGCCTACCAGAAGAGCCGCTCCGAGGGCAGGTAGTCGGACAGGCGAGGGCTCGACCCCATCTCGACCCGCACGCAAGAGGGCCCCGCAAGGGGCCCTCTTTTTTGATTGCTGAGTTGATAGTTACCAGCGAACTGCTCCATAAACGAAAAAAGCTCAGGAACTTACGTCCCTGAGCTGAAGTTTCTTGGTCGCGGGAGCCGGATTTGAACCGACGACCTCCGGGTTATGAGCCCGGCGAGCTACCAGACTGCTCCATCCCGCAATTGGAGAGTGCCTTTCGGCAAGAAATAAATATAGGGCTTTACATGTTTCAGGTCAACGAAGACATCGTTACTTCATGGGTTGACCACAACTTGTAATCCCCCGCCTACTCAGCGTTCGAAGCCTGCGCCTCGCGGTCCGCAAGCATGCGCCCCTGTTTGCCAGAAAGCTCCTCCACCTCGAAGGCAATGACGGCCACCCGGTCGAATGCACCGGCGATCTCCTTTTCGGCGCTTTCCTGCTGACCAGGATTGTACTTCTCGGCCAAGACACGAAGGCCGCGCAGGCGCTCCTCGTCGTCTTCAAGCACGTGCACGCGCCCTGTGGCAATGGCGCTCTTATAGTTGGTGGTGTACTCCTCGGGCACGATCTCGTCGCGCACCACCACGGCAAACGACGCCTTCTCGCTGTCCATGATGGAGTCGATCTTGTAGCCCTCGCGAGCACTGTGAAAATAGATGCGGCCGATGAACTCATCTTCGCCGCCCAGGCATTCGTCAGTCCAGACATGGCTGATGGGTACGGCGTACGGATAGCCGTCGTCACCCTCAAGTGCCAACACACCTGAGGTCGCCTCGCGTATGACCTGCACGGCCGCCTCTTGGCTCAGCCGCTGCTTGATGCGACGCATCTGCCTATGCATCCTGGCTGCGCTCCTGTGCTGCGGGGTCACCGTCACCCTGAGCGTCCTCAGATGTGGTCTCAGGCTCGCCCTGCGACTCCTCGTCCACACGCTCGTAGAAGTGCACCGTAGAGCTGCCGTAGCGCTTCAGGCGCACCTTGTGCAGCACGCCGAAGTCGTCGGGCATCTCCTTGCGGTCGCGCGTGCGGATGGCGACCGTGCCGCCCTCGGCGAGCAGGGCGCCGTCGGCCAGGGCCTCCATGACAGGGATGAAGATCTCATCCACCGTGAAGGGCGGGTCGAGGTACACGATGTCGAAGGTCTGGTGCGTGCGGCCCAGATGGCCGATGACGCGGAACACGTCGTCGCGCACGACCTCGGCATGGCACTTGTCCAGGCCCGTCTTCTTGAGGTTGGCACGGATGACACGCACCTGGTCGGAGCCTGCGTCCACCATCACGGCACGGTTGGCGCCGCGGGAGAGGGCCTCCAGGCCCATGCAGCCGCTGCCGCTGAAGAGGTCGAGGAAGTCAGCCCCTTCCACGTCGAACTGCCAGATGTTGAAGAGCGACTCACGGATGATGTCGGTCACAGGGCGCGTCTCGAGCCCCTTGGGGGCCGAGATCTCCCTGCCGCGGGCACTGCCTGCGATGATGCGCATAAGACTCCTTTAAGGCGAAGCAAAAACAGGTTGGGGGCTATCGTGGCCAAGCACGCAGAAGACTATACCGCGGGGCGCACCCGATGGCACGCCGCGCGCGTAATCTCTCATGTGACGCCGGTGCGGCGTCTTGCGCTCGTTCCTTAGAAATCCGCGTTGCCCACGGTGCGGGGGTGCGGCAGCACGTCGCGGATGTTCGACACGCCCGTGAGGTACATCACGAGGCGCTCGAAGCCCAGGCCGAAGCCCGCGTGCTTGCAGCTGCCGTAACGGCGCAGGTCGAGGTAGTACTTGTACTGCTCGGGGTTCATGCCCAGGTCGGTGATGCGCTTCTCAAGCAGCTCGAGGCGCTCCTCACGCTGCGAGCCGCCGATGATCTCGCCGATGCCGGGCACCAGGCAGTCGGTGGCCGCGACGGTCTTGCCGTCGTCGTTCATGCGCATGTAGAACGCCTTGATCTCGGCGGGATAGTCGGTCACGAAGACGGGACGCTTGAAGTGCTGCTCGGTGAGGAAGCGCTCATGCTCGGTGGCCAGGTCGCAGCCCCAGTACACCGGGTACTCGAACTCATGGCCGCCGGCAACAGCCTCTTCGAGGACCTTGACGGCGTCGGTGTAGCTGATGCGACCGAAATCGCTGGAAGCCACATGCTCGAGGCGCTCGATGAGGCCCTTGTCGACGAAGGAGTTGAAGAAGTTGAGCTCGTCGGGGCAGTGATCCATGACGTAGCGGATGACGTACTTGAGCATGTCCTCGGCGAGGTTCATGTCGTCCTCGAGGTCGGCGAAAGCAATCTCGGGCTCCACCATCCAGAACTCGGCGGCATGGCGCTGCGTGTTGGAGTTCTCGGCGCGGAACGTCGGGCCAAAAGTGTAGACGTCGCCGAACGCCATGGCGAAGTTCTCGGCCTGGAGCTGGCCCGACACCGTGAGATTGGCGGCCTTGCCGAAGAAGTCCTGGCTGTAGTCGACGTTGCCGTGGTCGTCGAGCGGCGGGTTGGCCGGGTCGATCGTGGTCACATGGAACATCTCGCCGGCACCCTCGCAGTCGCTGGCGGTGATGATGGGCGTGTTCACATAGACGAAGCCGCGCTCCTGGAAGAAGGAGTGGATAGCGAAGGCGGCCACGGAGCGCACGCGGAACACGGCGCTGAACAGGTTGGTGCGGGGGCGCAGATGCTGGATGGTGCGCAGAAACTCGACGGTGTGGCGCTTCTTCTGCAGCGGGTAGTCGGGAGCAGAGGGGCCCTCGACCTCGATGGAGAGCGCCTTGAGCTCGAAGGGCTGCTGGGCGCCGGGCGTCAGCACAAGCTCACCGGTCACAACGAAGGCGGTGCCCACGTTCTGCGCGACAATCTCGTCGTAGTTGGACAGGACGTCGCGGCTCAGGACGACCTGAAGGTTGTTGAAGCAGCTGCCGTCGTTGAGGGCGACGAATCCCACGGCCTTGGAGTCACGGATGGAGCGCGCCCATCCCGCCACGGTCAGCGTGGTTCCCCCCAGGCTTTCGGAGTTAGCGAAGATGCTGGCGACGGTTGTACGGTTCACAGCTAAAACCTCCCCTTACATTGCGGACAGTCGGATACCATTCTACGACTGCCGGGGCCGGATTGCGTCGGCGATGCGACTCGGCTTTTGACAAAAAGGTCGCGTCCGCAAAGCTTGTCTGGGCTGCTCCCAAAAAAGCTTAACCGCGACGCGACCGCACTCTACCAGGTGTTTTGTGTTTTAGAAACTAGGCCTCAAAGGACTCGAGAATGCTGTGCGCACTGCGCTTTCCGGCACCCATCGCAAGGATGACGGTAGCCGCGCCGGTCACGATGTCGCCGCCGGCCCACACGCCCGGCTGGCTGGTGCGCCCGTCCTCGTCGGCCTCGATGTAGCCCCAGCGGTTGAGCGCGACACTGGGAGCCATGGCCCCCACGAGCGGGCAGGCGTTCGTGCCGATGGCCGTGATGGCCAGGTCGCAGGGGATCTGCGCGATGGCGTCCTGCCCCGTAAGCGCCACGGGGCGGCGACGGCCACCCTCGTCAGGCTCGCCAAGCTCCATGCGCTGCAGGCGGGCGGCGCACACGTTGCCGGCTTCGTCAGCCTCGAAGCCAAGCGGACCCACGAGCTCCATGAGACGCACGCCCTCAGCCTTGGCATGCTCGATCTCGGCCCTGCGAGCGGGCATCTCGGCCTCGGTACGGCGATAGCACAGCGTGACCGTCTCGGCTCCCAGACGAAGCGCCGTGCGGGCCGCGTCCATGGCGACGTTGCCGCCGCCGAAGACGACGACGTTCTTGCCAGGACGCACAGGAGTATCTACCTGCGGGAAGTCATAGGCACGCATGAGGTTCACGCGCGTGAGGTACTCGTTGGCGCACATCACGCCGCATGCGTTCTCGCCAGGCACACCAAGCATCTTGGGAAGGCCCGCGCCCACGCCGATGAACACGGCGTCGAAGCCGCGCTCGCCGAGCAGCTCGTCGACTGTGAAGGTACGGCCGGCGACCATGTTGGTCTCCACGCGCACACCGAGCGCCTCCAGGGCCTCAAGCTCGCGGGCAACGACGGCCTTGGGAAGGCGGAACTCCGGGATGCCGTACACAAGCACGCCGCCCAAACGGAACAGCGAGTCGAAGATGGTGACCTCTACGCCAGCGCGCGCAAGCTCAAAGGCGCAGGTAATGCCGGCAGGACCGCTGCCCACAACCGCGACGCGACGCGGGGCAACGCCCGCAGCGTTGGCCTCAGACGCGCCAGAATCGGCCGCAGCCCCGCCCGCAAGCTCGTCGGCCTTGTCGCCCAGGAAGCGCTCGAGCTGGCCGATGGCGATGGGGTTGCCGCGCTTGGCGAGCACGCAGGCACCTTCGCACTGCGTCTCCTGCGGGCACACGCGGCCACACACGCTCGGCAGCAGGTTGTCGCGGCGCACGATGTCCAGGCCGCGCTCCCAGTCGCGGGCACGGATGGCCTCGATGAAATGGGGGATATCGACGCCCACAGGACAGCCCTGCACGCACAAAGGGCGGGCGCAATCCAGGCAGCGGTTCGCCTCGAGCACGGCGTCGTCATCGGTATATCCCAGGTCAACGGGCATAAAGCCCTGCACACGCTCCTGCGGGGCGACCTCGCGTGCAGGCGTGCGGGGCGCCTTCGCATTGGGCTTGTAACGCTCGGGCACAGCGGCGCCCTCTTGCAGCTGGCTCATCGTGCGGCTCCTTCCAGGGCATCGGCCGCCGCCTGCATGCGGCAGGCATGGGCAAGCTCGAGCGATTCCTTCTCCTGTGCGCCAAACGTGCGCAGGCGGCTGCGCAGGTCGGCCCAGTCAACCTTGGCGCCGTCGAAGTCGACGCCGTCGATGCAGGCAAAGCGAACCTGGCCGTCCACCACCACGCGGCAACCGCCGCACATGCCTGTACCGTCGAGCATGACCGGGTTGAGTGACACGGTCACAGGCACGTCGTAGGCCGACACAGCTTTCACGCAGGCGCCCATCATGGGAACGGGGCCCACCACAAAGGCATGGTCGATCTCGCCGGCCTTGGCCAGGCGCTCCAAGGGACCGGTGGCAAAACCCTTCTCGCCGTAGGAGCCGTCGTCGGTCACAACGATGATATCGGCACCCTCGATTGCGCGAAACTTGTCCTCAAGCACAAGCAAGTCACGGCTACGAGCAGCCACGATGGCGCTCACCTGGGCGCCGGCCTGTGCCAGCGCGCGTGCCACGGGGTACGCCGCCGCCAGGCCCACGCCGCCGCCGGCCACAGCCCAACGCTGCCCGGCGACGCCCTCCATGTTGGAGGGGTTGCCCAAAGGACCCGTCACGTCGAGCAGCTCCTGGCCCTCCTCGAAGGTGGTAAGCAGCTCGGTCGTGTATCCCACCACGAGGAACACAAACTCGATCCAGCCCTCTTGGGCGTTCCAATCACAGAACGTAAACGGCACACGCTCGGCTCCCTCACGTGCGCGTACCAGGAAGAACTGACCAGCCTGCGCCTTGGCCGCAACGGCCGGCGCTTCCACGCGCATGAGCCACGTGCCCTGCGCCAGAAGCTCCTTCTTTAGAATTCGATGCACGGTTCCCTCCCCGTCAGCATTGTTCGACTCTCCTATATGCGCCATGATGCGACCCCCGCGCTCCGTCTGTCACCCACAGAAAACCGCTGATTGAAAAACTCACACCAAGGCGCCCAGCACCTCACAAGCCCCCTACTTCTTAGCCGGGTACTTGGCAAGTGCCGCAGCCACACCCTGCTCCAGGGCGAAACGGGCCGCAAGAGCCGCATCGGCCGCCGTAACCTCGAACTCCTCCCAGTCGCGGCCGCGCAACTGCTGGAGGACGTAGTCGGCCGGGGCCATCTTTCCCGGCGGGCGACCAATGCCGCAGCGTACGCGCGGGTAGTCGGGGGTGCCCAGCTTCTCACCGATGGAGCGCAGGCCGTTGTGGCCGGCGTGGCCACCGCCCATCTTGAGCGCCACCGCACCCGCAGGCAGCTCAAGCTCGTCGTGAATCACCAGGATGCCGGCGGCGGGCACGCGGTACTCCTCGGCAATCTTCTTGAGAGGACCGCCCGAGACGTTCATGTACGACTGGGGCTTCACAAGCACGACCTTGCGGCCCGCAACGCTCACCTCGCACACGGCCGCACCCGGCTTGTTTTTCCAGTAGCGTGCGCCCAGCTCATTGGCCAACACGTCGATTGCCAAGAAACCGGCGTTGTGCCTCGTGCGCTCATACTCACTGCCAGGGTTTCCCAGGCCGCACACAATGCCAACCGGCACGTCTTTGACGGTTTTGCCCGCCATCTGACCCCTCCTATACAAATCGAGCCAGGCAACCCTGGCTCGACCACTCGCACTGTACCTTGCTTGCAGAAAACAAAAGGCAGGCCACGGCACATGCCCTGGCCTGCCCCAATCGGATTAGAACTCGGGGTTGACACCCAGCATCTTGGAGACGGACGTCTCGTCGTACACGTTCTGGATGGCCTTGGCGAACTCGTCGGCAAGCGACAGGACCTTGATGCGGTCACCGCGCTTCTCCACGGGCACGGGCACAGCGTCGGTGACAGCGACCTCGACGATGGGCAGGGTCGGGTCGAGCAGGCGCTCGTAGGCGGGGCCGGAGAACAGGCCGTGCGTGGCACCCACGTAGATGTCGCCGGCGCCGAGGTTCTTGAGCTCGCGCACCGCGCCGCACAGGGTGCCGGCGGTGTCGATCATGTCGTCGTTGATGATGCAGGTCTTGCCCTGGATGTTGCCCAGGATGCCCATGACCTCGGCCTCGTTGTGGGCGGCGCGGTTCTTGTGGGCAACGGCCAGGTCGCAGCCGAGCATGTCGGCCAGGCGCTTGGAGGCCTTGGCGCGACCCACGTCGGGCGAAACGACGACGGTGTTGTTCATGTCGAAGCCCTTGGCCGTGTAGTACTCGGCGAAGATGGGCATGGCGGTGAGGTGGTTCACCGGGACGTCGAAGTAACCCTGGATCTGGCCCTGGTGCAGGTCGACCGTGATGACGCGGTTGACGCCCGCGGCCTCGTAGAGGTCGGCGACCAGGCGGGCCGTGATGGGCTCGCGGGGCTGGGCCTTGCGGTCCTGACGAGCGTAGGCGTAGTGGGTAAGCACGGCGGTGAAGGTACGAGCGGAGGCACGCTTGGCAGCGTCGGCCGCGATCAGGACCTCCATCAGCATGTCGTTAAGGTGAGGACCAGAAACCGACTGGATGAAGAAGACGTCGCAGCCGCGCACGCTCTCAGCAAAACGCGTGTAAATCTCGCCGTTGGCGAACTTCTCGATCTGCAGATCTCCCAGCGTCGTGCCGAGCTTTGCGGCCACCGACTCGGCGAACGCCCTATTCGACGTGCCGGAGAAGACCTTCATGCTCTTCTGGATGGGATTCATCTGTTCCGTGCCCCTCTCAAACGTTGTGTGCCCAGCCTACAGTTGCATATAAAAACGCATCGTACAAACAATACTCCAGTTTATACGCTAAGCGCGGTCCCATTTAGGACGCCAGCCAGGCTTCACCGTTTGTTCGGAGCGCTCCACCGCAAGGGCGCCGTCGGGCACGTCGCGGGTGATGGTGGAGCCGGCGCCCACCGTGCAACGGCTGCCGATGTTGACGGGGGCCACAAGCATGGTGTCCGAGCCGATGAACGAGCCGTCGCCGATGGTGGTGGCGTTCTTGTTCTTGCCGTCATAGTTGCAGGTAATGGTACCCGCACCGATGTTGACGCCCTCACCGATGGTGCAGTCGCCGATGTAGGAGAGGTGCGGCACCTTCGAACCCTTGCCCACCGTGGACTTCTTGATCTCCACGTGCGTGCCCGCCTTGGAGCCGTCGCACAGATGGGCGCCGGGACGCAGATAGGCGCGCGGGCCGCACTCCACGTCGTTGTCAATCACGGCCTGCACGGCCACGGTCTCGTCCACGACGCAGCCCGAACCCACGCGCGTGTCGGTGAGGCGGGTCTGGGGGCCGACGACGCAGTTCTCACCGATGTGGGTGTCGCCCCACAGCATCGTGCCCGGCAGGATCTCGGTGTCGCGGCCAATCGTGACGTCGGGGCCGATCCACACCTGCGTGGGGTCGAGCATCGTGACGCCGGCGGCCATGTGGGTCAGGTTGATGCGCTCCTGCATGGCGCGGCTCGCCTGGGCAAGCTGGATGCGCGAGTTCACGCCCATGAGCTCCACCGCATCGGGGCAGTCGACGGCCGCCATGGCGGCGCCGTGGGCGCGCAGGATGCCCACCATGTCGGTGAGGTAGTACTCCTTCTGGGCGTTTTCGCAGGTAAGCTCAGAGATATGAGCGCGCAGAAGTTCTGCGTCGAAGCAATAGACGCCGGCGTTGCAGGTCTTGACAAGCGCCTGCTCGGCCGTGCAGTCCTTCTGCTCCACGATGGCGGTGGCGCAACCGTCCTCGGCCACCATGACGCGGCCATAACCCGTGGGGTCGTCATAGGTCATCGTAAGGAGGGCGCCGGCCTCGTGCGCAGGCGACATGGCGGCGTCGACGAGCGACTTCAGGGTCTCGGCGCGCAGAAGGGGCGTGTCGCCGCACAGCACCAGGACCTGGCCGTCTTCCACCTGCGTCTTCTCAAGGGCGGCACGAACGGCGTGGCCCGTGCCCAGGCGCTGCTCCTGCAGCACGCACTCGACGTCGGCGTCGCCGGCGAAGAGCGCCTCCACCTGCTCGGCGCCGTTGCCCACCACGACGACGCAGCGGTCGACACCCGCAGTACGGGCAGCATCGACGACCCACTGCACCATGGACTTGCCCAAAACCTCGTGGACCACCTTGGGGCGGGACGACTTCATGCGCGTGCCCTCACCGGCGGCCAAAACAATAGCGGTGACTCCCATATATGCTCCTTCTACGGACCCGCCTCGCAGACGCGTCCGAAAATGTCAAATTGACAGGCGCATAAGACTTTACCGCAACGCTTGCGCAGAAGATGGATGGAAACTAAGACCACACGGCGATAGAGCCGCAAACGGTCGCTATCATGGCTATGATGAACAACCCCAAGATTGCATCCGCACCATCGTCCGACCGAGGAGACCCACGCATGGCACCCATGCCCCCAAAGCAACCGGCAGCAGGCACCCAAGGCGCCTACTCCGCACCTGCCCCCACGCAGGTGCCTCAGCCGGGCTTTGGCCGTGGCCCGGTAGACTTCACCAATCAGGAGAGCTTTGCCCAGGACGTGGACACCTCTCCTTACGCGAGCGCCAAGTCGGCCAAGCGCGCGGCGAAATCGCTCGGCAAACGTCCTGCTCCCACAATCGAGAGGGCGGCGCAGCCCGAGCAGAAAGACATCGCGCCGCAGGCCGCCCCGCCCGTCGCCATACCCGGCACCGTTGACATCCGCTCACAGATGCACGTCGTGGTGGGCGGAGCCCATCAGGCGCAGGCGCGACCTACCGTGTCGAACCAGGCCCAACGCGCACAGCGCGCGGCAAACCGCACAGTGAAAGCCGCCGAGCCCAAACCCCGACAGACGCCCGAGCCCTCAGAGGCCGCCGAGCAGTTCCCCGCCGAAGAGCAGTACATCGAGGCGGCCGAGCGAGCCGCACGCGAACGCCCCGCCGCAAGCAGGGCCGGTGTCGCGCGTCCCAGGCCCCGTCCCGCGGCCGCCTCGGCCCAGCAGGGCGACTCCGACGCGCCCGACAGGCAGGCAGCCAAACGGTCCATCCGCATGCCCAGCATCACGGCCCCCCGCGACACGGAGGAGTTCATCCGCCGCGCCGCCATGACCCTCACCTGCCTGGCGTGCGTCGTGGTCACCTGCGTGACACTCTACACGCCCGCCCAGCAGCTCTACAGCGCCATGCGCGAAAACGAGCGTCTGACCAACGAGCTCGCCCAGAACCAGGCCCGCGTCGACGCCCTGCAGAAGAGCGTGAGCGCGTTGCAGACCGCCGAGGGCGTGCAGGACATGGCCCACAAGACCTGGGGCCTCGTCATGCCCGATGAGGTGCCCATTACAGTGGACAACGCCCCCTACACCCCCGCTGACACGCCCATTCCCGCCGAGGTCAAGCGCGGAAGCGGCGAGAACTCCTCCACCTGGGTGACCGACATTCTCGATCAGGTCTTCGGAGAGGCGGGCTCCACCACCGCCGTGCAAAGCGACGAGTCTGTGGCGACCCTGAGCGAGACGAGCACCAGCACCCAGGTAACGAGCGCACTTCCCGTCCAAGGCTAAACCACACAAACGAATAGGAGCTGCACCATGGCGAACCTGTACTGTGCACTTGATGCAGGCACCGTATCCACCTGCATGCTGTGCGCCACGCGCGACGAGGCAGGCGGCACCCGGGCCCTTTTGCGCCGAGCATGCGTGACCGACCTGGGAGAGGGCGTCGACGCAAGCGGCTCGCTGCTGCCCCAGGCGATAGGGCGCACCGTGGACTGTATAGCCGACTACCTGGCCCAAGCCCGCGAGCTTGCCCAGGAACAGGGGCTCTCCCTCGTGAGCTGCCTCACCGCCACCAGCGCCGCCCGCGACGCGAGCAACTCGCGCGACCTCACGGCACGCCTGGAAGAACTCGGCCTCAAACCCCAGGTCATCGCAGGCGCTGACGAGGCAGCCTTGGGACTTCTCGGCGTGACCGGCGACTTCATGGGCGCGACCGTCGAGGTCTGCGACATCGGCGGCGGCTCCACGGAACTGTCCAGCGGCAGCCGCGACGCGCAGGGGCGCCTTGTGCAGCTGGGAGCCGCCTCGCTCAACATCGGCGCGCGCAGGGTCTGCGAGCGCTTCCTTGCCTGCCCCGACGACGAGCCGTGCGACCCAGTCGCCGTGCGCCGCGCCCGCGACTTTGCCCGTGGCATCTTCGAAGCGCATCTGGTGCAGCAGACCAACCTACCCGAGACGCTTGCCTGTGTGGGCGGTACCGCCACGACGCTCGTTGCGGTACTGGCCGAGCTTGACCCCTACGACAGCGACTTCGTACACCTGCGCCAGACAGACCGCGATGCGCTGCACGACCTCACAGAGCGCCTGCTGCACATGAGCACGCTCGAGCGTCGCGGTCTCGTGGGCCTGCAGCCCAAGCGCGCCCACGTCATCCACGCCGGCGCCCTCATCCTCGACGAGCTTGTCAAGACAGGCGGATGGCCGGGCTTTATCACAAGCGAGTCAAACTCTCTGTTCGGGGTCGTGGAATGCATGCATGCGCAGGCGATCGGCATTCAACCGCCCCTGGCGTGGAACCCGCAGATGATGCGCGGATGACACATGCGGCGCGTTTCTCGTCAAAGCTGTGCTAAAGTGCTTTTGGCTGGGAGCGTGGCGGAATGGCAGACGCAGGTGACTTAAAATCACTCGCCGCGAGGCGTGCGGGTTCGAGTCCCGCCGCTCCTACCATCTTTTCTTTTATACGACCGGGCCTTTTTAAGAGATGCGGTTTTGATGGTAACTGACTTCATGAGCTTCCTCAACGACCACTACGCAAAGGTAGACGAGCTTATCGCCTCCTACTACGCGGGAAACGGTTCGCATCCCGACATGGATGCTTACCTGTACGCACCCCTGGCAAAGTACTCGGCAAACGGTGGCAAGCGCACCCGTCCCGTCGTGTGCTTCCTGGGCTGCATGGCGGTAGGTGGTTCGGCTGAGCTTGCCTCGAGCGCGGCGGCCTCTGTGGAGCATTTCCACACCGCAGCCCTCATCCACGACGACATCGCCGACGAGGGCGAGCTTCGCCGCGGCGAGCCGTGTCTGCATCTCACGATGGGCCTTGGCCTGGCCATCAACGCCGGCGACCTTGCGCTTTCACAGGTCACGGGCACCGTTCTTCAGGACGACAGGCTCGACGACGCCACCAAGGTGCGCGTGCTCGGCGAGCTCGTGCGCATGACGACCCGCACCATCGAGGGTCAGGCGCTCGACATCGGCTGGGCGCGCGACGCCCGCTGGGACATCTCCGAAGACGACTACCTCACCATGGCTTCTCACAAGACCGCCTACTACTCCGTCGCCGTGCCGCTCGCCTGCGGCGCCATCATCGGCGGCGGCACCACCGAGCAGGTCGAAGCACTGCGCTCGTTCGGCATGGCAACGGGCCTGGCATTCCAGCTCCAGGACGACCTGCTCAACCTCGTAGGTGACAAGGAGTCGGTCGCCAAGGACTTCCGCTGCGACATCACCGAGGGCAAGCGCACCCTCATGGTCGTGCATGCCCTGGCAAACCCCCAGGTATGCGACGAGCTGCGCGGCATCCTTTCGGCACACACCACCGACCCCGAGCTTCTGGCCCGCGCCGTGGAGCTCATGGAGCAAGCAGGTTCCATCGCGCATGCCCGCGAGCTGTCGCTCAAGCTTGTGCGCGAGGCCAAGGAAGCCCTCGCACCCGTGGAGCTTGCACAGCCGGCCAAGGACCTGCTTTTCTCCATGGCCGATTTCTTCATCGAGCGTATCGTTTAACCTGACTCCGGGAGGCAGCAATGGACGCAATCAAGCCGGGACTCATCGGGGCGGCAGTCGAGGACGTACAGCAGAGGCTCGTCAACCTGGGGGCCTCCATCTCCGATGACGAGCGCATCGCCCAGGCGTTTGGCCCCACGACGGCCGCCGCCGTGCGCTCCTTCCGCGCCCAGCACGGCCTCCCCATGTCCGACGAGATTGACGAAGTTGCCTGGATCGTCCTGGTCGACGAGACCTATCACATGGGCGACCGCACGCTCTACCTGCGCCTTCCTTACTTCCACGGTGCCGACGTGAGTCACTTGCAGATGACGCTCAACGTGCTCGGCTTCTCGTGCGGCACAGTCGACGGCTTCTACGGCCCTCACACCGAGGCTGCCGTGAAGGAGTTCCAGGCCAACATGGGCCTCACCGCCGACGGCATGGCCTTCCAGGACACCTTCGACGCCATCGATCGCCTGCACCACGTGTGGCAGGGCAAGTCGGTCAACCCCGACTTCGTCAACGGCCATATGGGCCTTGCCCGTGCCGTGGAAGTCCTCGAGTCCAACCGCATCCTCATCGGCGCGACGGACCCCATCGCCCGCAACGTGGCAAGCCGCATCTGGAACGTGGCATACGCCACCACGAGCGATGCCCACATTACCCTTTCCGACGCGCTCACCAATGGCGAGCTTCGCGACCTCAAAGACAGCGACGTCGTGATGATTCTGGCCACCGCTCCCCTGGAGGCCGGCGACGTTTTGCCTGCAAGGGCGATCAACATCGTGGTGCAGGACGGCTCGCCTATCTGCGGCAAGCTGCGCGCCGCCTTGGACAACCAGTCCGCGCGCCCCGGTCTCATCCGCCTGGAGCTTGCCGACCTCAACCGCTACGACGGCTCCGTCACCTCGCGCATGGTGCAGAACGCCGCCATCGCCGTGGTTGATGCCCTGTGCGACGCCCTCGGCAGGAACTAGCGCCCTAGCTGCGGTTGTTTCCCGCGTATACCAACGCGTAAATGAGCCACGTACCTGCAAGGGCGCCCAGGATGGCGCCCGACAGGCATGAAAAGAAGAACGGTGCGATGCCGATGGCAATGTCGCCCACGCGCTCGTACACGAAATACAGCACGACCGACACCACGATAGATATTGCCGTGGAGATGCTCGCCACCACCGCAGGGCGAAGGGGACGGGCGCTCGTGGTGAGCACGATGCAGACCCCCAGGCACCAGAACATGCAGAAACGCGCGAACGCCAACTCGTGCAAAAAGGCAAGCGGGCCGCCCATGAAGGGACTCGCTACGATGAGGATGGCTATCAGCACAGAGGCAATGGGGAATGCGACGCGTGCCTTGCCCCTTAGCACTCGCCTCATTGAATCGATGCTCACGTTCGCTCCGTACCATGTAAATGACGGCGGTCATGTAAAAGTTGGGACCACTATAAAAGCGCTCCTTGACGCTGCCGTTAAGGCTGGTACAATTTTCGGTCACGTGGCACAGTAGTCGATTTACGGCATACCGCGCCAGGCAAACGGCATTGGGATATCGTCCAATGGTTAGGCCACGGGTTTTTGGTTCCCGGTATGGGGGTTCGACTCCCTCTATCCCAGCCAATTTTTTGCTAGTTTCTGCAGCCCGTGCGCACGCTCGCGTATAAGGGGTGCTTCAAAAGCAATGAAAAGAGGGTTCGCCGGCGGATGGTCGGCGAACCCTCTTTTTTGTGTATGACACCAAAAGTGGTGACGGCTTACTGCTGGGGGTGGGACTCCATCCAAGCCGTGATTGCCTCACAGGCACGCACAAGCGAGTCTTCCACCGACAAGCCCGCGATGTCCACGGTGATGGTGGCGTACTTCTCGTACAGGCCGCAACGCTGGTCGTAGAGGTCGCGGAAGGTGAAGCCCTCAGGCATCACCACGCCGCGGGCCGTGACGTCGCCCACACGTGCCGCGACCTCCTCGAAGGGGGCGCGCAGGTACACGACGGGGCCCGTGGTGGCCAGATGCGCCATGGCGCGGGCGCTGTAGCAGGCACTGCCTCCCGTGGCGATGACGGTGCGGCAGGGCTGCACGCCCAGAAGCACGCGCTCCTCCATGGCGAGCATGCCGTCGTTGCCCTGAGCCGCAATGAGCTCGGCCAAGGTGCCGTCGTTTTCCACCTGAATGGTGATGTCCGTGTCGGTGAAGTTGTAGCGCAGGCGCTTGGCCATAAGCACGCCGATGGTGGACTTGCCCACGCTCGGCATTCCCACGAGCACGATGTTTCGCTTGTCCAAGGGCATAAGGTTGCGCCTTTCCAACTAGAAGGGCCGCCCCTGCGGACGGCCCTGTTTATCTCATCGGATGCAGATGATATACACCCGTTTTGTTTCCGCTCCAGGCACACGGTGCCGATGCGGTCCCAATACATGCAGTGCACATGCCAAGGGTGCCCATTTGCGCACGCAGGTGCGCGCGCAGACGTGCGTACGCGCCTGCAGCCTGGGGCCTTACAGCTGCCTTCTCGCCTCGATGGCGCGGCCCAGCGTGACCTCGTCGGCGTACTCAAGCTCGCCGCCCACCGGCAGGCCGCTCGCCAGACGCGTGACCTCGATGTCGAGCGGCTTGATGAGGCGCGCGAGATAGGAGGCCGTGGTCTCGCCCTCGATGTCGGGGTTGGTGGCGATGAGGACCTCGGAGACGTCCTCGCTGCCGAGGCGTCCCATGAGCTCGCGGATGTGCAGCTGGTCGGGACCCTTGCGCTCCATGGGGTTGATCACGCCGCCCAGCACGTGGTAGACGCCCTTGAAGGCGCCCGTACGCTCGATGGCGCTCACGTCGCGGGGCTCGGCCACCACGCAGATGCGCGAGGTGTCGCGGCGCGGGTCGGCGCAGATGGCGCACACCTTGCCCGTGGCGTAGTTGAAGCAATGCGGGCAGAAGTGCACCGTGCGCTTCACGTCCATGAGGGCGTCGGCCAGACGCTGGACGCTGGCGGTGTCTGACTGCAGGATGTGATAGGCGATGCGCTGGGCAGACTTGGGGCCGATGCCCGGAAGCCTGCCCAGCTCGTCGATGAGGTTGGTGAATGTCTCGTCAGCCATCGCGTGTATCGGTGTCGTGCGTGAACTCGGAATCGGGCCGGATTAGAACAGGCCCGGGATGTTGAGGCCGCCGGTGATGGCGCCCATACGCTGGTTGGCAACCTGCGTGGCGTTGTTGGAGGCCTCGTTCACAGCGGCGACGATCATGTCCTGGAGAAGGTCGACGTCCTCGGGGTTAAGGGCCTCGGGGTCGATGGTGATGCCGGTAAGCTGGCCGTCGCCGGTCATCGTGGCCTTCACCATGCCGCCGCCGGCCGTGGCCTCCACGACGACGTCCTTGAGGCCGTCCTGCACGTCGGCAAGCTGCTGCTGCATCTTCTTGGCCTGCTTGAGCATCTTGGACATATCCATAGAGAGTTCCTCCCGTGTAGTCGAGCGGCCACATGGCCGCGCAAGCATATAAATCCAACCCACACACTGTACCCGCCCGGCCCTCCCCTGCCCAGCCCCGCGAAGGCAAGACACGAGAAGAACGGAGGGGCGGGATGCCCGCGCATCCCAACAAGCGCCGTTCACCGACATGGATATACATTCGTATTCTTATAATTGACAAACCGTCAGCGCTAGCTAAACTCATAGCCAATCGATTTACATTTGTATTCTTATAACCAACAGTTTTGGAGGTGGACATATGAAGCAATCGGGCCCAGCCATGTATGCCCGAACACTGGGGCGAATCGTCATCCGCAGCCATGCCGCATGGATTGTTACGGGGGCGTTGGCGGTTTTGTTTGGCGCGTTTTTGCTCTACTCCATGCACACCGGGTTCACCATCGAACCATTCCAGGCGGCGCTCGACTCAGCGCATCAGTCGCAAATACGAAACTCGGATGCGCCTGAGTACGTACAGGAAGAAGGGCGCCTCGCGGCATCCCAACTTCAGGATGTAGTCAACAGCTTCGGGACAAAGGATTTTGCCGCCAGCATGGCAACGTATTACCGCACGACCGCTGATATAATCCAAACCGCGTTTGAAGAGGGTCGGGCAGATGAGACAGTCGACTCAATTCTTCACGTTGAGGGAACGGCGCAACTGTACGAGAAAGTCGCGCAGCTTGCCAATCCAGTCTTTTATGACGATTCGACTCGATTCCCTCTTACGTATTACACCCTGTACATGCTCACTCAGCTTCCTTTCTTCGTCTGGTACATTCCCCTCATCATCATTCTGGGAATCTATATCCACGAGCGCAAGAACGCCAAACTGCTATCGCATGTCCCCATAAGCCAACCCGCTCTCATTTTTAACCTCTTCTTGGCGCTCTTCACAGCCTCGCTTGCATGCGTTCTCGTTGCCTGGCTTCCAGCAGCCCTTTGGACGCTCCTCAACAATGGCTTTGGCGACCCCTCCTACCCCGTAATGTTCATAACCAATGGGGAGCTGTTTTCTCTGACGGTCGGAGAGGCGCTTTTGAAATGGGTTGCCGTCTTCGCCGGCGAGTTGGCTTTGTTGTCCCTGATCGCAGCCGTTTGCCTGTCCCTCAACATCGGAAAAGCCGCCCAAACAGCAGCCGTACTGTTGCTTGCCCTACCCTTCATCCCAAACTACCTCTCCGGAACAGTCCCCCAATTCTTGCTCAAGTATCTTCCGTCGACCTTCCTCGATGAGGCGCGCATCACAGGGATACCCGGCGGCGCGGTAACCATCATTGACTCTGGCCCCGGATGCACCTTTTTTGCTGGAATGACAACAATTTCTGGTTGGTGTATCGCAGTTATCCTGCTCGCACTATGTGCGTGCACTGCCGTTGGCTTTATACGCATCGCAAGACTGAGGAGGCAGCATGCTTGATATCAAGGAGGTGAGCCTCGCCTATCGCGAAGCGAAGATTCTCGACGACGTCTCATTCACCGTTGAGCCCGGTGAAATATGCGCACTTGTCGCCCCAAACGGCTCAGGCAAAACAACCCTTATGAAGGCTGTCGGGGCACATATATGGCCCGACCATGGGCGCTGCTTGGCAGACGAGATAGACAGCGCGCGTAAAACAGCAGCATACACAAGCAAAGTTCTCTATGCCCCCGATGGAGGCAAGCTGCTGCACGATGACTTGAGCGTTTTTGAACACTTGCAGGCCACCAAATGTCTCTGGCGCTCAGACGCCGACCTGAACGCCGTCAGCAAACAATGCCTCACGGACGAAATGCTCTCCAAGCGAGGAAAAGAGCTGTCGCAAGGCATGAAGCAACAGGCCAGCCTTGCAATTGCCTGCATGAGCCAGGCGCGCTACATCCTTTTTGACGAACCAACCAACGGCTTTGACCAAACGAATTCGCGCATGTTCTGGAAGGTCGTCTCTCAATTAGCCCAGCACGACACAGGGATTGTCATCTCCTCCCACATCCTCAACGAACTCGATGAGATGTGCGACACGGTCTACTTTCTCAAAGATGGCCGTCTCATTCGGCCACATAACCAAGGCTATCAGGGAAGTTGCTCTGAGATATACGCCCAGCTATACGAAGGGAACGGCTCATGAATCCAACCGCAAAGAGCGTTTCGACTGTCATCGCCACAATTATGCTTGCGCTCTCCATCTCATCAGCAGCACTTGCACCCACCAGTGCATGCGCCGACGAGATTGATCCGGCCGCTGCCGGCCACGGTGCCGCACGAGTTGTAGACACGTATAAAACCTGGACTTCATCGCTCTACAATGTCGGCAACTATGACTACACATACAAGATCATCAACTACGTGAGCTACTACGACACCTATGGCCCTTATGAGGTGAGCACATACGGCGATTGGAGCCCGACTGCTGGACTCGGCGCCTGGGGAACCGTCCATCTCTGGCAGTACATGTACGTCACGCACTAGTGCTTCGAACTTCCCTGATAGCAACGACGTATCCAGCGTCCGGTTGAATCAAACCGGGCGCTTTCTGTTTGAGAGGGCATGCCGACCTGCCGGATGTGGAGTAACTGGGCTTCACCAATCGGGAATAGCGTTGTATTCTACAGATACCAGTTGGTTCTATCATGTTTATCCGAGGGGGTGGCTCTCATATGGAATCAGTTATCCCGCTCTTAATCCAAGATTCCTTTTTCCTTCTTGCCATTTTCCTCGCCCGAGCGCTCCTGATTGACCGCGTTCAATACCGTCATATCATGTTGCTCTGGTATGCTGCTCTCATCCGCCTCCTTCTCCCTTTCCCCTTGTCGTTGCCTGCTGTTTTAATCGCATTCCAAAGCAGCCAAGGCACATTTGTCCCACACGAGACCCCCGCGCACTCCCTGGCACAGCTAGGAGCATCGTGGCTCGCCACGCCAATTGGACATGCTGTGCTTGGAATCTGGACGACCGGTGCACTTCTCGCTTTGACCGTCCACCTTGTAAACCATCAACGCTGGGTTCGTTCGCATCCGGCAATCGGCCCAGTCGACGATCAGGACATCTGCGCATGCGCCCAGAAATTCGAACTGCAACACAGACGTCTTATTCTGATTCGCGCTAAAGCTTTCCTAAGCTTGCTTACCAATAAAGCGACCTTTTGGTCCACCCGTGAGCTGCAAACCGCTCCGACACGCGCTAGGCTGTTCTGGGCCGACAATTTGAAGAGCCCCGTCACCTATGGATTCATTTTCCCCGTCGTTCTCTTGCCGGTCGGCACTGCAAGCCTTTCCAAACATCAGAAGCTCCATATCGTTGAGCATGAGCTGACGCACATCCACCGGCGGGATGCCCTCTTCAAGTTTCTCCTCACGCTTGCCTGCTGTTGCTTCTGGTTCAACCCGCTCGTCTGGGCTATGCGCAAGCTTGCCAATCAAGATATAGAGTTGACCTGCGACGAGACTGTCGCCTGGTTTCTTGCCCCCTCGCATAAGCGCTCATATGCCAGCCTCCTTCTTCGTTTCGCGTCAACATCAGGTAGTGCCAATCACATGGATATCGCTGCTTTTTCTTCCGGTGCTGTCCCTCTGCTTGCTACTCGAATCGGTGCGATGAGAAGGACTTCGCAGCATATTGATGTGCCCT
>JAHZHK010000197.1 GCA_019420325.1 Coriobacteriaceae bacterium | reverse complement strand
TGGCCAAGCCCATGTCCTCGTACATCACCATGCCAAAGCCGGCGGCGTCGAAAATGTAGAGCTGGCCACCGCTGGCCAAGAACGACAGGTACGTGGTGTCCTCGCCGTACTCTTCGCGAATCTTCTCGCCCATGGCGGCAGCCTTGGCCTCGTAGGACTCAAGCCATGCGGTGGCCTTGTCCTCGCAGTCGAGCACCTTGGCGAAAGCCTGCACGTCTTCCTTCCAGTTGATTTGGGCAAGCTGGATCATGATGGTGGGACACACGCTCTGCAACTGGTCGTACATCTTCTCCTGCACACCGGAGATGATGATGAGGTCGGGGTCGAGGGCAAGAATCGCCTCGATGTCCATGGTGTCCTGGTAGCTGTATCCCAGAATCGCGGCACCGGCCAGGTCTTCCTCAAGATAGGCGGGGAACTTGGTGTAGTCATATGCATCGGAGTTGGCGGTACCCACCACATCGAAGCCGAAGATCTTGAGCATGTCAGAGTTGCCCGAAAGGTCCACGATGCGCTGGGGGTTGGCGGGAATTTCCACCTCGCCGTGCGCGTCGGTCACCGTGCGGGTCTGCGCCTCGTCGGCGCGCGCCTCGCCCGCAAACGATACGAGGCCAGCCGCCGCGAGGCAGGCGATTGCGGATGCGCCCACAAAACCACGGCGGGTCATTCCCTGGTTCATGACGTTCGTGATGCTCATAGCATGTTCTCCTTTATAAAGGTTATACGTGGCTTACAACATCACATTCAAGCACACCTGAGCTTTAGTTACCATAGGGCTACTTTTTTGCACTATATTTTTTGCCGATTGGACTATCGCTCTTCACAACCGGAGGCAACCATGTTTGAGGCGCACAATGCCGAGGAACTTCGTTCGTTTGTCTTGCATGAGCTTGGAATGCAGGCAAACCAAGGCACGGCATGCACAACATACACCAGTGAACGAGGCGATTACCTGCGCCTTTATGGCGAACCAGGACTCTATGAGTTTGGAGTTGCTGACTATCGAATCGACCACGACTTCTCCGCCCGCTTCTCATGCGACCAAGAGATCCTTCGGTTTGGGGCGATGTACGAAGGCCGGACGTTCTTTCAGATGGAGGGAGAGCGGCAGTCGTCGTTTCTTCCCTCTGTCTTCGTAACATATGAGAGAGACGTGCGCGGCGAGCAAGAGTGGCATCAAGGGCAACGCCTTTGTGGGGCGGAGTTCAGCCTGTACCCAGCATTTTTCGAAACAGCCCGCAAGAAGTACGGGCCACACTATGCGCGGCCGCTCCACCAGGCGCTCGAACCAAACCGCACCTACCGCTTCATGCCCATGAACGCCGTTGCTGCCATGGAGCGGCTCATCGAAGCCGACCGCTCTGGCAGGCTCGGCCCCCTTACAGTGCAGGGAGCAGCGCTCGAGGCGCTCGATGCCATCATGGAGACAGCGGGCCACGCGGGAGCCGAAAGCCCCTTCTGCCCGGCAGCCGCAAGGGGCCGATATCCACTCACTGCAGGACGCAGGGCAGAGTTCTCCACCGATGAGCTCTATCTCATTGAACGGGCACGCGACACGCTCGACCGCACCTACACGCACCCCCGCACAATAGAGGCGCTCGCAAAGGACCTCGGCCTCAGCCCGCAGAAACTCAAGACAGGCTTCCAGCGCCTGTACCACACCACGCCCGGACGGTACGTCGCCAACCTGCGGATGACGCAAGGCGCCCTGCTGCTGCGCACCACCGACGTGCGTGTGGAAGTCATCTCCGCGCGCGTGGGCTATGCCCATCCCTCAAACTTCATCAAAGCTTTTCGGCGCGCTTACAGCTGCACGCCCGCCCAGTACCGCAGGCAGGAACGTTAGGCAACATGCACATTGCACCCAAACATCTGCGCGATAATGGCACGCGTCAATTCCAATCGCGAAAGGACAGTATCGAATCATGGAGAACGAACCGAACATAAACCCCGGCGTCACGGCAGGCGCAGTCGAGGCGTGGCATGAGGCGCTTGGGGACTTTGCGCCCTACACGGTTGCACGCAACGCGGCGACCTCGGCGGGCGTGAGGGCGGCAGCCAAGAACCCCCTGCCCTGGCGCGTGTACCACGACACCTATTCGGTCAGCCTCACGCCCACCGGCGACGTCACCAA
>JAHZHK010000196.1 GCA_019420325.1 Coriobacteriaceae bacterium | reverse complement strand
CGAGGAGTTCAATATACCAAGCCCGATACCGCTTTGTCCAGCTTTGTCTGAGAATAGGCCTGTGATACACAACTTGCACATATTTTTGATCCATGACTCTCTTCCGAAAACGCCCTGCACCGCCCTACAGCGCAATCCTCGCACGGACGAGCGAGTGCCGGCACCCTGCTCCCAACCTGGTATCATTCTGCATGCTGGTTTCTACAAAGAATTGCAAGGAGTGGGCAAACGTGAGTGGATTGACGGCATATCTGGGGTATGCGACGTGCTATGCGTGGACGTTTTGTATGTCGTCGATATACGAGTTCGGCGGCGCGCCCACGGTCGGCTCGTTCATGCTGCGGGTTTTGCCGGGCATGCTGGCCGGCGCCCTCATGCTCGCGTTAACCTGCAATGAAAAACACACCTGCGGCGCAATCGCCCTGACCTGCTTCATGCGCACGCCAGCCCCGGCGTTTCTTACATCGCTGGGCACGCTGCTCACGATCATGCCCGAATTTTCCCAGCTTCCAAATCTTGCCATCTCGGGATGCATTTGCGCCGGATTCTTCTTCCTCTTCGTGCTCGCGCAATGGGCACTCGTGTTCGCGCGCCTCGAGTGGGGGCGCATTCTGAGTCTCTCCGGCATTTCCTTCTTTGTTGCGGCGCTCATCGCATTCGCTGTCGCCTGGATGCCCCTCAATGCGGCTGCCTTCATCACATCGCTGCTGCCATTGGTAGGCTTTGCATTCCTCCGCGCCATTCCAGGCGACTCCAGCCCAAACGCCGGCTGCTCGTTCGCCTGCTCGTCTCGCACCTCTTCAGATCCGCACTGTAAACCCTGCGACCCTGCAAAAATGGATGGCTCGCCCCTTCGCCAAGGGCACGGCTTCCCCACCCCGCACACCCTGCCCTGGAAGACGTTCGCAGGACTCTTCTCCATATTCTTCGCCTACAACGGCATCGTTGCCACGCGCGCAGTGGGCCAATCCTGGCTGGGTAATGCCAGCGTGTCTTTCCTCATATTGCCCGCAGCGCTCGCCCTGGCGTTCGTCGGCCTGGGACGTCTGTGCACAGGCAAGCGGAGCCTGTCCCTCGTAGCAAAAGGCGCGCTTGCCACTGTGGCGTTGCCATTTATGCTCGTGGCATACGCCATGGAAGTGCCCGCCGGATTCGCATTTGCCGACGGGCTGGCGATGTATGCAACCGCTTGGAGCATCCTCGTGCTCGCGGTAAAAGACGCTGGGCAGGCTGCCGGCATATGGAACGCCAGGCGTGCGCTTGCAGTGTTCTGCCTGGGCTGGCTCGCCCAAACGCTCGGAGGTGCTCTCACCTATCTCGTCGCCCCTCTGGCCCATGCGAGCGAAATGCTGTACGCGTTCCTTATGGTCGCCTTCGTCATCGTGGCAGGTATCGAGTTTTTCACCGCCCCCAGGCAAGCGGGAACCGTCGAGCAAGATCACCAGACAGAAGGCGGAATGGCCGTCCAAGACGCCTCTCCCCTACAAGTCAATGCCAACACCACACAATCAGGCGCAATCGAGTCGTTCTGCTCCAAGCACGACCTGTCGCCCCGTGAGACCGAGGTGTTCGCGTTGTGGGTCACGGGCCATGGCGTGCGCGACATCGCCCAAAAGCTGTACATGTCCGAGTCCACAGCTAAAACGCACGTGCGCCATATCTACGACAAGTGCGGCGTCTACGGCAAAGCTAAACTTCTCCAAGCGTTCGAAACCTGGACATCCCACCAGTAATCTTTCTGTTAACTTTCACAAACCACCTGGTAGATATCTATCATCCTCACTTTTTACCGATGGGTGACAAGCAAGTTTGCACTCAAGTGATGACCCATTTGAGCTTCCTTTTCGACATAGTCTGCAGCTGTCAGGAGGCGCGGACCGCATGGCCCGCCCTCACACAAGCCATCCGAAAAAGGAGCATGCATCATGGAAATGACCCGCCGCTCGTTTGTCGCCTCTGCCGCCGCCGGAGGCGCCGTCATGGCGGCCGCCTCAACGGCTGCTCTGGCTGACGCCCCCGCAACCGACACCGCCGCACAGGACTGGCTCGGCGAGGCCCCCGTCATCGAAGACTCCGCCATTGAGAGCGAGGAGAGCTGCGACGTCGTGGTCGTGGGCCTGGGCAATGCCGGCGTAGTTGCGTATCGCTCCGCAGCCGAGGCCGGTGCCGACGTCATCGCCATCGAGAAGTCCGAGACCGACAACGCCACAGGCGGCCAGTTCGCCCTCATCGGCGGCGACTACGAGGAGCGCTGGGGCCGTGCCGACCTGGACAAGGAGCAGATCATCAACGAGCACATGATTGAGAGCTCCTACATGTGCAAGCGCGCCATCATGAGCCGCTACGCCTACGAGGTGGCCGACATGTTCGACTGGCTGG
>JAHZHK010000195.1 GCA_019420325.1 Coriobacteriaceae bacterium | reverse complement strand
CCGTCCTCCTGGATGTCGATGGTCGCGCCGGTGTCATCCTGGATGGAGCGGATGGTCTTGCCACCCGAGCCGATGACCTCGCGAATCTTGTCGGTCGGAATGTGGATGGTGATGATGTGCGGGGCGTTCTCACGGACGCTCTCGCGAGGAGCCGCAATCTCGGCAAGCATGGCGTCGAGGATGAAGGCACGGCCTTCCTTGGCCTGCTGGAGAGCCTTGCGCAGAATCTCGAACGTGAGGCCGGTTGCCTTGTTGTCCATCTGCATGGCGGTAATGCCCTCAGAGGTACCCGTCACCTTGAAGTCCATGTCGCCGAGGAAGTCCTCGAGACCCTGGATGTCGGAGAGAACGACGGTCTTGCCATTCTCCTGGATGAGGCCCATGGCGATACCGGAAACCGGGCGCTTCAAGGGCACGCCGCCGTCCATGAGGGCAAGGCAGCTGCCGCAGGTCGACGCCATGGACGAGGAGCCATTGGACTCCATGACCTCGGAGACGACGCGGATGGTGTAGGGGAACTCTTCCTCGGAAGGAATGACAGGCAGAAGGGCGCGCTCAGCCAGGGCGCCGTGGCCGATCTCGCGGCGCTTGGGCGAGCCCATGCGGCCGGTCTCACCGGTGCAGTACGGCGGGAAGTTGTACTGGTGGATGTAGCGCTTGCCGTCGATGGGCTCGATGGTGTCGAGGCGCTGCCAGTCGTTGAGCATGCCCAGGGTCAGCACAGAGAGGACCTGGGTCTGACCACGCTGGAAGAGGCCGGAGCCGTGCACAAGGGGAAGGTAGCCGGGCTTGATCATAAGCGGACGAATCTCGTCGGCACGACGGCCGTCGACGCGCTCGCCGGTCTCGACGACCATGACGCGCATGGCGTGCTTCTCGAGGCTCTTGAGCTCAACGGGGATCTCGCGGTCGAACTCAGCCTGCTCCTCCTCGGTGAACTCGGCCTTGATGGCGCTCTTGAGCTCGTCGACCTTGGCCATACGGGCCTGCTTGTCGGCGTCCTTGAGGGCGGCGCTCATCTCGTCGTAGTGGGCAAAAATCTTGTCGTGCACGTAGGAGTTGGGCTCGTCGAGCGGGTACTCCTTCATGACGATGGGGCCGTTGACCTCGGCGACCTTCTCGAAGAAGATCTTCTGCTGGTCGCAGAACGCACCAAGGGCCTCCTGGCCAAACTGCATGGCGGCCAGCATGTCCTCCTCGGTAATCTCCTCGGCACCGGCCTCGAGCATGCTCACGAAGTCACGGGTGCCGCCGAGCTCGAGGTCGAGGTCGGAGTTGTCGCGCTCCTCGTAGGTGGGGTTGACGATGAACTCATGGGTGTCGCGGTCGCGGCCGATGCGCACACAGGCCAGCGGGCCCTCGAAGGGCACGCCACCCACGGTGAGGGCAGCGGAGGCACCCATGGTGCAGATGACGTCGAAGGGGTTGATCTGGTCGCACACGAGCGAGGTGGCAACAATCTGCACCTCGTTGCGGAAGCCGTCGGGGAAGCTCGGACGGATGGGGCGGTCGATCATACGAGCGGTGAGGGTCGCCTTGTCGGTGGGGCGGGTCTCACGCTTGAGATAGCCACCGGGCAGGCGGCCGACCGAGTACATGCGCTCCACGAAGTCAACCGTCAGCGGGAAGAAGTCGTAGTTCTTGCGCTCCTTGGAGACGACGGCGGTCATGAGGACCGTGGTGTCGCCCTGCTTGACCAGGACGGCGCCCGTCGTCTGCTTCGCGAGTTCGCCGGTCTCGAGGGTGTAATGCTTGCCATAGAGGTCGAACTCGTGTGTAACCTTTGCCATTCTGCAATCTCCTTCAACTCCGCTCGCCCCATTGCGAGCGGGACCTATGCGCCTGCGTCCCGGCTATCGAGCCCTACGTGGACGCAAAACGAAAAGGGGCGCTAGTGCGCCCCTAAAAGACAACTTACTGGATGTTGTCGCGAAGCTCGAGCTTAGCGATGAGCTCACGATACTCGTTGATATCGTTGGAGCGGATGTAGCGAAGCAGCGAGCGACGGTGGCCGACGAGCATCAGCAGACCACGGCGGCTGTGGAAGTCGTGGGGATGCTGCTTGCAGTGCTCGGTGAGCTCACGGATGCGAGCGGTGAGAAGAGCGACCTGAACGCGGGGGGTGCCGGTGTCGTTGGCATCCTTGCCGAACTCAGCGACGATAGCGGCCTTCTGCTCCTTGGTGACCATTGTGGATCCTTTCCATCTAACCTGATAAAGACGCCCCCGTCTCAGATGCAATCCGATGGAGGTTGCAACCGGGGCAAGGGTCAAACACGTCTATGATACACCTCTTCGACGCACCGACGCCGTCCTCACTCCAAAACACCTTGTGCACACGAAATCTGCGGGTGGTTGAATCAGGCGGCGCATCGACCATAGAACTGCCCGGCAGTTGCAGATTGCGCACTAAATAAGAACCCGGCCAATGAGGGCACCTTCGGGGCGCGTATCGTCGAGATAGGTGCAAACAAGCACAGGGCCCTCGAACCCGTGCTCCCCTGCCGGGACAATCACCTCGTGGTGGCTTGCCGTGGTGCCGCAGGCGTTGCCGGTC
>JAHZHK010000194.1 GCA_019420325.1 Coriobacteriaceae bacterium | reverse complement strand
AAGGCGAACCTTCTTGACCGCGAGATTACAGCGGGCGACACTACGTTCAAGTTGTCCGATGTTGCCACGGTGACGCAGGGCAAGGCTTCGACGTCCATCTCGCATGAGAACTCCGAGCGCACCGTGACGGTCACTGCTGACGTCAAGGACGGTAAGAACAACGCCCTGCTCTCTCGTGAGCTGCAGGAGAAGCTTGACGACTATGACGTGCCAGATGGCTGCACGCTTGAGTTTGGCGGTGAGCTCGACAACATTTCGACGATGCTCAGGCAGATGGGCCTCATGGCGCTGCTCGGGCTTGTGCTTATCTACCTTGTGATGGTCGCCCCTGGCCTTTACGGGCGGCTTCTTGGCGCTGCTGCTTGCCGGCCAGCAGCTTGACATCCTGTCGCTTATGGGCTTCCTTGTGCTTATGGGCACGGTCGTGAACAACGGTATCGTGTTTGTTGATTACGTCAACCAGCTGCGCCGCGGCGGACTCGACAAGCGCGATGCCCTCGTGGCCACTGGTGTCACGCGCATGCGCCCCATCCTCATGACGGCGCTTACCACCATTCTCTCCATGCTGCCGCTCGTGCTCAGTCAGGATGTGGGCGGCACCATGCAGCGCGGTATGGCACTTGTCGTGGTGGGCGGCATGGCCTACGCCACGTTCATGACGCTCTACATCGTGCCCATCATGTACGACATCTTGTACCGCAAGGTACCCAAGGAGGTTGACCTGGGCGACGAGAACATCGACGACGATCCTGGCGATGCGGCCGCCTACCTGCTGGAACGCGCTGAGCGTCTGGCTCGCGAGGCCGACGAAGCCCCCGAGGTGTCCATCACGCCTGCGACGCCCGAGGTTCCCGGTGCCACCGGCACCCCTGGAGCGCTCCCGCCGACCGCATAACGTGCGTGGCTGTTGGATGGGACGCACGGTTATTGCGCTGGTGCTTTCCTCGATGCATGACGAGGGCTATTCCGCTCATAGGTAAGTCAAAAGCCCCGCAGATTGAAACCTGCGGGGCTTTGTTGTAATCGATCTGGCTGATGGCGCTCGGGACGGGCGATGGCTGCAATTTGTGCTTTAACGTTTGGCGTGGGTGACGTATGCGACCTAGGATCTAGCGTTTGGGTTTGACCCTTCCATTTCGCATCTGCATGAGGCCGCCTGTGAGCAAGGGATGCTCCTTGTAGATGGGGCGCAGGGCGCTTGTCTGTCCCCTCGAAAAGCGCGGGTACGAGCAGTCGCAATGAGACCCCCGTTACTTCGCCTTAAGTAGGCGCTCCAGTTCGAGCTGAAGCTCGTCGCGGCTGTGGACGTTGGCCTTCTCGTAGACGTGGCGCACATGGGTCTTGGTGGTACTGTTGGCTTCACCGAGCTTCTTGGAGATGTAGCCCACGCTCTTGCTCTGACAAAGAAGCACGGCAACTTGGGCCTCGCGCGGAGAAAGGGCCAGCATGGATGCGACGCGCCCCGTCTCCTCCGGGTCGAAGCCAAGCTGGGAGTCGTCACTGGCCGTCGGGGCTTGCGTGTCGGCCACATGCGCTGCTGGTGCCATGACGCCGGCGACGGTGGTATAGGCGGCGCTTCGGTCGGCCGACCTGCATGTGAGACTGCTTGCCTGCCAGAAGAAATCCGCCACGACGATAGCGGCCACGAGAGCGAAGGCGTGGTTTGCATCGGCTATGGGCAGTGCGCCAAACACGACGTTTCCCAGCATCATGCCGGCGCCGGCTGAGGCACCGATATGCAGCAAGCGCAGGGTGATGGATCGTATTGTGGCGCTGCGCGGGCTGCCGTATCCAAAACGGAACATGAGAAAGAGCCAGATAACGAGCGAGCCGCATCCTGCGAGGAAGAAAGCAAAAGCATTGCCAACGCCCGCAAGAGCCCCCAAGCACAGTGAGAACACGACGAGCGGCACGGCCGCAATGCGAAGGATGTGCATGTTGCCGCCAAAGGGAAGAAGGCAGCAGAAAAGCAGGATGGCGAGTAAGCCAGCTCCCTGCTCGACCTGAGGTCCGCCGAAACCCAATGCCGAGAAACCAGCGCCGAACAAGGCGAGCGTAAGCGTTACAGCGATGGCTTGAGGCACGGGGGGATGCACTTTAGGAGAAGAGTCCGCGTTTTCGGCGGCGTTGGGCGGCTCGTTTCCCAAGTCCACGAACAGGGGAGGACAAGTGAGCAAAGGAAACAAGTAGCTCACGACGCCGGCATGGGGCACAACGGAAAAGAAGGTGTACGCCAGATATGCAATGCCGAATGTTCCCGCAAGTTTGGTGATTTCGCCTGATGCCTCGCTTGCCTGATCTACCCAAAGCCAAAGAACCAACAGACATGCAGATGAACATCCAGCCAAGGCGGATCCAAGGAGCAAGAGCTCGGCAGAGCGTTGCTGTTCGGCAACCAGCAGAATGATCCATGCTGCTTCAAGGGCGATGCCGCCGCCGACGCACCATGCGCGTCGAGCGCGGCGGCCCCATGGGCGAAGGGGAAGCGTCACAAGCGCAAGGAGCGCTCCGAGCATGCAGGCAAGATAAAAAGACGAGGGGCTTACGATGGGCGCGGCATAGGGTGCGTGCGCGAGCAACATGAGAATTGCGAGAAACAGCAGAGAAGAGGGCAGAGACCAGTGGAGGAGATGGGCAACCGCACTTGAGAGACGTGGATCGGTAGACATATTGTGTCCCCCTTTGAGTAAACGGTGCGGGTGATGGCCGGGATGAGGCGTCCTGCGCACTCAGTTGCTCTCCAGTATACGCGGAAGAAATCTTTTCGTAATAGATGCAAAGTGTACGGGGCACTAGGGCACGTGATTACCTTAAAAACTGCTTAAAGAACCAGCTCAACATACGCATGGAAAAGTCAACACCCATCGGCTCCGCCACCCTCATCCCCCTCAAGAGTGGATGCGCGGCCGATGTGCTCGCGTCGTTTTGGCGA
>JAHZHK010000193.1 GCA_019420325.1 Coriobacteriaceae bacterium | reverse complement strand
CTCGACGGTCATGGCGTCCTCAGCCACGCTCGAGCCGAAGAGGGCCCACTGATAGCCCAGGTGAGAGCCGTACTCGGCGCAGGCCTCCACGAGACGCTTGCCGAAGTCGAGGGCATCGGCGCCGAAGGTGCCGTCCTCGCCCAGAGCGAAGGCCTCGCCCTCGACCCAGATCATCTCAACGCCACCCTTGGCGAGGTTGACGTAGTAGTCAAACAGCTCATCGGTGTAACCGGCCAGGTAGGTGGCCGAACCGGCGGCGGACTTCACCATGCGGTGGGACAGCTCGATGTTGCCCAGCTTCCAGGGGGAGAACAGCGTGGCGAAATCGGTCTCGGTGCCGAGCCAGTCGCTGTCCTGGGGGTTGATGGAAGCGGTGTAGAGAAGCTCGTCGGCGGCCTGGGCGCTCTCGGCCTGAGCATCAGCCTGCTCGGACTTGGCTTCCTCAGCAATGGCGCTGCTTGCCACGAGCGCGCTGGCGGCTGCGGTGCTGGCACCGGCAAGGAACGTGCGACGAGAAATCGTGCTGTTCATGCATATCTCCCTTGTGTCTCCTTTGCACCCGCGACTGGGTGCATGTCCAAGGCGAGTATGGGTCGGCCTGAGCTCATTTGTCATTGCCAGGGCAAGGGTGAAGTTGGCTCTCAGCATCACATGACAAGGGTTAGACGGGCTATCTACCTGGCCTGATGCATGAGTTCGAGAAGCTCTTGCTTTGAGTGTACGTCAAGCTTGCGGTAGAGGCTCTTCTTGTGCGTGCGCACGGTGTTGTCGGACACGCCAAGCGCCTGGGCGATGGTGGGCGTGTCGAGACCGCGCACCACGAGCGGCAGAATCTCCGTTTCGCGCGGCGTCAGCTCATATGTTGTGGCCGCCCCTTCAGCCCATGTGGCGATGGCAGATTCCATGCGCTCTACGGGGCTGGCCGAATCCTGGACAGGGAGATTTTCATCGTTGCCTGCCTGGGCGCCGATCGTATCTTGGTCTAGCTTGCGGTGCTCGCGCATTTGCAGCATGAGGGCCATAGAGAGTACGTAGATGCACACGACCACGCTGAGCGCCAGTCCCGGCAGACTCCCCACCCACAGGTCGCGCGTGATGAGGCTTGCAAGGGTTCCCAGGCATGCGAACAGCAGGGCCAATCCCAATGCCAGGCAGTATGTGGGCAGCCGTAATGCGTCCGAGGTGTCACGCGTGCTTAAACTGTGCACGGTGATGACGGCGAGCATGAACTCGAAGAAGAAGTTGGCAAAGCAGGCAAAGGCGGTGCTGAGTCCCAGCCCGGCAATGCTGAACACGACGAAGCCCGAAGCCGCAAAGGGGAAAGCGGCCTGGTAAAAGCCCATGGGCGTCACAATTTTGCGGTGTTTTTGCCATAGGCCGAGCATCACGATACCGGCGACAAGCGTAAAGAGGGGAGAGCCGAGCATGATGGCGAGGTTGTTGGCGCCGTTGCTGAGGGCCACCATGCGAGACAAGCCCGCCACGAAACCCAGCGAAGCGAAGCTGAGGGCAGTGATGCCATAGGCGTTCCAGACGGTGTGGGCCGTGCCGGAAGTTCCTTCCTGAGATTGGGCCGCCTGAAAGGTGCTCGCGCTTTCGATGGAGTTTGACTCGCTGATGCCCGGCTCGCTTGCAGCGAGTTCGCCGTCGGAAAGCGCATGCGTCCCCGTGCGGCGGAGCGTGACCGAGCAGCAGGTGAGAACCCCAGCAATAAGATACTTGGAAAGCGTCGGCGAGAACGCCAGGGTAAGGCCAGCGAGCGGGAAGAGCACGCAGGCACAGCCCACGGTTCCCACAAGACGCCCGAGGGGTAGCGTTTTGAGCGTGCATCCCCAGCCGAAGAAACCCGCCGCCAGGCCGAGGCCGAGCACCGCCGCTGTGAGCGCCAAAAGGGGCGCACAGGCAGTTTCGCTTGTCAACAGGTTTGTGAGGACGCATGTTCCGCCGACGATGCCTACCGCCTCGACAAGTGCGACAATTCCAGTCACGTCTTTTGCCGCCAGTATGAACCGATGGCTCAGCGCGAGGCCAAGCAGCGTGGCTCCTGCCACAAGAAAGCAGGGGATGGTGAAAAACGTAAAGATGTCAAGCGAGGTGTAGGGTCGGGCGATGCTGGAAACTGCACCGCCCCAAAAGAGGAAGTCGACGACGGCGAGAAACGAGGCAAAGCCCGCGACAAGCGGCAGGTCTGCCTCTATGCCGGAAAGCCACGCCGGCGTTTTGTTCCAGATGCGTCCCACGCAGGCCCCCTTCCCCTTAATGCCGATATGCGCATGAGACAAGGGCACATGATACCACGGCACCTTCGGCTGCCCATGCGTCGCGTGAGGGCGCGGGACAGCCGCGCTGGCATATCGCAAGCCTTCATTTTCAGGCATTTGTTTGGGTTGATTGGAGCGCTGCTGTCCCTTGGGTGGATGCCTTGAGGGCAATACGGCATCGCTTTGGCGCGCATGACGCGTAGGGGCGCGGTGTCGTGTTCGCCTCGAAACGCTGCGCTCGGATGGGGCGGAGCCGTGGGGGCTTTGGCTTGGCGGTTCCGCCCCAATCGCTTCGCTACTGCCTGATTGCTTCGATGGCCGAGATCTTTGTCGCCTTGCGCGCCGGGTAGTAGCCCGAGACGAGGCCGATGAGCACGGAGAACACGACGGCGCCCAGGTAGAGCCACCAGGGGATGACCGACATGCGGGCCGTGGCACCGCCGCCCACAAGCGCGTGCAGCCAGCCCTCGCCGGTGAAGTCGCCTGCGCTCACGAGGTTCATGCCGAGCGACACCGCGAAGCTCACAAGGCAGCCGGCAGCGCCGCCAAGAAGGCCGATGGCGCCTGCCTCGGCCAGGAACAACGCTCGGATGTCGCGTACGTAGCATCCCAGTGCCTTCATCACGCCGATTTCGCGCGTGCGTTCGGTGATGCTCATCACCATGGTGTTCGTGATTCCCAGCGCGGCCACGAAGAGCGAGATGGCGC
>JAHZHK010000192.1 GCA_019420325.1 Coriobacteriaceae bacterium | reverse complement strand
TGGGGTTCATCGGCCAGCATTGAAACCACAGCCTGCCTCAACCCGTCAAAATCAAGGTCGATGTAGGTCTGCAGCGCCTCGTATGTCTCCGTGGAGGTCCAATAATCCGAGCAACGCCCCTTTGCGAGGGCCAGTGTCACCGAACGCGGGCTATACATATGCATACCACTCAGCAAATAGCCGTCGTACCAGCGCTTAACCTCGGAATAGTCCATGTTCCACGCATCACACAATGCATGCGTCTCGTCTTCAGTGAAGCCGAAATAGGAGGCCAGATCACCCGGTGCCGTCATAGAGAGCTCGTCAAACATGTTGAGCACCGAATGAGTGCCATACTTTTTGATGGGAAGAATGCCCGTCATATAGGCAAGCGCGACGTAAGGTTTGTCCTTAAGCAGGTCGCGCAGGAATCCGATGAATGCCTCCTGGGCGGCAACGTCATGTTGGGCCTCGCGAAACACGGCGTCCCATTCATCGATAATAAACACGAAGCCCGGATGCCCAGGCTCCGACGCGGCAGCAAGAGAGAAAGCCTCGAACAGGCTGTTGCAGGCCGCCTCAATCGCGCCGGGAAATGCCCTAGCCAGCTCAGAAACTAATTTGTTCGTGACGAGGGCCGGAACAGCAGCGGCACAGCCCGCCTCTCCAAGAAACTGGCGCATGTCGAGATACACCACATCGTAGGCATTGAGATGCGCGGCGTATGTGAGGCCCTGGGCAACAGCAAGGTCGTCAAACAGACCATGGGAGTCGATTCCACGCTGGTAGTATGCACACAGCATGCTTGCCGCCATGGTCTTTCCGAAACGCCGGGGACGGCTGACACAAACATATCGATCGCCACCGGCAAACACCCGATCGTTGAGATGAGTGATGAGACCGCTCTTGTCCACGTAGATGCGAGCCCGGCGGTCGATGGCCATGGCCTGGTTGCCAGGATTGAGATATACGCCCATGTTCACGCCCGCCTTTCATCTCAGTCTCAGCGCGCGACGCGCCTCAAACCACCAAAACAAACCAGGCACATCATACCCCGACACTGCGACCCAACAGACAAATCGCAAAACAGTCAGTCTGGTACTGAGTTACTTCTGTACCCCTGCCCAACTACCCCGCTGTTACTCCTCCACCTCGAGTGGGACGAATTTGAACTGGGTGCAATCAACGTAGCCGCGGTTGGTGAGGCGCAGCTCGGGAATGCAGGCGAGGCTGAGCAGGCCGAGCGTCATGAAGGGCGAGGGCATCTTGCACCCCATGGCAGCCCAGGCTTGCTCCATGCGGCACACCTGACTCGCCACCTCGGCCGCCTCGCCTGTGCTCATGAGGCCGCACACCTGCAAGGGAACCTTCGCGAGAATCTCGCCGTCTACCACAGCGACAGCACCGCCGCCACATTCTACGAGGGCGTTTGCCGCAATCGCCATGTCAGCGTCGTTGTCGCCCACCACAAGCAGGTTATGGGCGTCATGGGCCACCGTCTGGGCGAGTGCACCGTGGATGCCCAGGCCGCACACAAATCCTGCGGCATGCGTGCCGCTTGCATGGTGGCGCTCAAATACGAAAGCCTTGAGAATGTCGCGGGCTGGGTCGGTCTGAAGAGTGCCGTCGCACACGGGCACCTCCACATGCTCCCCATAGGCAATGGTGTCGCCACCGCGTAGGCGAATGGCACGCACGAGAGCAGTCGAGGCCGTGGGGTCACTCGCGGGGACACAGAACGTCTCCTCGCAAATCTCCTCACCCATATGCATGCTGTGAGTCATCCAATCAGGCCAGGCAAAGGGGCCGGGATTGAAGAAAGGCACGCCACTTTCGGCCACGATTCGCCCATCAATGATTGTCCGCTTGACGTGGAACTCCTTGAGATCCTCAAGAAACACCAGGTCGGCGCACTTGCCAGGCGTGACGCTGCCAAGCTCGGCCTGCATCTGGAAACATGTCGCCGCATTGATGGTAACCATCTGGACGGCCTCGACGGGATCGATGCCCTCTTCTACCGCCAAGCGCAGGACATAGTCGAGATGACCATGGAGCAGCAGGGTGTCGGGGTGGCAGTCGTCGGTGACGAGGCAGCAGAAACGCGTGTCGATATTGCGCCCGACAATGGCAGGGGCAAGATCGTGCAGATTGTGCCAGGCAGAACCCTGGCGAATCTGAGCATACATGCCCAGGCGCGTCTTGGCCACGACATCCTCGGCACGTACCGACTCATGGCAGGCGCTCACGCCCGAGGCGATGTAGGCGTTGAGCCCGCGGTCGCACTCGGGCACGGAGTAATGCCCCGTCACGACCTTGCCTGCACGCAGGGTTGCGCAGACCTCTTCCGTGGGGTTGTCCGCGCCCGAGAGGATGCCAGGGTAGTTCATCATCTCGCCCAGGCCCACCGTGTACGGCCAGCCCATGGACTCCTCCACCTGGGCGGCGTCCACTTCCGAGCCCGTGTCTTCAAAGCCAGGCACCGCAGGCACGCAGCTGGGCGTGGTAAGCATGAACTTGAGCGGCACGCGCTCGGCATCGGCCGCCATCTGCTGCACCGCGGCCAGGCCCGCCACGTTGCACGCCTCGTGCGGGTCGTAGTAGACGCCCACGGTACCATGCGGCACAACGGCGCGCGCATACTCGGCAGGTCCCACCATGGAGCTCTCCACGTGCATGTGCCCGTCGAGAAAACCCGGAGCAACGTAATCGCCTGCCGCGTCGATGACGCGCGTGTCAGGCCCCACACAGTGCTGGGCCGTATAGGGAGCGATGCCCACGTAGGCAATCCTACCAGCTGCGATGGCAATGTCGGTATGCTCAAGGACCTCGCGGGTGCACACATCGACAAGACGGCAGTCGCGAATCACGAGGTCGGCCGGCTCCAGGCCTTGGGCCACCCGAGTAAGTTTGCGACCGCACTCCCACAGGGGCGCGGCGCAGAAAGGATGCGGGTACGGGCTCTCAACAACAGACATGGCAGGCCTCCTTGTTGGCAAAAGTTGGGCACGATGATACTCCCCTTTTGCTAGGAGAAGAAAGCCCGCCATGTCACTCGCAAGGCGAAAGTCTTACCTCAATCCCGC
>JAHZHK010000191.1 GCA_019420325.1 Coriobacteriaceae bacterium | reverse complement strand
GCTCAAGCGAAGGAAGCATTCCAGAAGGAGTGCGAATCTTCGACGGCAACACAAGGGCTCTATGCCGTCGATATGCTCAGGGAGGGGTGGAACAATGACAGCGCCTGCTTACGACATCCTCTATCTCGATGATGCGATGACAAATTTGGGCGGCATGTTGGAGTATGCGGCTCTTGATTGCGGCCTCGACCTCGACACGTTTTTCGGGTACTTCCTGACTTCCGGTGTCGCCACCCAATTTGAGAGGGGAAACCCCAGCTATGTGGCTGGCCTTTCAGGGCCAGAGCTCGTCTGCAAAGTCTTGCAGCGCTCGGGCTGCGATGTCGCATCGCTGCCTGAGCCTGCCACGCGAGATGGTTTCGGCCCTCAGTACTGGGCGGGATGGTCGCTTGCCGAGTACCAATGGGCACGCGCGGAGCGGTTTTGCGACATGGTCGCCGACGGTCTGACGGCAAGTAAGGTTGTGAATCTCTACCTGCTGCATGAGGCGGATGCCAGCAAGTTTGCAGAAGTTGCCGACGAGATACTGACAAAGGCGCGTCGGAGTCGCCCGACGCGCCTGCAGACTTTGAGAAAGAACAGGGGATTGACCCAGGTTGAGCTGTCCGTTGCGACCGACGTAAGCCTGCGCATGATTCAACTCTATGAGCAACGACAAAACGACATCGCAAAAGCCGAGGCAGGTACGGTCATCCGCCTTGCCCGTGCCTTGGGTTGCGCAGTCGAGGACGTTGTGGAGCCGCCGCTGTATGGCTAGTGGCTCTGCCTACCTCGGAACCACCGTGCCGCCAGCGTCCACCATGGTCTGGGCGATGGCGCGGCCGATCATGTCGAGGTAGGCCTGCTCGCCCTCGGGGCGCAGGTGAGTGTTGTCGGCCCACAGGTAGATTTCCTCGTTGCCGGCGCACACGCTCGGCCAGTCGATGTAGTGCACGTTGTCGTGGGCGTCGGCCACCTGCTGGAGGTTGGCGTTGGCCGCGTCCTGGAAGCCGTCGGGGTTGACGGTGCCCACAAGGAAGGCGTGCGTACCTGTGGGAAGCGTCGCGACCATGCCCTCGAGCTCATCGATGCCAGGGGTCGTGTTGGAGAAGCAGGCAAACACGACGACCTTGCCCACCACGCCCTGCGACACGTAGTCGGCAAACACGCTGAACGCTTGGAAGGGCATGCGTCCCACGTAGGCATCCTCATAGCCCGTGGGGAAAATGTCGTAGAAGCCGTCCTCGGGCGGCACCGAGTCGCCGATGAGGATGGGGGAGTAGACCCCCGCCGCATTGTCCTGCTCAGACTGGTGCAGCGAGAAGGACATGACGCCCTCGGGCAGGGAAACAGGCGCCGGTGCTTGGTCGGCTTGCTTCTCGGTGCCTGCGGCACTGGCGTCGGCGGTCGGCGTAACATCTTGCACAACGGGCATGTCGCTGGGCTGATTCGCCGTGGCGACCGGAGCAGCTGCCCCGTCTCCCGCCTGGCCTGTGGTGTCTTGGGCGTTCGTGCGGCCGGCCGTAAGGTCGCGCGCCTTGTCCACGGCCTCGCCGGTGGAGGAGATGGCATCCTTGGGCACGAGTGTGACTTCGGGTACTGCGATGCAGCCCACTGTGGCAACTACCAGCAGCAATGCACATGCACCCGTGCCCGCCACCTGCGGCGTGCGTACGAAGAACGCGGGACCCTCCTGGCGAATGCGGGCCATGAGCTCCTTGTTGCCCAAGGGCTGCTCGATGAACCTCCAGGCCAGCTCGGCCACGCCCAGCGACACGGCTGCTGCCAGGAGCTTCAGCCACCATGCGGCGCCACCGGTGGCACCCATGAGCACGATGACGGGGTAGTGCCACAGGTACAGCGAGAACGACCTGCTGCCGAGCCATTGCAGGGGCGCGCAGGAAAACGCGCGGTTGAGCAGCGTCCCGGGCGACAGCAGGCTCATCATGAGCAGGCACGTGAGGATTGTGGCGAGCAGCATGCCGCCGTAATAGAAGAACTGCGAGGTGGGGGGCACAACCACCATGATGACGACGAGGCCCACGAGGCCAACCCAGCCAAAGACCTCGACGGCGGTGGAGGGGGCAAACACAGGGCGATCCACAAAGCCGCGCGGCGAGGCGGGGTCGGAGAAGCGACGCACGCCCACCTGCTCAACGAGCAGATTGCGACCAACCACGGGCATATAGCCTAGGGGCCACATGAACGCCAGCAAGGCGCCTGCCAGCACGGCAAAGGCGCGCGTGTCGCAGCCGTAGTACACACGGCTCGGGTCGGTTCCGGGCACGTAGAGCGCCGCCATGAGCACGGCCGAGACGAGGGTGAGCCCGCCCGCGACAATGGCCATGGCGCCCTTGTTGTTGTGCGAAAGCTTGAGGCCTACTGTGAGGAGGAGCGGCCACAGGATGCAAAGCTGCACGTCAACGCCCAAATACCACAGGTGCGTGAGCGGAGAGACGCCGCCGATCTTGTCGAAGTACGACAAGCCGTTCACGATGTAGTTCCAGTTGTCGAAGAACAGAAGGCTCGGCAGGATATCGGGGCGCATCTTGGTGAGGGCCACGTGATTGAGGGCGATGCAAGCCACGCAGACAATCAGGATCATCGCTGCCATGGGAGGCCAGAGACGCTTGAGGCGGCGACCCCAGAAGCTCGGCAGATTCACTTCGCCCGTGCGGTCGAACTCGCGCAGGATGGAGTTGGTCACCAAGTAGCCCGTCAGCACGAGGAACATGACGACGCCCATATGGCCGCTTGGCAGCCAGTTCACTTCCAGGTGGTATGCCACCACGGATGCGATCGCCAAGGCGCGCAGACCCTCGATTGACTTCACGCGTGCGTTTGCCATGTCTGTTCCGTTTCTTGTTCCCCATCAGGCCGGGTTCCCGGCCCGGCTGAAACTGTTTTCAGCGCGGGATTATCGCCCAAAACGCCTGTTGCTACAACGTCAGGCGTCGCAAACATGCTGCGTACCATATCTTTTCAAGTGTTGCCGGGCGTGCAATGCACATCAACCTGGATTTATCAGGTAGAGAGGGCCTTGAGCACTGACTTGCGCGCATGTCGCGTTACACTTATTGCGAGTGTGTCTTTGATTTTTTTTGAATCTTTCATCGCGAGGCGGGAGCTGACGTGAGGCTTTTTGGCGATAACAGCAAGTACGGCGACACCGAGATTGAGCTTGCCGATGGCAAGCGCACGGTGGGTGTGAAGGTCGAGGACGGTAAGGCTTTCCCCGAAGGCGTCGCCGGTCTCATCCCCGTCGTCACCAAGCGCAAGAAGGGCGGCACTAAGACTGTCTACGCCTTCCCC
>JAHZHK010000190.1 GCA_019420325.1 Coriobacteriaceae bacterium | reverse complement strand
TCGACGACAACATCGGCGTTTGAAGCCACAAAGCTCGCCGCCATTTTGACAAGCTGCCAGCCCACATCACCGGCCGAACCCATTTAACGCCCTCCTTCCATCAAGAACAATAAACTCGGATATTAGTCTGAAAAGAGACCCAAGTCCTCAGCTGCTAACTGAAATTGAGCGCCAAAATTCAGTTGGCAGCTGAGGAAATGCAAAACGAGGACGCGCACAATTAACCAGCCAGTTGCATAAAGCCCGAAACACAAGGAGATGACTGTCATGGGTTGGGAAATGGCGAGCGAAAAACAACAAGTGCCCACACCTGAACCTCAACGCAAGCAAAAGGAAAAGAAGCCCAGGAAGAAGCATGGACTGTTTTTTAAGTTATTCATCCTCATCGTTGCCCTGTTGGTTATAGCCACCGCAGGCATGGCAATCGAGAAGTACCAAAAAGATAACGCCACGTATACATGGCCGAGCAGCGGTCTTGCAGCGCTCCTTCCGCAGCCCGCCAGCAACAAGGGTAGTATTGACGCCTGCACCACCGAGCTCTTCGCCGCCAGTATCAATAAGACGTCCCAGACCGATTACTCAAACTATGTCGAGTCCTGCAAGGACAAGGGCTTTACCGTCGACCCTGACACTTCCAGCGACTACACGGTCTTCAACGATGATGGCTACAAACTCTCGCTTTACTATTACTCGTCCCGTGAACAACTTGCCATTGAACTTGAGGCTCCCATGAAGATGAGCCCTCTGGCCTGGCCCACCATGGGGGCGGCCGTGCTCCTTCCCCCGGCAACCGCGACCATGGGCAACATTGAAGCGGATTCAGCAAGCAATTTCACTGCCTATCTTGCCGACATGGACAAGGCAGCATAACCTTGCTGACGTTGATACCTGCATCGAAGCTGGTTATGACGTAGATTACACTCGAAACGACTCGTCGTACAGCGCCAAAAATGCCGATGGGGCAAGCGTATCTATCTCTTATGAAGGTGCCAATATCGTAAGGGTCATCGTCAATGCGCCTAAGACCGACACACAAGCAACCAAGGAGGCCGAACCCAAGGACGACACGCAAGGCAAAACCAATGCGAGCAGTAGCAATGACGGCGATGAAGGCGCATCTAGCCTCGCTGATAAAGCCCAGGAAGTAGTGGAGGCCGCCACTGACGTCATCTCCGATGTCGTTACTCCCGAGTTCAAAGAGATGATGGACAGCTACGAGGCGTTCATGAACCAGTACTGCGACTTCATGGTGAAGTACACCAACGCGACGAACTCGGGCGACTCCGTGACGCTGCTTTCTATGACCGCCGACTATGCCAACCTCGTTCAGCAGGAGCTCGACTGGGCGAGCAAGATAGACGGCATCGACGAAAGCACACTCAGCCCCGCCGATGACGCCTACTACCTTGAGGTGCAGGGACGCGTCCTTAAGAAGCTCGGCGAGACGGGCGTTTCGCTGAGCTAAGGGGCTCGCGAGCGCCCGACCTCACCCAACCCGCCAAGCCCGGCCGTCCGGATTCACACCCAGGCGGCCGGGTTTTTGCGGTCCCGCGGCGCTCAACCGCCTGAGCCTGCTACCGCGTGTCGCAAAAACACCGCACGTTTGCGTTTTAATTCCGACAGCCTACGTATCAACCCAAAGCTGGCAGTCAACACACGTCATCTACCTGGGAAAACGTCAAAGGCGTCCAACGCCCTGAAGCCTCGGTGAGATTAAAACGCAAACGTACGCAAATTTTTCCGCCCACACAAAGGCCCGCGCCCCGACTAGAGCAATCCGGTCGGAGCGCGGGCCTCATTTAGCCGCATCGCAGGGCATCGCACGCATCGCAACCTCAGCTGCACTGCATGCCAGCCACATCGCATGGCTCCAGCACATGCGCGTCTCCACCTGCACTGCATGCCAGCCGCATCGTGGAGGATGCCCCACACAGGCGCTTTCACCTTAGCCCGCGCTGCATACCAGCCGGTTTGCGCGACTTCAGTACATATGGTGCCGCCCCAGCTGCGCCACATGCCATCCGCGTCATGGTGGAGGACCCCACACAGGCGTCTCCACCTTAACCCGCGCTGCATGTCAGTCGCACCGTATGGCTTCATCGCGGGCGTCTCCGCCGTAGCACGTGCTGCATGCCATCCGCGCCGCACGCCAAGCTGCCCAAGCGCCTCTTTTATCCCTGCACGCGATCCTGCGCGTAGGCATGGTCGGGACCCCACAAGGGCACGGGATACTCTTCACCCATGACATCCTTAGCAGCCAACCATCCCGAGACGAGGTTGTGCGACAGGTTCAGACCGCCGTAGTACTGCGCGTACATGCCGTTGAAGAATCCGCCGTGGTCCAGGCCGACGACCTTCAGGCCCTCAATCCTCTTGCCCTCGGGCGTCAGGGGCGCATAGGTGTTGTCCACGCGCACGCCACCGAGCGTGGAAAGAAGCCATCCGGCCAGCTTGCAGGCATAATAAGGAGGCTCGTCGATGTTGGACAGACGCCAGGGTGCCTTGCCGTAGTCGAGGTCCCAGCCAGCCGTGGCCATCTCGTTGTAGCGCTCCACCTGCTGCAGGAACGCCTCCTTAGCCCCGGCGTCGAAGCCCATGGCGTCAGCGAGCTCCTCAAGGGTGTCGCACTTGATGAGGTTGCCGTTTGCCACGTTGGGCTCGATGTATACCTCGTTCCACATGTCGGCATCGGTGCACGGCCAGAACTGGCCAAGCAGCAGGCAGTTCTTGGCGCCAGGCTTGGCGACAACGCGCGAGCAGATAGTCGTGTCAAAGCTCACGACATCGTCCCAGCTAGAAGCATCAAAGACCTGCCAATAGAAGCCACCGGGCTGCTGGGCACCCAGGTTGAACACAACATCGTAGGGGCCGTCCTCGTTGCAGAAGCGCTTGCCGAACTGGTTCACACGCATGAACGGCTGCGACCCAGGCCACCAGAAACGGTTGTCCTCGCCGCCCTGGCCATCCCAACCGATGCCGCCGTTCGTGTCGTTGCCCGTGATGCAGCCGCGGTCGAAAATGTTGCAGCTACCAGCCATGTCGTGATCGATGTCGGCGCCCGCCCACACTGCCATCTTGATGCCGTCGCCGTTGCGGCCGTCGCCGCCCATGTGGTTGGAGCAGAACTTGTGCGCCTGCACGTTGAGCTGGTCCATCATGTCCTTGTTGCCGGCGAAGTCGCCCGTGGCCAGGAACACCGCCTTGTTGGTGTTGAACTGCGTGTAGCTGCCGTCTTCCATCTGGCAGATGACGCCCGTCACCGGCGTAGCGGGGCCATCGGGCTGCACGAGCTCAACAGCGCGGGTGTTGTACAGCAGCTGGCCGCCGGCCTCGGCATAGAGCTCCAGCATGGCAGGGATTGCGATTTCAGAACCCATGGCGTTAGCGGTGGGCTCGAGCGGAGGCTTGTATGCGGT
>JAHZHK010000019.1:9138-33742 GCA_019420325.1 Coriobacteriaceae bacterium | reverse complement strand
CCAGTTCATGCAGGGGAAGCCAGTGGACCAGGTGAGGTCCTCGCCACCGATCTTGTAGACCAGGTAGCTCTCGCCGAGCTTATCGAGCGGGAAGGCGCGGTGCGAGCTGTCGTCAGCGCGGACAACGTGGACGCCGGTGGAGCCGTCAACGTAGCCGCCGGCACGCTCGATGAGCCAGGACACGGGGATACCGGTGATCTCGACGTTGGAGATCATGGCGCCGCCGATGGGGTCCCAGTCGCAGTGGATCTTGCTGGGCTTGGTCACGACGACACCAGCAGCTTCGGCCTCTTCGATGAGGGTGGTGAGCTTCTCGGTGTAGGGGTTGTTGACCGTACCGTCGATGGTGATCTCCCAGGTGTCGAAGAGCTCCTGGTCGAGGGGCAGGTTGGCGCCGTTCTTGCCTGCAGCACCACGGAGGTTGTCGTAGTAGGTGTGCATCCAGTCGAGGGAGAACATCTCATCGACGGAAAGGACGTTGTCCTGGTCGACGACAAGCTCGCCCTGGACGTCCTCGGCAGCAACGCGGTTCATGCCGAAGTACAGGTCATACTTGACCAGGTCCCACAGCGTCATGCCAGCGCCGTCATCGGTGGCGTTGTGGCAGGAGTAGCAGTTGCCGCCCACGGTGGTAAAGGTGTTGCCGTAGCGGGAGCCGTAGTGCAGGGCGTGGATGAGCGTACCGAACTGGTGGTCGTCCTTGACGTAGCCCATGGTCTCGCCATGGCACAGCAGGCACTGCTGGACGCCGAGGTTGTTGTCGAGGGCGTAGTTCCACACCACGGGGTGGTGGTAATCCATGCCCGAGACGACGTCCTTGAGGTCGGCGTGGCAGGCGTTGCAGCCGCGGTTGTCGCCGTCAAGGTAATAGGTGTTGTACGAAATGGTGTCAGAGAACTTCTGCCAAGCGCCAACCTCGTACTCGCTGGGGGTGCGCTGAATCTTGGTGCCGTCGGCGAGCTCCGTCACCTTGGGGGCGTAGTCAGACTCGATCTGGTCCCAATAGTTGCCGAGCTCGGCGAGATACTCGTCGCCGGGGAACGGCACCGACTCGCCGCCAAGGGCCATGTCGGTGAGCTCCTGATAGTCATAGGCGTATGCGTTCGTGGCGCACATGCCTCCTGCGAGCATCAGTCCCGCCAACGGAACTGCGAGCAGGGTCCTCAGCTTGGTGCCAACCATGTGCTTGCTCCTCTCCTGTCTTCCTTACGTCTGGTGAATCAGGGCCTGAAAGCGGCCCACGTCTTCTTCAGGTTAAGGAAATAGATAGGAGTGCGTATCGCCTAAACGGGCAAAAGTCCCGGCGAACTGCGTTGCAAACATCACCAAAACGGGTTGGATGTGTGTAACCTGTGTAGAAATGTGACAATTGCAACAAAAATTGGCGCGGCCGATTGATTTTTCGGGCGGGCGTTCTTTGGGGGATGACGGCTAAAAAAGAGAAGCGCCCAGGGGTGAGGCCCCGGGCGCTTTGGAATTGACGGGTTGTGAAGCAGCGGCGCATGCCCCGTGTGTGTCTTGCTCCGGCGTTGCGATCGGCACGAAGGCGCGCGAGCTGTTGACGTGCCCCATGTGCGGCCTATCCGAGTCTCACCGTCCGTGTGGCGACTCGTTCAGTGAGGCTGGGGGAGTGGGAGACGAGGATGACGCCCATGTTTTGGGCGGCGGACTCCTCCAGGAGCACGTGCCAGATCTGGGCCTGCGTGAGGGCGTCGAGCATCGTTGAGATCTCGTCGGCGATGAGGTAGCGTGGGCGCGTCGCCAAGGCGCGCGCGATGCAGAAGCGCTGCAGCTCACCGCCGGAGAGCTCGTGGGGGAAGCGCGTGAGCCACTTCTCGCGAATGCCGAGACGGACGAGCAGCTCGCGATGGGTCTGCGAGAGCGCGTCGTCGGAGAGGCTGCGCAGGTGCTTGTTGCCCACACCGGCCTCGGCCAGCATCGCGGCCATGCGCATGCGCGGGTCCACGGCCTTCTCGGGGTGCTGCCATACAAGCTGCACGGGGCACACGCCGCGCTTGGGGAGCGGATTGCCGTCGAGTAGGATCTGTCCTGCGGTGGGCTGCAGGTAGCCTGCGAGCATGCGGCACAGCGTGGTTTTGCCAAAGCCGGACGGCGCTTGCAGCGCCACGCGCTCGCCGGGCTCAATGGAGAAGTCGAGTCCCTGGTAGATGGGCGCCTTGCCCGGATAGGCGAAGGTGATGCCGCGTGCTTCTAGCATGTGGTGCCTCCCTGGGCGTGCTCGGTGCCGGCGTTTTCTGCGGGCATGTCCGCGCCTGGGGTGGCCTCTTCTTCGGTGGTCCAGGCGAACTTGTGCTCGGGAAGTGCGTGCCAGAGCTGGCGCGAGAAGGGATGACGCAGCGTGTCGGGGCTGTTGAAGCTCTCCACGGAGGTTTCCTCAACCACGGTGCCGTCCTGGAACACCGCCACGCGGTCGGAAACGCGCAGGGCGAGCTCGATGTCGTGCGTGATGAGCATGACGCCTCCGCCCTCGTCGGCAAAGGCGCGCAGGTCGGCCAGGGCCTTGCACGCCAGTTCGAGGTCGAGGCCGGGCGTGGGCTCGTCGGCCACAATGAGGCGAGGCTCGTCCATGAGGGCGCAGCACAGAAGCACACGGCGCGTCATGCCGCCGGAAAGCTCGTGGGGGTACATCTTCGCCACGTCTTCGGCCAGGCCGTAGCGGGCGAAGAGCTCCTTGCGGCGAGCCTGGCGGCGCTGCTTGTCTTGGCGGTTGCAGGCAAGGCCTTCCACCTGTTTGCCCACGCGCATGAGAGGGTCGAGGTTCGCGGTGCTCTGCGGGACCAGGCTGATGCCGTGGCCGCGCAGCTCCTCGAGCCGCGCGGCGTTGCACTTCTCGCCGTCGAACCAGATGCGGCCGGTCACGGTGGCGTTGGGTTCGTACAGGCCCAAGATGGCGTCTGCCAGCAGGCTCTTGCCTGAGCCCGACGCGCCCACCACGGCGATGACCTCACCTTCGTGCACGGAGACGCTCAGGTCGTGGATGACCTCCACATCGCGGCGGCGTGCCTGGAAGAACGGCTCGTCTTCCTCGTACATGCGAAACGACACGCTCAGGTGCTCTACTTGCAGCAGGTGGTGGCCGTGCTCGTGGTGGGTGTGCTCGCCGTGGGTGTGGTGATGATGCGCCTCGTGGTCGGCATGGGGCGAGGGCTCAAAGGCGGCGACCGACGACTCCCCGTAGGCCTTGCTGTGGCGCTTCTGGGTCTCGGGCGCTTCCACGGTGACGACTGGCACCGAAGGGGTGCTCTTGGTGGCCGCGCCGTTGCGATTTTCTGCGGTATTCATCACCAGCCTCCTATTCCTGTGCGCTGTGGGGGTCGAGGAGTTTGCGCAGGTTCGAGCCTGCCACGTCGAAGAGCGCCACGGTGCCGATGAGGGCAAGACCCGGGAACACCGCGAGCCACCACATGCCGGCCGTGAGGTAGCTCATCGACTCCGAGAGGATGTTGCCGATGGCTGCCTGCTCGGGAGACAGGCCGAAGCCCAGGAAGGTCACCGCGGCCTCGTGCAGGATTGCGTGGGGAAAGAGCAGGATGAGGCCCACGAGAAACTGCGGCAGCACAAAGGGGAGCATGTGGCGCACGGCGATGGCGGCCTTGCTCATGCCGAGCTTGCCGGCGACGGCCACGAAGCCTGACTCGCGGCACTGCAGTACCTCGGCGCGCACGACGCGGGTGAGGCTGGGCCAGTGCGTCACGGCAACGCCGATCGTCACGCCCCAGAAGCCCCTGCCCAGGGCATACGAGACGAGAATGAGCAAGACGATGTGCGGGATGCCCATCATGAGGTCGATGAGCCAGGTCACGACAGCATCGGCGCGCTTGCCGCCCAGTGCGGCAAGGGTGCCCAGGGCAAGCGCGATGAGCGAGGAGACGCTTGCGGCGAGAAGGCCCACCAGCACGCTCGTGGCGAGGCCGGCAAGCGTGCGCGTGAGCATGTCGCGGCCCATGCGGTCGGTGCCGAATAGGTGCTCCCAGCAAGGAGCGATGTTCTTGGCCGAAAAATCGGCGATGGTGGCTTTCGGGCCTATGTTCGCTCCGCACACGACAATGACAACGAGCGCAACGGCGGCGAGGATAAAGAGGGCGAGCGTGAGCTTGCGGCCTGCAGTGCGCCGCGATTTGGGCTGGTGGAGAACGGGCTGGGCGCTTGCGTGTGTCTCAGGGGCGCATGCTTGAGCGGCAACTGCGCCGCCGCAGGTTTGAAGGTTAGGCATGGGCGCCTCCCTTCCTGATGCGCGGGTCGATGATGCCGTACAGGATGTTTGCCGTGAGGTTGCCAGCGAACACGATGGCCGCCGAGAACACCGCGATGCCTGCGAGCAGCGCAGCGTCGCCGCCCAGACCTGCGGTTACGGCCGCCTGCCCCAGGCCCGGATAGGAAAAGACCTGTTCAACGAGGACTGATCCGCCAAAAATCTCTGAGATGGAGGCAAACTGCAGCGTGATGGCCGGAAGCGAGAGGTTGCGCAGGCCATGGCGGCAAAGCGCCTGTGAGGTGCTGAGGCCGCGGGCGCGTGCGAAGCGGACGTAGTCGCTCTCAAGCACGTCGATCGTTTTTTCGCGGGTATGCAGGGCGATGTTGGCCACGCCCAGGACTGACAGGGTGAGGGCGGGCAGCACCATGTGGTGCAGCGTGTCGGCAAAGCTCACCTCGGAGGCTGCGACGCCGATGGGCACCGAAAAGCCCAGGGGGAACCAGCCGAGCTGCACGCCGAACACGATGAGCATCACGAGTGCCAGCCAGAACGTGGGGGTGGAGGCGAGCACGAGGCAATAGGCCTTCACACAGCGGTCGAGCGTGCTGCCGCGCTTGGCACCCGCCGCGATGCCCAAGGCCCCTCCGATGATGCCCGACAAAAGCCAGGCGCATGTCATGAGGGCAAGCGAGTTGCCTGCCTTCTGGGCAATGACGTCGACGACAGGGGCGTTGTAGCGAAGGGACATCCCCATGTCGCCCTGAAGCGCCGCCGAGAGCCACTCGCCGTAGCGCTGCCAGAAGGGAAGGCCAACTCCCCAGTACTCAGCGAGCTGGGCACGCTTCTCAGCGCTCATGCTGATATAGGCCGCCTGGCCCACGTTTGCCTGCACGGGGTCGATAGGCGAGGCGCTGACCAGGGCGAATGTGACGAGGCTCACGGCAAAGAGCAGCAGGACCACCTTGGCTGCATTGCGTAAGATAAAACGTGCCATATCGTGCCTAACTACGCGTTGGTATGAGACGGCTACGCCCCCGTGCCGAATCGGACGCGGGGGCGAGTGGGAGAGGGCTTCATCCTCGGCATCTCAAGTAGTAGGGAGAGGGAGATGACGCTGGGGAGAAGCAGGAGAACAACTTATATATGGGCTAGTTCCAGCTCCACTGGTCGACGTTGTTGGCGAGCGACCAGCCGTGGCCGTGGGGGTGCGGCTTCTGCTCGGCAACCTGCAGGCCGTCGCGCACGTAGTAGAGGTGGTCGATGTTGGTGAACCACACCCAGGTGGCAGCGCCCTGGGGAGCCACGCCCTGCTCGCCGTCCCACTGGGCCTTCTTCCACAGGTCATAGGAGTCTTCGATGTGCGTCTGGGCCAGAGCCTCGTCGAGGTGGGCGTCTACCGTTGCGTTCTCGTAGCTGGAGAAGTTGCCCCAGCCGCTGGAGTAGTTGAGCTCGTACATCTCAATGGGGGCGTTGGAACCCCAACCCCATTCGACGGGGCACTCGTACTGGTGCAGGTAGAGCTCGTCCCAGCTGCCGCCCTTGGGGTTGACCTCGACGCCAATCTCGCGCATCTGGTTGGCCCACTCCATGGCGATGCCCTGACGGGCCGAGTCGCCGGCGGTGTAGTACAGGTCGAAGGCGCAGCGCACGCCGTCCTTGGCGCGGATACCGTCGCCGGAGTCCACCCAGCCGGCCTCCTCAAGGATCTGGCGGGCCAACTCAGCGTCAGTCTCGCATTTCATATCTTCGCTCGACCAGGGCAGACCGTCGCCCACGGAGAAGGCGGGGGTGCCGTAGCCATTGAGGACGTTGGAGATGAGGCGGTTGCGGTCGGTGGCGTAGTTGAGCGCACGACGGACGGCAACATCGCAGGTAACGTCGTTGCCCTGGGTGTAGTCGACGCCGTCGTTGGACTTGGTGCCGCCGGCGGGAACGCAGGGCAGCGACACGCCGCGGGAGTCGACGGAGGTGCAGGCGAGCAGCTCGTAGCCTGCGGGGACGATGTCGTAGTAGGTGGCGGACGTGTAGGCGACATCGACCTGGCCGGCCTGTGCGGCGGCGATGGAGGCGTCCTCCTCCATGAAGACGGCCACGACGCGCTGCATCTTCACGGGCTCGCCGTAGTAGTCGGGGTTAGCCTTGAGGATGACCTGCTGGCCCTTGTCCCACTGCTCGAGCATGTAGCGGCCGCTGCCGATGGGGTTCGCGCCATAGTCGGGGCCGTAGGCGTGCTCGGGTACGATGCCCATGACGGCGAGCGTGTAGAGCAGGGCGTTGAACGGCTTGTTGAGGTGCAGCTCAACGGTGGTGTCGTCGACGACGACGGCCTCGTCGACCATGGAGAGGTCGGCTTCGGCGGCGCTGCTGTTGATGATGCCGTTGACGGTGAAGGCGACGTCGTGGGCGGTGAGGGGCTCGCCGTCGGTGAACTTGACGTCGTCGCGGATGGTGAACGTCCAGGTCAGGCCGTCCTCGGAGCACTCATACGAGGTCGCCAGGTCGTTCTGGAACTCGAGGTTGATGTCGGTGGTGATGAGGGTGGACTGAATGAGTGGCTCGTGCACATGCTCGCCGCAACCCCAGCTCACGAGCGGGTCGAAGCCGGCCGCAGGCTCAGAGCCGGTGGTCATGGTGAGGATGACTTGCGAGGGGGCGTCGCCCTCGGCCCGGGCTGAACGAGGAGCCGCGAGGACGCCGTTCGCTGCGAGCACAGCGGCGCCTGCTGCGAGACCGCCCGCCACAACCTGCCTACGGGTGATACCTGCCTGCGCCCTGCTGCCGTTCCATGCTGCCATGTTCGCTATCCTCTCGAGTGAGTGATACAAACTTTTAGATTCGTGTTACGGGTAGCATCATACACGAGTTGGCGGCGGTTGGCGCGCTCGATAATATTATTTTCAAATTCGTATCACGCATGAAGGATGAGTGGCGTGGGCCGTGGGATTGGTGGTGCAGGCGGCAGGTGGGCATAGCCGGTGCGATGGGCGCCACGCTTGGCCGCGGCATCGCCCCCGACGTGTGCATCCCCTGGACCCCGGCTCAGCTTGCGCGCGACGTCGAGCTCGAGACGGCCTGCGAGCGGGTTGTAGGTTAGCCGGCCGCCGCATCGGCGCCAAAATGAGCGCACGTTTGCGTTTTAATGTCGGGCGGGCGAGTATAGTCTCGGTGCCGCATGACGTTCTGCTTGGTAGATGACGTGCGAACATTCGGGCTATCTACCCCGGTCGAATTAAAACGCAAACGTGCGTGGTTTTTTGCGGGGCCAGGCGAGGCGGGTGGTGAAAGAGCACGCCGAGCGAGGGCGAAATGAAGGCCGACTCAGAGCGTCGACGGCGGGCATAACTTGCCAGACCTGTCGAAATATGGCATCTACCTGCATGAATAGTGTCAACTGATTTCCTGAAAACAATTTTCGCCATATTCGGGTGACCCTCTTTGCGAGGAATGAAGCCTAGGATGCAGTCTAGCCGACGGCACAAGGGGCCCTCCAAGTGGGCATGACCGTCGGTGGGCTTACTCGCTCCATACAAGGAGGATCACTATGAGCTCTGAGATGTCTCGTCGTTCGTTCTTCGGTGTCGGCGCAGCCGCCGTCGCCGCCGTCGCCGGTGCTGCCAGCCTTGCCAGCACCGCACAAGCCGCCCCTGGTGCTATGCCCGGTGGCGGAGCCACGGGCACCGCTACCACCGACGAGAGCACGACGGGTAACACCCACCTCGCCGTTAACGACACCGGAAACCCCGGCTACTGGGACGAGAACGGTCTGTGGATTCCCGGCTGGCTCGTGGCCCCGGCGGCTCCCGAGGCGGCAGACGAGGAGCTCGACTGCGACGTGCTCGTCGTTGGCCTGGGCGTGGCCGGCCTGTGCGCTGCCCGTGCAGCCATCGAGGAGGGTGCGAACGTCATCTGCGTCGAGCAGTCCGAGAACTACAACTGCCGTGCTGCCCAGTTCGGCAACATCAACTCCAGCTGGGCCCAGAAGGGTGGCGTCGTCTTTACCCCCGAGGACAAGATCGGCATGCTTAATGCCGAGATGCAGGCCAACGGCTGGCGCCCCGACGCGCGCATCTGGAACTACTGGATCAACCACTCTGGCGAGGCGTTCGACTGGCATGTCTCGGCCAACCCCGACATCATCTTCCTGGACCCCAACCAGACTCCCACTGAGTCCGGCGTCCCCGGCGACCAGGTGCCTTCGGGCGGCATGGGCGGCGAGTCGGTCGATGGCAACATGTATATGACCTGCTTCAACAACCCCAAGAACCCCGAGTACGACTACGACACCGAGCTGTACCCGATGTACCCCGATGTTATCTGCTTCCGTCCTGACCAGGTTGCCCTGAACGACAAGATCATGGAGATCATCCAGGCTAGCGCTGATGTGCATTTCTCTACCAAGTGCCTGCAGTTCATCACGAACGACGAGGGCGCGGTCGTGGGCGCATGGTGCAAGGATGCCGACGGCAAGGTCACCAAGATCAACGCCAAGGCTGTCATCGATGCCTGTGGCGACTACGGCTCGAACACCGAGATGCGCTCCTACTACAGCCATGAGTCTTTCGAGATGATGTTCGGTTGGACCTCCACCGACTACGAGGGCAACCCCACCAACATGGGCATGGGCCTCAAGATGGCTGCCTGGGCCGGTGCAGCCCCTGCTGCCGTCATGACGCACTCCTTCGGTGGCGCCCTTGGCTGCGACCCGTTCCTGTTGGTCAACAAGAACGGCGACCGTTTCTGCAACGAGGACGTGCCCGGTCACCTGCTCTCTCAGGTGACCATCCGTCAGCCCGAGCAAAAGACCTTCCAGATTTTCGACTCCAAGTATCCCGAGCAGGTGCACACCATGCCCAACGGCCACGCCTGCTACTGGAACATCAACGACGACCTGGAGAGCGAGCCCTGGGGCAACTACATCGAGAAGATCGGTCAGCGCTCCACGGCCGAGGTTGAGGAAGCCGCCACAGCCAAGGCCGACACCATCGAGGAGCTCGCCGAGGCCATCGGCGTGCCTGCCGACGAGCTCAGCAAGACCATCGCCCGTTACAACGAGCTTGCCCGCCTGGGCCGCGATGACGACTTCGGCAAGCGTGCCGACCGTCTGTATCCCATCGTCGAGCCGCCGTTCTATGCCAGCGAGATCAGCAACATCTTCGCCTTCTGCATGACGCATGGCATCCGCTCCGACGCTGACTGCCATGCCCTCAACAAGGACTGGCAGGTCGTGCCCGGCCTGTACGTCTGCGGCAACACGCAGGGCTGCCGTTTCGCCGAGGACTACCCCACCACCATCATGGGTGTCTCCCACGGTATGGCAATGACCTTCGGCCGTCTGGCTGGCATCAACGCCGCTCAGGGCAAGTAAGGTAGGTTGCTGGGGGCGCGCTGCGGCCTGAAAGGGGTCGCGGGATTGGCGCGCTTCGGGAAGGCTTGCGTACATATAGTGCGTACTGCCAACGCATGCCTGGCGTGCGAGCACCTGTGTCGCGCAGGCAGTTAGGTTACACTGCGTTTTGATTTGGACGGGCGTGCGGGACGAGGCGACTTGGGCCCGCGCGCCCGTTTTGTGCAACGGCATGTGGATGTATGGAAGGCTTGGAAGAAAGGCAACGGCGATGGGTGAGACGGTGCAGCACGGACAGCGCAGCTTCCTGGGCGTTTTCGACCGACTGCTCAAGGCGATGCAGATGGACTATGCGCGCTGCGAGCGCTTTGAGGCGTCGGGCTACGCCGATTTTGCCGGTCAGCTCTATACGCTCAATTCCAACATGTTCCAAAACCGCGCGTTTTGCGATCGCATGCTGACGCAGATGATTTTGCATTATTTGACCTGGTATCAGGACCCGGGTTTGCAGCTTGTGGTGGGACCGGGAGCTGCATGGCACGTGACCAGCGATTTTGGCACCCAGCGATATGGCGATGCGCTCTATGTGATTTGGGCGGCGCCTTCTGCTGCGGTGCGCGTCGGCGAGCAAATTGTGGGCGTGAACGGGAAGTCCCTGGCCGAGGTGCGGCCCGAGGTGGAGCGCACGCTGTGGACGACGGTTGAGCCCGCCGACCCCGAGCGCGAGGACTGGTCAATTGTGCTTGCGTTTGCCAAGAACCTGCAGGTGAGGGGCGTCGACGGCATCGAACGCACAGTGAAGGTGGACGCCAGCGCCGGCGATGCCGAGTGGGCCAAGCCCGTGCGTTGCGCGAAGGACGAAGGCGACGCCGGGCCTGCGGCAACGAATGGTGTCGACCGGTCTTGCTGCAAGCTGAGCCATGTCGGCGACGTGGTCGTCCTTACCCTGCGCAATCCCAGCGACCCTGCGTTCGGCGAGGTCCTCGACGGCCTGCTTTCCGAGGTTTGCATAGCAAAGCGCCTGGTTATCGACGTGCGTGGGTGTCGTGGGGGCATGCAGGAGGATATTTTCCCGCTTGTGCCGTTCGTGATGGCGCCGGGTGCGGCGGCGACTCCCGAACAGCTCTTTGGTCGGCCGGGCATCGCGATGAACTACTCGCGCCACAACGTCGACGACAAGCTCAAGGAGCTTGAGGTGCTGCAGGAACAGGCCCGGCAGGGCGCATCTGCACCCGAGGACCTGGCGGAGCTCGATGGACTCGCCGCCGACCTTGGGGCCAAGCGCGGGCAAAAGGGCGTGCGTGAGATGGCAAGCGCCGAGGAGTTCTATCCTGACGTGCGGTTTAGCAGGAGTCTTGACAACCCAGACGTCGCGCCTCGTGTTGTGGTTCTCGCTGATCGCTGCACCGGCGAGGCGGCCGAGTGGCTTGTCCGCGCCGCCAAGTCCGCAGGATACGCCACCGTCATGGGGCGTGCTACCATCGGCTCACTTGACAATACGTGCCCTAGGGCCGTTCATCTTGATGACGACCTCATGCTCATCCTGCCTACGGCGACTTATCTGGAAGCCCTCGAAGGCGATGCCACGCTCGGTCGCGGAATCGCTCCCGACGTGCACATTTCCTGGACTCCCGCCCAGCTTTCGCATGATGTCGAGCTCGAGACGGCCTGCAAGCGGGTGACAGGTTAGCCTCGCTGCTGCCTCGGCGCCAAAAATGACCGCACGTTTGCGTTTTAATCTTCGGCGTGTGGGTGCAGTCCCAATGTCGCATAGCGTTCTGCCTGGTAGATGACGCGCGACAATTCAGGCTACCTGCCCCGGTCGAATTAAAACGCAAACGTGCGCGGTTTTTGCCAAGCGAGGCTGCGGTGGGCGGTGCGCCTCTAATGCCGTGCCCTCAAAACGACGATGTCCCTGCTGTGCTTGTTCCGTTAGGTGGCGCAGCAGGGGCATCGTTTATTTAGCGTTTGGGTGAAACCCGCTTAAGCCTCGATCTTCTCAGAGTGCACGCGAGACTCGGCATAATTGTCCACCGAGGCGCTCGTCTCGGAGTCGACGGCAGGGTAGCCCAGGGTGATGAAGAGCTGGGGATGATGGGTCTCCATGTCACCGCAGAAGAACGAGTAGTCGTAGTCCTGCTGGGTGTCCTTGTCCTGGGCGCGAGCCTCGCACACGCAGCTCGAGATGCCCATGGCGCTTGCCTGCACGAGCAGGGCCATGGCGGCCAGGCCGGCGTCATACTGGTAGAAGCGAGGATGGGCGTCCTCAGTGTCATGCTCTACGAGGGCGATGCACACGGGGCAGCTCTCCAGCTCGTTGGCATTGGGCGAGAACTCGTGAATCTTCTGCATGGTCTCGCGGTCGCGGATGACTACGAGCTCGAGCGACTTGGCGCCCACGGCCGACGGAGCGGTGAGGGCGGCCTGGAGCAGGAGCAGGACCTCCTCGTCGGTGATGTCGCGGTCGGGGTCGTACATGCTGCCCTCCAGGCCGTGCAGGGTGGTGCGCTCGGCAAGCTCGGGCACGACGTCGGTGACCTCGGCCTTCGTGTCGTCTGCGAACGCCGTGCGGGCCATGCCCATGGTGCAGGCGGCGAGGCCTGCGGCAAGGCTGCCGGAAACGAGGGTGCGGCGGGAAATGGTCTGATCGGTGGTCATAGCTGGTTCTCCTTTGTATGAGTATTCTCTCATCGCGTAGTGAGATAGGATTCGTGCTTTACTGTGCTGCCACGGTGTGGCCGGCAATCATGCCGAAGACGATGGAGTCGCCGGTGCCGCTGCCGTCGACGCGCTGGGTGCCGTGGAAGCCGCCCGTTACCTCGCCGGCCGCATAGAGGCCCTCGATGGGCTGCTCGTTCTCGTCGAGCACGCGGGTGGCCTCGTCGATGAGGATGCCGCCCATGAAATAGTGGGCGCCGACACCGAACTTGTAGCCGTAGAGCGGAGCGTCGAGCGCGGAGGAGTTCTCGCGGCCGAAGAGCGAGTCGGTGCCAGTGGCAGCGTCCTCGTTCCATTGTTCGATAGTGTCTGCGAGGTTTTTGCCATCGAAGCCCAGCTCATCACCGAGTTCCTCGGCGGTGGAAGCCTCCTTCACATACCCCCGGCCGGCGAGGCCCTGCATGCGATCGTCATAGTTGTCGGCGTCGAAGATGGCGTACACCTCACCCTTGTCTTGGGCGAGAATCTCGGGTACGACCTCGAACTTCTCGGCGCAGAAGCGTTCGCCGGAGTTGTTGACGTAGATGGTTCCGTCAACCATAAAACCACCGGCCGGAAACGACATGCCGTAGCCTTCGATGACCGACGGGAAGGTTTGGATCTGATCAAGGTCAACGGCCTTGGCGCCGAGCTTCTCTGCCATGAGGAGGCCGTCGCCTGTGGTCGGGGCCATTTCGTCGGTGATGCAGTTGGCGTATGCCGGTGCCACCTCAGCAATGAGGTCCTTGTTTTTGCCGAAGCCACCTGTGGTGAGCACCACGGCGTTTGCGGTGAAGGCCAGCTCCTGGCCGTCCGGGCCCGTGGCATTCACGCCGCAGACACGGCCGTCGGCATCCTGTATCAACTCGCTTGCTGCGATGCCCGTGTACACGGGGATGTCGGCATCCTTCACGGCCTTGTCGAGGGCGGCTACGACGGTCGTCATCGTGGTGGTTCCGTCGGCCTCGCTCTTGAGCAGATAGTAGTTCTGCGAGGAGTTGCGGTCGTCATTGGAGATTTCCACGGTGAACTCCACGCCCAATTCGCTTAGGTAGTTGATTGCCTCAGCCGAGTTTGAGATGAAGGCGTCGACGAGATTCTTGCGGCTTCGCTCGTTGGTCTGAAGTGCCTCGAACCCTTCGAACGAGGTATCGGCTGCCTGGTAGGCGGAGTCGGCGAGCTGCACGTCGGAGTCGAAGGCGTTGATGCCGTTGGAGGCGCACAGGGTGTTGCCGCCCACTACGCCGGACTTCTCGATGACAATGACGCTTGCTCCGTCGCTGGCGGCGGTTGCGGCTGCCATGAGGCCTGCGCCGCCTGCTCCCACGATGATGACGTCTGCCTGCGTCTTATATTCAACTGCTGTCTTGTTTACGTCGTTGGAGAGTTCGTCGAAGTCTCCGCCGGCCTGCGCCACGCAGTCCTTGAGCGCAGTGAGGAAGGCGTCGCATGAAAGGGTCGCCCCGCTCACGCTCTCTACTGCCAGTGTTTGCCCGTCGATAACCTCCTGGGTGAGAGTGTCCATGGCGGCGACGCCCACAGTGGGCGTTTCGGAGCTGTCAACATCGATGGAATCAATTGCCTGGGCGGAGAAGGTCGCAGTTAGGGTGACGTCGCCGTTGCGGCCCGGTGCCGTGGCGCTGTAGGTGCCGGGCTTGGCGAACAGGTCCTTTCCAGCTTCGGCAAAAGCGAGGCCGGGGAGAAGCGAAGTGCCTGCGAGGGCGGCGCTCAGGCCGAGAAAGGACCGACGTGAACACGTACCGGAAAGCATGGGATTTACCTCGATTCATATCTGGAGAATTTGGACACCACATCGGCGCATGCCGTGCGACAGCTGTTATATTTGGCCCTATTGCGTGCCAAGCCAATCTTCCGAGCGGTGTATTTAGGCTCTGGCGACAGGTGTATATTTCTCTACCTGCCATTGTGAGCAGGTAAAACGTTGACCGTATCGACCGCATGTAGAAAGGGCGAGCCATGGTGCAGATTGGGTGCAAGCAGCCGTCGGCAGGCTCAGTTGCCATAGCGCCGGCGGCTGTTTTTGCCGTCTGCGTCGCTTTGCTTACTGCGAGCAGCTGGTTGGGCGAGCTTGTGGAGGGCGTCTCGGCTGCGCAGCGTATATCGTGGGCGCGTTGGGTTGCAGATGGCATGACCGCTGTGGTGTGCGTCGTCTTTATCGCTGGTCATAAACGGGTTGACGCGTTGTTTAATTGCGACGACAAGTGCCGACTGAAGAAATACGTACTCCTCCTCGCCTCCATTGGCGTTGCGTCCGGACTCGGACGGGGGCTTTCCTGCTTTGCCGACGTTCTGGGGATACCCGCCGTCCTGGCTGGTATGGGCCATGTTGTGTACGAAGGCGGCCTAACGGCGCTGCTTTTGATGACGCTGTGCATGGCAAGCATGTGGGCAGCTCGTTGGGTTTGCCTGGTGTTTCCTGCTGGTTTTGCCCTTGCTGCCGTGCTTCATTTTGTGCTGAGGGCGCTTCCCTCCGTGGGGGTTGCAGCGGTGGCGCCTGTGCTTCCCCTTGCCTGTGCCGGTTTGAACATCTGGGTGGCGACCGTCTGCCTTGGCGGTAGAGAGGGATTTGCGGACGAAGATTCCGTTTGCTGTCCGGGCGACGGACGCGAATGTTCGAAATGGACCTTTCCCGTGCGACCGGTTCTTCTCATGTGCGCTTACGCGTTCGCGTTCAATTTCTCCCTGTCCCTTTCTGAGGGACCCAATCCCTACGGGATGCTCGGCATGCTCCTGGTGTCGCTGGTTGCTGTTGCCGTCGCCTTGAGTCTGCCTTCTCGGTACAATGCGAGTTTCCTGTACAAGATGGCCTTGCCGCTCATGATAGCCGGACTTGTGTGCCTGGCATTTCTGGGGGAGGGGCGTACGGTTGCGGTGCTGTTTGCGAATTCTGGCAATGTCGCGTTCACGCTCTTCATGTACATTGCGCTTGCAACGCTGTGCGCCCGCTATGCCGTGAGTCCTGCTTGGATATTCGGTATCGTGCAGCTGGCCAGTGAGATTGCCGCGCTAGTGGGTATGCGGGTTGGCCAGGAGTTCACGGCGGTGTTTCCGGTCGGCAGCAGCGAGGCAAACCTCGCCGCGTGCGCCATGGTGGTGGCGGTTGTCGTGGTCTCTACGGTCTTTTTCAACGACGAAGTCGCGTCCCGTTCGTTTGGCCTTGCGCCTGTGGGGGACGAGGCTGCGGAAACGAGCGGCACTGTCGGTGGGAAGGTGTTTTCTAATCTCACCATGTCGTACTCAGAGCGAATCGTGTGGCAATGCGCTCAGGTTGCCCGTCGCTATGGTCTGACGTTGCGCGAACAGGAGGTTCTTGAGTTGATGGTGCAGGGCATGTCCGTGCCTGACATAGCTGAGCGCACCGGTATCTCATATGGCACCGCCAAGACCCATGTCAGTCATATATATAAGAAGCTTGATGTTCACTCCCGCGACGAGGCCTTGGCGCTTCTGTATCGCGGAGTTTAGGACCCCGGCCCAGCTTGCGCGCGACGTCGAACTCGAGACGGCCTGCGAGAAGGTGGCGGAGTAGCCTCGCTGCCGCCTCGGCGTCAAAAATGATCGCACGTTTGCGTTTTAATCTTCGGCGTGTGGGTGCAGTCCCAATGTCGCATAGCGTTCTGCCTGGTAGATGACGCGCGACAATTCGGGCTACCTGCCCCGGTCGAATTAAAACGCAAACATGCGTGGTTTTTTGCGGGGCCGGGTGAGGCGGGTGGGGTTGAGTGGTGGCGTGCGCCTACTCCTTTATCGCGAGTTCCACGATGGCGGCGACGATGCCGCAGCTGATGCCGCCGATGGCCCAGGAGAGCCAGAAGTACTCGTTGTCGGAGAACTGCAGGATGAGGCCGACGATAGTGGCCACGAGGATGCAGATGGAACACAGCGTGCCACTGAGGGCGTTGCGGCGCTTGTGCAGGCGCATCTGCTCACGCAGGACGGGGTCGATGACCTCGTCGATGGCCTGGTAGCTCATGGATTCAGCAATTTCGAGGTTGTACTCCTCCACGTTGATACGGCCGTGCATGACCGCGGCGTAGATGAGCAGCCACACGCCCAAGCCAATGCACACGAGCAGCGTGCCTGCGCCCACAAAGTTCTTCCAGGATTCGAGTAGCTCGCAGAGGAGCACGCCTGCCAGGATGAGCGCCACGCCGCCGCCGATTCCCCAGCCCAGAAGCTTACCGGCGCCGGCGCGGTCATCGGTGGTGTAGAAGTCTTCCACAAAAGGGTGCTCGCGGTTGAAGGCCTGCCTGCGGATGCACGCAGGTACGATTATGGCCACGCCAGCTGCCACGCCGGCCAGGACAAAGGCCAGACAGATGACGTCTTCGGCCACGATGGGGCCGACGAAGCCCTCGAGCAGCAGACCGACTCCGATGGCAAGCAGAATGATCGCCACGCCGCAGGCGAGTCGCATTGCGAAGCTGCGCATGGCCTGGTCGTAGCCGCAGATATCCTGCGGGGCGCCTGGGGCAGGCGCTGCCGCTTCGATGGGGCGGCTTGTGAGGTCACCCGTGATGATGTCGTCAAGCGAGCACTCGAAGATCTGGGAGAGGCGGATGAGCTTCTCTGTCTCGGGATAGGTGCCGCCGGCCTCCCATTTGGCGATGGCCTGCCGGCTCACGCCGACGAGCATGGCGAGCTGTTCCTGGGTCATGCCTTTGGTGGCGCGCAGGTGGCGGATGTTGGCGCTGGTGCTCATGGGGGCTTCCTTTCGCGTGTCTGCAGGGAGAGTGCGCGACAAACGCGGCGCGCGCCTGGCGGTAGGCGACTCGGGGCGACTGCGCATCCTACGGGCAGTGCGCGACGACCGCGGCGGGCATGTCCGGCGCTGCCAGCGGGGGCGCGCCTTCGATTGCCTTGGCCGCGGGCGCGGGCCGTGCGTCCAGCGGCTTTTCCCTGCATGGGGTTTGAGCCCCATTGTGCGGTTGCGCGGGTCGCCCCACAACCAACCAGCGGTAGCGTTTGGTTGCATTCTGTCTGGTTGCGGCTGCTACGCAAGGTTGCCGAGCGGTTGCGAGCCTTCTATGCCGCCTTGTCTTTTGTTGTGCCGGTCGCGATGGGCTCCAGGTCGATGAGCTCCCTTTGCGAGTGCACGCCGCACTTGGAGAGGATGTTGCGGGCATGGGCGTGCACGGTGTTGAGCGAGATGCCGAGCTCGTCGCGGATGAAGGGGCGGCTGCGCCCGCCCAGCAGCAGAGCGCACACCTCGGTCTCGCGCTCGGTGAGCCCGAAGGCATCCCGAAGCATTTCGGCGCGCTCGCGCATCATCTCCTCGTGCGCGGCGTTCTTGTCGGGCGCGACGGGGGCGGCAGTCTCCTCTTTGACCTCGACAGGGCGCATCACCCGGTTGCTCTGGTGGCTCGTTCTGGAGAAATACCAGTCGGGACTGAAGCCTGTCATCATCACCACGAGCACAACTAGGCACATCGCGGCCAATATGGCGCAGAAAAGATCGCGCTCATCCAGAAGCTTCACGGCAAGCAGAGCCGAGCCGCATCCAAGGAAGATGCCCAGACCCTCGGCCAGCGCGTAGCCGGCAAACGCCGGAGCGGGCGCAACGGAGGTTCTCCGTAGGTACTTTGCCAAGGCAATCCATGTGGACATCTGCATGCCGAACATGCCGGCGTGCACGATGGCGTAGGCCGCCTTGTGGCACGCAAGCGACTCGCCGCCGGCCCACAGCACAAGCACGTTGAGGGCGGCGAAGGGCAGCAACCAGCGAAAGCCCATCGACATGTCCACATAGCGCATGGCATGGATCAGCACGACAAACAGCACGAGCGTCACGATAAAGCCGATGGAGAAGGCGATGAGGTAGCGGTCGTAGCGGTTGTAGGCGTTGACCGGGGCATCCACGACGCGCAAAAAGGCGACGAGGAACCACAGCGAACCCATCATGATGAGAGCCTTCGTGAGCGAGGGCGCCTCAGGTGCGGTGGACTTCACGGAGACCAGAGGCTTTGCCCCCGTTCGGGCCCCACTTACCTGCGCCCCACTTGCCTGCGCTTGATCGCCGCACGCCTGGGCGCGCCCTACCCCCGCTCGGGAGCCGTTTGCCTGCGCGCCGTCGCCCGCTCGGACATCGTTCTCCTTGTGGGCGTCTTCCGCCTCATGATGCCCAAAAGGCGACGCGACGCCATGCGCCCGGCGCGCCTTGGCCCAGGCGTCGTCGGGGTCGTCGAAGGGTCGGGCCACAAGCCAGGCGGAGAGGCACGGCAGGATGCACTCCGCGGCCAGGTCGACCGTGCCCCACAGCTTGATGGGAAGCGTCACGGTATAGAGGGCGAACGCGATGGTGAGGCACGCCACCACGTCGAACTCGATGCGCGCCTCGTTGCATGCCGTGAGGCGCGCGCCCCATGCGATGGTGAAGAGGGCGATCGTCACGCCGTAGGTGAGGCCGGCGATGGGGAAGAGCACCCAGAAGAACTGCTTGAAGGCGTAGCTCAACCACAGCGCCGCATTGCCCACGATGGCGTTGGCGGCGGCGATCTTGCCCATGCGCGCCTCGTCGAACGCATGCCCGCGCGTGATGCCTGCTGTTGCGACGGCCGCCACAAGCGCGGTCGAGGCCGCGGCCACGAGCCAAATGAACTCAAGGTTGTACGGCACGAACGACCCAATGGCCATGCCGCAACCGTACAAGGCTATGTAGTTCCAAGCCAAAAAGAACGCGAACCCGATGTTGCGCCGACACAGCATCTTAAGGCCGCGAATGGTCTCTCCCATGGTGCTCCCTACACTCGTTGTATCTGGTTAAGTATGGCTACCAGGGCAGACAAATTGCAATAGTCACAACGTGGTAATGAGCTTGAATCTCAGTTCGGTGCCAGGAATGTTGCGGATTTGGCGATATAGCAACAACGTTTGGATGTGTCTCGGAAACATTCTTGACATAGTGCATCGAGGTGGGCAACGGCGTGGGCGCACATGCGCCGCAACGTACCGAGGCGACCTTGCGCGGGGAAGCGCGGCGCCGCAGAGACCCACATATATGTAAGGGACAGTCAAGGAGGAGGAACATGGATCCGATCTGCATGGACCGAAGGACATTCACTGCCGGCATGGCAGCCGCAGGTCTGCTCACGGTTGCGGGCACCGGCCTTTTGGGCAACGCCCCCGCGGCTCTCGCCGACGAGGCGGAGTTCCCGGCACCTACCAAGGGCCAGCCCGTCGAGGCGAAGGTCGACCCCAAGACCGGTGAGCTCACCGTCAACGACGACGTCATCGTGCGCTACAGCACGTGCCTGGGATGCTACTGCGACTGCGGCAACCGCGTGAAGATCGACCGCGAGACCGGCCGCGTGCTGTCGGTGGGCGGCAACCCCTATCACGTGAACAGCGCCTATCCGTGCCTGCCTTTCGAGGCATCGCTGGATGACGCCTACCGTGCCCAGAGCTTTGCCAACGGTTACGGTAACACCACGCACGGTACCGTGTGCGCCCGCGGCCAGGGAACCTGGGTCATGTACAGCCAGCCCGACCGCATCACCACGCCCCTCAAGCGCGCCGGCAAGCGCGGTGAGAACAAGTGGACGGCCATCTCCTGGGATCAGCTCATCACCGAGGTCACCGAGGGCGGCAAGCTCTTCGCCGACCTGGGCGAGGACCGCGAGATCGAGGGCTTCAAGGCTGTCCATGACAACACCACTCTCATCGACCCCGAGCGTCCCGACCTGGGCACCGTTTCCAACCAGCTCGTGCTCATGGGCGGCCGCTCCGACGGCCGTTACGGCACCTCGGGCCGCTTCGTGAAGGGCTTCGGCACCGTGAACCAGGTCGGCCATGGCGCCACCTGCGGCTGCGCTCAGTGGGCCAAGCCCCTCACCGAGAAGCGCTCCGTCGGCGCCATCTCCGATGTTGACTTCTGCGAGTACATCCTGTGGATGGGCGAGTTCCCCGGCGCCACGGGCAACAGCTTCCAGGGCATTGCCAAGCGCTCCGCCAAGCGCCTGCGCGACGGCGAGTGCAAGATGGACGTCCTGGACCCCGTGCTTGGCAACGGCAACGTCACGCCCACCATGCCCGGCATCAACTGGGTGCCGATCAAGGCTTCCACCAACCCCGCCTTCTCCTGCGCCGCGGTGCAGTGGATCGTGGACAACGAGGCCTACAACGAGGAATACCTGCGCTACCCCAACTTCCAGGCCGCATGGGACGCCGGCTACGGCTCCTTCTCCAACGCTACGCTGCTCGTCGTGGTGGACGAGGCCGACGAGAACTACCGCAAGTTCCTGCGCCCCGAGCAGGCCGGCCTTGAGACCCCCGTGCTCGAGGAGGGTGCCTCCGACCCCGACTTCCGCGTGTGCATCGACTCTACCACCGGTGAGCCTGTCGTGAACACCACCTGCAGTCAGGCCGACCTGGACTTCGACGGCGAGGTCAACGGCGTGCACGTGCGTACCGCTTGGTCGCTCATGCTCGAGAGCATCTATGAGAAGACCCCCGAGGAGTACTCCGAGATCTGCGGCGTGAGCGTTGAGGAGATCAACCGCATCGCCAAGGAGTTCACCTCCCACGGCACCAAGTCCTCTGCTCGCCTCATGGGCGGCTCGGGCACCCAGAACGGCCTCGAGACCGCTTTCGCCTACCGCATCCTCAACGCCCTCGTGGGCTCCTGCGAGATGGTCGGCGGCGCTGCTCCCACCAACATGGGCGCAGGCGCTGACGGCAACGGCGCTCGCTACAAGCTGTCGACCTCCATGGTCGAGGGTATTCCCGAGAACAAGGCCACGTCGCTTTCTCGTACGAACAAGGCCTGGGAAGACACCGACGAGTACAAGAACCGCGTGGCCGCCGGCGAAGAGAACCCCCAGCCCAAGCTGCCGTACTACGCTACCAGCGGCAATGCCGACAACCAGATGCTCTGGTCGATCATCAACCAGTATCCCTACCAGTGCAAGATCATGCTCATTTTCATGAAGAGCACCCTGACCATGGCCCCCGGCGCCCTGCGTGACTCCGTGGTCGAGCGCCTGAAGGACCCCGACATCATCCCGCTCGTCATCTCCTGCGACGTCGTGATGGGCGAGGACACCCAGTACGCCGACTATATCGTGCCTGACACGAACCCCTACGAGAGCTGGGGCGTGCTGGACATGGAGGGCTGGGCCGGCTATGGCGACGCGGTGCGCTGGCCGGTCAAGCAGGCTGAGTCCATGCTGCTCGACGACGGTCGCAACGCTTCGTGGGAGGCCTTCATCGCCGACGTGTCCAAGGCCTGCGGCGTGCCCGGCTTCGGCGACAACGCGCTGTTCGACGTCGACGGCAACGCTTACCCCTACAACGAGGCCTGCGACTTCTACGTGAAGGCCCTCGCCAACCTCGCCTACGACGGCGAGCCTGTCGAGGACATCACCGAGGAGGAGATGCACCTCCAGGGCCTCGACAACCTTCCCGAGAAGTGGAAGGCCTCCGTCAAGGAGGAGGAGTGGCCTAAGGTCCTCAAGGTCATGTCGCGCGGCAGCCGCTTCCATCCCATCGAGGAGTGCCTGGGCGACGGCAAGCGCAACGCCTACGCCGGCAAACCCTTCGAGTGCTTCATCTGGGGCGAGAAGAAGGCCACGCACAAGAACCCCTACTCGGGCGAGTACCCCAGCGGCACGCTGCACTACACGCCGCAGTCCCTGGCCGACGGCACCCCGCTCGACGAGGCCTTCGACGCCCAGGAGTTCCCCTTCGGCGCCACGACCTACAAGCCTCGCTTCCGCTCCATCTCGATGCAGGCCAACAACCCGGTGCTGCGCGACATCTGCGCCACCAACTACATCGAGATGAACGCCGACGATGCCGCTGAGCTGGGCATTTCCGACGGCGAGCAGGTTCGCGTGACCAACCCCACGGGTGACGTCATGGTCGGCGCCGCCATGGTGCGCGCCGGTGTTGCCCGCGGCAACATCGCCGTTGCCACCGGTTACGGCCACACCGCTTGGGGCGCACAGGACATGGACGTGGACGGCACGGTGACGCCGGGCGACGCTGGTGCGGCCGCCGGTATCCACCTGGAGGTCATGCTCGACCCCACCGTGGGCGACGACGTGATCTACGCGCTGTCCGACAACGACGCCGGCACGCCTGCCCGTACCGGCAACATGTACAAGATCGAGAAGGCCTAAGGAGGGCATCGTGAGCGATATGCGACTGGGTATGCTCATCGACCTGGCGAAGTGCATCGGCTGCAACGCCTGCGTCGTGGCATGCCGCCTGGAGAACGAGACGCCGCTGACCAAGTTCAACACGTGGATCGAGAGCTGGGACGTTGAGGATGGCAACGGCTATGTGCGCCGCTCCAACGTGCCCAAGCAGTGCAACCACTGCGACAACCCCGCCTGTGTGGAGGCCTGCCCCACCGGTGCGAGCTTCGTCGCCGAGGACGGCACCGTGCAGATCGACGACGAGAAGTGCGTCGGCTGCGACGCCTGCGTGGCTGCCTGCCCCTACGAGGCCCGTTACCATGTGGACGATGAGAACATCGTGCGCAAGTGCACGTTCTGCCACCACCGCACCCAGCTTGGCATGCTGCCTGCTTGCGTGGGTGCCTGCGTGGCCGGCGCCCGTATGTTCGGCGACCTCAACGACCCCGACAGCGACATCAGCAAGGCCATCGCTGCCGCCGGCGAGACCGACGTGCTGCTGCCCGAGGAGGGCCTGGGCCCGGAGATTCACTACATCGGCCTCAACAGCGCCCTTGCCATGAAGCGTGTTTCCAACGTGCAGCAGGGCGGCAACGTCAAGACGCCCTACGAGGCGTAAGTAGCGTTCTGATACTGGGCGGCGTGCGCTGTGGGCGCCGCCCAGCACTTTGGCGCGAGGCGCGTGAGGTGGGAGCCAGATGCGGATGCCGTTGACGCTGTAGGTGTGCGGCACGCGTGGTGCCGTTTGGTTGTGATGCGCCCGGTGATGCTGTCGCATGTGGGCGCCGTGAGATAAAGCACCTGGTGCGCGCCTCGTTTGATGTGCGTCAGATGTAAGAAGGGTGGCCGTGCCACGTGCGCGGCCACCCGTTTGTATGCAAGTGCCGGGCCCGAGCCGGGCTGTGGGAAGAAGGGGAACTCATGGGTCAGCAAACGGACATGGAGCTGGAGCAGCGCGCTCTGGACGCACGCGGCCGTGCCGTCACGTTCGACGTGTGCGCGTCTGCGTTTTTGAACGAGCCGAGCGAGCAAGTGCTTGCCGACGTGGCGCTTGTTGGCCAGGCGCTTGGCGCCGAGTTCGAAAGCCTGTCGGGAGAAGTGTCTGCCGAGGAGCTCGCCGAGTTGCGCCGTTGCTTCAACGACGTGCTTTTTGTTGCCGTGAGCCCGCGCTTTGTGCCGCTGCAGGAGAGCTGCCTGGTGGGAAGCGGCGTCGGCTCCGACGGTAAGATGCACTACGGCAGCGTGCAGAGCTCAAGGTCCGACCATGTGCAGCGCTGCTACAAGGCCGCTGGTTTCGACATGGCAGCCGTGCCCGCCTGCCCGGTGGTCAAGGGTACCCTGCGTTGCGACTCGCTTGCCTGTGAGCTGGCATTTCTTGCCTACCTGGCAAACGGCGAGTCCCTTGCTTGGCAGAAGGGCGCGGCCGAGGAGGCCCTGCACTGGAATCGCCTGGCCGCTGAGTTCGCGCATGACCATGCCCGCGCGTGGTTCGCCACGGCACGCGACCGCATGGCAACCGTGGGCGCCGCGTTCTATGCACATGTGTGCGACCTGGCCATTCGCGCTCTCGAGGTGCCGCAGGACTAGGGACTGTGGCCGGCGCTGTCCCTGCATGCTTGCATCGCCGAAAGCGGCGTCGATGCACTTTATGGCGAAGGCACCGAGGTATGACCGGCGCTGTTCTTGCGTGCTTGTCTTTCCAGGCGTCGCACGCCGTGTCTTATCGACGGAGAGCCGAGTCGTGACTGCTCTTTTCCTGCATGTTTGTATCCCCGAGAGCGATTCGCTGCGTCCCGGTAACGAGGACGCCGAGTTGTGACCGGCCCTGTTCCTGCACGTCTGCTTCCTGGTGTTGTCCTATACTGTCGCCATTGTTTTACATAAGACACTTGCGAGGCCTCTGGGCCCCGCGCTGGCACAGGAGAGGACACCATGAGCAACCAGAGCATCGACACCGTATGTGTCCAGGGCGGGTATACCCCCGGCAACGGCGAGCCGCGCCAGATTCCAATCGTGCAGTCCACCACGTTCAAGTACGACACGAGCGAGGACATGGGCAAGCTCTTCGACCTCGAAGCGTCGGGCTACTTCTACACGCGCCTGCAGAACCCCACGAACGACTATGTTGCCGCAAAGATCGCCCAGCTCGAGGGCGGTACGGCCGCCATGCTGACCTCTTCGGGCCAGGCG
>JAHZHK010000019.1:0-9128 GCA_019420325.1 Coriobacteriaceae bacterium | reverse complement strand
CTTTGCGCTGTTCAACATCTGCGAGGCCGGCAGCCACATTGTGGCCTCCTCCTCCATCTACGGCGGCACGTTCAACCTTATAAGCGTGACCATGGCGAAGATGGGCATCGAGGCCACGTTCGTTTCGCCCGACTGCACGCCCGCCGAGCTCGACGCGGCCTTCCAGGACAATACGCGCGCCGTCTTCGGCGAGACCATCGCCAACCCGGCGCTCACGGTGCTTGATATCGAGAAGTTCGCCAATGCCGCGCATGCCCACGGTGTGCCGCTCATCGTGGACAACACGTTCCCCACGCCGGTCAACTGTCGTCCCATCGAGTGGGGCGCTGACATCGTGACGCACTCCACCACCAAGTACATGGACGGCCACGGCGCAGCTGTGGGCGGCGCCATCGTCGACTCGGGCAAGTTCGACTGGATGGCTCATGCCGACAAGTTCCCCGGTCTCACCACGCCTGACGAGAGCTATCACGGCATCACCTACGCCGAGAAGTTTGGCAAGGAGGGGGCCTTCATCACCAAGGCGACCTCGCAGCTCATGCGCGATCTGGGCTCCATCCAGGCGCCGCAGAACGCCTTCCTGCTCAACCTCGGCCTTGAGAGCCTGCACGTGCGCATGGCGCGCCACGTGGAGAACGGCCAGGCAGTGGCCGAGTTCCTGCAGGACAAGCCCCAGGTGAAGAGCGTGAGCTACCCGGGCCTGCCGAGCGACCCCTACTATGCGATTGCCCAGAAGTACCTGCCTCACGGCGGTTGCGGCGTCGTGTCGTTCGAGCGCAAAGGCGGCCGTGTTGCTGCCGGGGCCTTCCTCAAGAACCTCAAGCTCGCCGCCATCGAGACGCATGTGGCCGACGCGCGCACCTGCTGCCTCAACCCGGCGACTTCCACGCACCGCCAGATGACCGAGGAGCAGCTCGAGGCCGCCGGCGTGCCTGCGGGCCTCGTGCGCATTTCGTGCGGCCTGGAGGCCAAGGAGGACCTCATTGCCGACATCGCCCAGGCCCTCGAAGCCGTGCCCGAGGCGTAAGGTGGCGCTGCGGTAAGTGGCGCTTGCTAGTCTGGGGGTCAAGGAGGATCCTGCCGCCGACATCGCCCAGGTGCTCGGGGCTGGGCCTGAGGCGTGAGGGCGAGCAGCTGCAAGCGGTACTTGCCTGCCTGGAGGCAAGGCGGGCTATTGCCGACATCGCTCAGACGCTCGAAGCCGTACCCGAGGCGTAAGGCGGCGTTGTGGTAAGCAGTGCTTGCTTGCCTGGGGCAGACAGGTCGTCGCCAATGCCGTCCAGGCGCTCGGGGCTGCGCCGCGCCGTGCTGTGCTTGTTAACTTAGCTGGTCAAATGAAGGACCCCTTCTGTCTTGTGCCAACATGCGGCACGGGGTAGGAGGGGTCTTTGTGTGCGCGAATGAAGTTGGGTCTTCGCCGATAAGAGGCCGACGGATGGAGTGGTTCCTTTCGTGCGCTGGCGGGGTTGGGTCGAGCGTCGGTTGCGGCGCCGCTGGACCTCGGGATTTCTCAATGTCGACCGAGATGGGCGGTTCACGCAGTTGTGCTGCTTGCGTTTGTGTGCGCGCCCGAATTTGGCTGGATGCGGCGTGCTATGGCGAGGCACGTTATGGTGCCGCATGTACGCGGCGGAGTCATATTGGACAAGAACTCTGCCTGGACAACGTGCGTAGACGCCATATTGCGAGCGAGCCTTACGGTATTTGGCCTACCTGACTCTCTGGGGATTTGTGGCAGACTTTGCTGGGGTTTTGCTTGGTGAACTGCGCGGCGACCGAAGGGGCGTACTCTTTGTCGAAATGGCGCACGGCTTGTTTGGCTTGCGCGTGGCAGTGGTGAGGCAGCGACGGCTCCGTGCGAATGCGGGGCCATGGGGCGGAAGGCAATCGACGGTATGGCAACAGTGCAGGCAGGCAAGGCAACGAACCCGTGGTTTGCCATCGGCGCGTTCATCGGGCGCCACATGGCCGCCGCGGCTCCTTTGTGCATGCTTGTGGGCGTGCTGTTTCCGGACCAGTTCTCTTGGATGGCCCCTGCGGTGGAGCTCATGTTCGCCTTCATGACGTTCCAAAGCGCCCTGGCCACCACCTCGCGCGACCTGCTCGCGGTCATCCGCCATCCCCTATCCTTGCTAGCGGCACTGTTCGTGCTGTTTATCGTCATGCCTGTGCTGGCGCTGGCTGTGGGCAACCTTGTCGTCCCCGGTAACACCGACGCCATCGCGGGCATGGTCATCGAGTTTTGCGTGCCCATGGGCGTGACGGGCCTCATGTGGGTGGACATCTACAACGGCAATCGATCCTTTGGCCTGGCAGCGGTCGTTATCTCCACCGTGCTTGCGCCGCTTACGATGCCTCTCACCATACAGCTGCTCATGGGGGCCACGGTGCATGTGGACCTTGTCGCCATGATGCTCGACCTGCTCATCATGATCGCCCTGCCCGCCGTGGCCGGCATGGCGTGCAACGACCTCAGCCACGGCAAGGCCAACGCCCGCGTGGCCCCGTGGCTGGCTCCCGCATCGAAGATTATGCTCGTGCTCATTCTGGCGACCAATTCCACGCGCATTTCTGGCTCGATGCACCAGCTCACGCCCGAACTGCTGGTGGTTGCGCTGGCGATGGCGCTGCTGTCGGGGGTGGCGTACGTGCTCGGTTATATTCTCGCCCGCCTCATGCACCGAAACGTGGGCGAGTGCATCACGCTGGGCGTGGCGAGCGGTTCGCGCAACATCACCACGGGCGCGGTGCTTGCCGCCGCCTATTTTCCCAGCATAACGATGTTCCCTGTGATGATGGGCACGCTGTTTCAGCACGTTCTTGCCGGTGTCTTTGGCTGGGCGGTGCGCAAACTCGACGCACGCAGTACGCCCGCCGCCGTGCCAGAGATCGAGCGCGCCTACCAGGAGCACAACGGAAGGTAGGAACACCGCGTTGACGGGTTCTGGCGGTGGCTTGTAGGCCCGTGGTTTGCGCACTCGCACAACGGTGACATGAGGGGTGCACTTTGTTGCACGCGCGTGGTTCGCACGTGACCATGCGGGCGTGCGGAACGGTGACATGCGGGTGCGCATGGTTGTATGGGGTCATCATGCCCGACGTTTTTGGGTTGCGCACGGCCTGAGCGGGGCGGCGGCATAGACGGGCCTTAAACGGCGACAAATCACCCGACTTCTTCTGTGCTGGCTTGAAATAACATACATTTCATGGGTTGAAATGTATGTTATTTCAACAAAATACCAGTTGGCGTGATTTTTAAAATCCCGAAATGTATGTTAATCTTACCGCATCGATAGGATATACGAGCGGGGAGGCCCCTCATGCACCTGGCAGTCAACAAGTTGAGCGGATTGCGTGCCCTGCGCCGTGCGCGTGCGGCACATAAAGCGCTGCCTTTCGAGCGCTGCGACCTCTTCGCTCCCAATCCTGACCCGCAGGTTCGCTGGACTACCAGGTTGCTGCCGCTCGACGCACTCGGTCTCGACGCTGCGCCCGATACGGACCATCCCCTCGCCGTTGCCGTTCCCAGCGCCGAAACTCGCCTGCAGGCGCGGTTCGCCACGAGCACGGTGTACTCGCAGAATTTGCCCGCGCTGTCGTTTGTCGAGCTTGATGAGGGTATCGCGGCCAGCTGCCCTGAGCTTGCCTTTGTTGAGGCGGCTACGTACATGACGCCCATGGCCCTCGTGCTGCTGGGCTACGAGCTCTGCGGCACCTATACCCGCGACGCACGCAATCCCCGCTGTGGCGATGTGGCTTTTGGCGTACAGCCTGCGACGAACGTGGGGCGCATCAGCGATTTCATTGAGTATGCAGGTAGGATTCGCGGCGCTCAAAAGGCCAAGCAGGCTTTGGCGCTTGTGAGGGACAGCGCGTGGTCGCCCATGGAGGCCATCGTGGCTGCGCTTGCGTTGCTGCCCATGAGCGAGGGTGGCTACGGTTTGGGCGACGTGGCGCTCAACAGGCGCCAGCTCACCGCACCCGAGCTTGTGTCGCTGGGCTGCAAGGATTCCCGCGTGCCTGACATCGAGCTTGTGGGGACGCACGTCGGCTTCAACTACGACGGGCATGTGCATTTCGCGGTGGGGGAGACGGCCGATGGTCAGCGGGCTGGCACCGATGCGGCCAGTGTTCGCGCGAAGTACCTCGATGACCTGCGCCGCAATCGCGAGCTTGCCGCAATGGGACGCGTCGTGTTGCCGGTGACCTCGGAGGACCTTTTCCAGCAGGGTGGCCTCGACGCCGTCATGCTCGAGGCAGTTCTCATTGCCGAGGAGCTCGATCACATCGAGGATGGCCGCTTCGACGAGCTCAAGGCGCTCGTCAGCATGCCTGTGCTGCAGCGCGAGCGTCAGCGCATCATCTGGTCGGTTCTTCCCTGGGAGCACGGCGATGCCTACGCCCGCCAAATCGCCGACCAGCTTGCCCGCCTCGGACATCCCCGCGAGATTGTCACGACGGTGATGGATATTTAGGTAGGCGATGGCTGCACGCTGCTCTCACTCGACAATTAACATACATTTCAGGATTTCTAAAAACGCGCCAACTGGGGTTTTGATAATTTAACATACATCTCGACTGGCGAGATGTATGTTAAATTCCAAGCAGGGGGCGCTCGATGCGCCTCCCAACCCGCCTTCTTGCGCGCGTCTTTGGCCTCCCGACCTGCCTGCTCTCCTTAATTGCGATTTCGCAACAACCGCCATATGTTATTGACGGTGACGTAGCGTCATGGGGCATCCTTATGTCATGGAGAAGGAGCCATGGGAGAAGGACAGGGAATGGGAGAGACGGCTTCGACCACGTCGGGCTATATGACGGTGGGAGAGATGGCGCAGCGTGCCGGTGTCACGGTGCGCAGCGTGCAGTATTACGACCAGCAGGGCATCCTCTCGCCGAGTGCGAAGGGGCCTCACAACCAGCGTCTCTATACTTCTGAAGACCTCGATAGGCTCTACTGCGTGCTCTGCCTCAAGTACGCGGGGCTTTCTCTGGGCCAGATTCGCCAGTTTGTGGCGCAGGAGCTGGGTGAAAAGAGCGTCGACGACGTGTTCTCCCAGGCCATCCTCAAAACCGAGCAGGACTTCACCGAGCTGCTGCACCGCCATGCTGTCCTGAGCGGTATGCGTCAGGCAGCCCTCGACACCAGCCGTGCCAGTGGCACTCAGCCCGACTGGCAGGCGATGGCTCGCAGCATCGAGGCGGATGCGCCTCACGACGCCGACGAAGGCCGTCGCTGCGTCATCGCCGCTTGGCACGAGGTCATCGCCGAAGCGGTCGCTCTCATGCGCCGCCGCGAGCCCTTTGACTCCGCGCGCAGCGTCGAGCTTGCCCGTAAAGTCGTGGCTCTGCGCAAGGCCGACGAGGGACGACCGGCCGAAGAGCGCTTCTCCTTGCTTGAAGACATGTCCGCCTCATTCGAGTTCTCGCACGGCGAGGGCTTCGGTGGTATGCGTCGCGAGATGAATGCCTACCTCGACCAGCTTGTCGAGGCCTGCGGGGGCGATGACGCTGCCAAATAACCCAATGCCCTAGCGGAAAGAGTCTGATGGACCAGATTGCCTGGCTGTGGATTGCCTGATTCTGGCTCGTCTGATTCTGGTCCGCCCCAATCAATAAGCAATCAAACAACCAACCGTCCTACCAGCTACCGCGTGTCTTGCAGGCACGTGGGAAGGAGATTGTCATGATCGTATCCTGGATGACCACCAACAAGTGCAACCTCACCTGCAAGCATTGCTACCAGGATGCGCGCCCCGACGCGTGCGCAAACGAGCTCACGACCGACGAGGCCCGCACGCTTATCGACCAGATCGCCGCTGCAGGCTTCAAAATCATGATTTTCTCCGGCGGTGAGCCGCTCATGCGCCCCGACATCTATGACCTCGTGGCTTATGCGGCGAGCAAGGGCCTGCACCCGGTGTTCGGTACCAACGGCACGCTCATCACGCCCGAGGTGGCAGGCCGCCTCAAAGAGTGCGGTGCCTGTGCCATGGGCATCAGCCTCGACAGCCTCGACCGAGCCAAGCACGATTCCTTCCGCGGTCTTGAGGGCGCATGGGACGCCACGGTGGCCGGCATGCGCGCCTGTCGCGAGGTGGGCCTGCCGTTCCAGATTCACACCACGGTGCTCGACTGGAACGAGCACGAGGTGTGCGACATCACCGACTTCGCCGTTGAGCACGGCGCCATCGCTCACTACATCTTCTTCCTCATCCCGGTGGGGCGCGGCAAGTACATCAACGACACATCGCTCAAAGTTGCGGCCAATGAGCGCCTGCTGCGCCAGATCATGGCCAAGCAGGCCGAAGTTTCCATCGACGTCAAGCCCACGTGCGCTCCGCAGTTCACGCGTGTGGCCGAGCAGCTGGGCGTCAAGACGCGTTTCGAGCGCGGCTGCCTGGCGGGTCTCACGTACTGCATCGTGAGCCCCGAAGGCGTTGTGCGCCCGTGCGCCTATATGACCGAGGAGGCCGGCAACGTGCGTGAGCAGCCCTTCGACGAGATTTGGAAGACGAGCCCGGTGTTCGAGCGCCTGCGCACGCGCGAGTACGGCGGCTCCTGCGGCACGTGCGACTTCCGCGCCGGTTGCGGCGGGTGCCGCGCCCGTGCGGCCTACTACCACGACGGCGACTTCATGGCGCAGGACGACTATTGCGCGCACGGTCGCGCGATCGTAGTGGAGTAGGGAAGGCGGCAAGGTTTTCGCTGCCCTCGGTGTGCCTCGAGGTGGGCTTCCTGGTCTGCAGCGCCTCTGTCGCATCTCGTCGTCGCCCCCTCTGTGGCACGCGACGTTTTTGCTGTGTTCCGTCTCGCTCCTGCTTGGTAACTGGCGTTTTTGTCGCTATCGAAAGGATGTCTCCCATGAATCGTGTTTCTTGCTATCGCAACGCCGACTCTGCACGCAGCCTGTCCCGCCGCGAGGCATGCGCCCTGGGCGGTGTTGCCCTCGTGTTTGCTGGCCTTGGTATTGTCGCTCCTGCCTGGGCTGACGGGGCGCCTGCCGCCGACAAGCCCGCCGATGCCGCTTCCGGTCGTCCTGCGAGCACCGATGCCGCCTCGACCGGCGAGGTGGCCGAGCATGTGGCGGTGCCCGAGGGTGCCGACGATGTGCCTACCGAGGCTGCCGAGGTCGCCTTCCCCGTCACGCTGACTGACGACGCGGGCCGCGAGGTCGCGGTGTCCTCGCTCGAGCGCGTCGTGGTGTGCATGGGTAGCTTCGCCAAAACCTGGCAGCTTGCCGGCGGATCGCTTGTGGGCACGACGGCAGACGCCCTGGCCGACTACGAGCTCGACGGCGCCGACGCCATTGCCTCTGTGGGCGACTTCACAGCCCCCAACCTCGAGCAGATCCTCGCGCTTGACCCCACGCTCGTCATTATGAGCGCCGCTTCCGCCGGCCGCGGTGGTCAGTCGAGCCAGACGGACCTGGTAGAGCCCCTTTCCTCTGCCGGCGTTCCCGTGCTCACCTTCAAGGTCACCCTCTTCGGCGATTATCTGCGCATGCTCCGCGCTTGCTGCGATCTCACTGGTCGCTACGACCTGTACCACGAGAACGGTCTTGCCACGCGCGATCGTATCGACGAAGTGCTCGCTGCTGCCGCTCAGGCCCGCAGTGAATCGGGCGAGGAGGTGCCTACCTGCCTCATCATGACGACGTACTCCGGCGGCACGCGCGTGCTCAACTCGTCTACGCAGTCTGGTGCTGCCGCCGCTGATCTGGGCGCCGTGAACCTTGCCGACCAGAACCCGAGCCTGCTCAAAGACTATTCGCTGGAGAGTGTGGTGGCGCTCGATCCGAAGTTCATCTTCGTCATGGCCATGGGCAACGACCCCGAGTCTGCCGAGCGCGCTCTCAAGGAGCAGACCGAGGACAACCCCGCATGGGCCGGACTTACGGCGGTGAGCGAGGGCCGATTCATCACGCTCGATCCTGAGCTTTTCCAGTACAAGCCGCTTGAGGCGTGGGACGAAATGTACCGCACGATGGCGAAGAACCTCTACGGCGACGATGTCTGCGCGTAAGGAGGGGCAGCTTACGGGCGTGGCTGCGGCGAGCGCTGACGGCGGGACTTCGGCGGCAGGCGAGGGACTGGGCGCGGGCGCCCCCGCCCCCGCCTGTTCGCCTGCGGCACCCGCGAGCTCGTATCGTGCGCATGCATCCGAGCGTCGGGGCCGCATCGTGCTTGTCGTCTCGGCCGTGCTCTGCCTTGTTGCCGCGCTTGCCGCGGTCATGCTCGGCTCGACGAACGTCTCGTTGGCCGATGTGCTCGCCGTTTTGACGGGCGGCCAGACCTCCACCCCCGCGGCTGCCAATATCGTGGAGCATGTGCGCCTGCCGCGCATGCTTGCGGGTGTGTTGGCCGGCGCCGCCCTGGCGGTTTCGGGCTGCATCACGCAGACGGTGCTCAACAACCCCCTGGCCAGCCCAAACGTGCTTGGCATCAACTCCGGCGCGGGCCTGGCGGTGCTCTTGGCGAGCGCTCTTTTGCCCAATGTCGCCGCAGCCTTGCCGGCGGCCGCGTTTGGCGGCGCGCTGCTTACGGCGCTCCTCGTGTTTGCGGTGGCCTCTGTTGCCGACGGATCGCGCATGACCATCGTGCTCGTGGGCATGGCGGCCACAGCGGTGTTCGGCGCGGGCATGAACACCGTGCTCATCGTGAACCCGGACGCTTACGTGGGCGCGAGCACGTTTCTTGTGGGCGGCTTGGCGGGTGTGCGCATGGTGGACCTCGTGTGGCCGGCGGCGTGCATCGTGGTGGGGCTCGCGGTTGCCCTGCTTGGATCGCGTGCGCTCAATGTCATGCTTACCGGTGACGCGGTGGCGCAGGGTGTGGGCATGAACGTGCGTGCGGTGCGTCTCGGCATGCTCGCCGTGGCGGCGTTGCTTGCGGGTGCGGCGGTGAGCTTTGCGGGCCTTCTTGGCTTCGTGGGACTCATCGTTCCTCATGTGGTGCGCCTTATAACAGGCAATGACCTGCGCTTCTTGATGCCTGTGAGCATGTTTGGCGGAGCCGCGTTCGTGTGCGCGTGCGATCTTTTGGCGCGCACGCTGTTTGCTCCCTACGAGTTGGCCGTGGGCATCCTCATGGCGTTTCTGGGAGGCCCCTTCTTCATCTACCTCATCT
>JAHZHK010000189.1 GCA_019420325.1 Coriobacteriaceae bacterium | reverse complement strand
GCAGGCCTCGCGGTGCTGGAAGAAGATGTCGCCGTTCTCGTGGCTGCCGCGCATGGCGGGGTGCTCGGGGTTGAGCGCGTGGGCGCGGAAGGCGCGCACGGCGTCCATGTCGCACATCTCGGCCAGGTCCTCGTAGTCCCAGACCTCGATCTTCTGAATCTCATGGGAGGTGCGGAAGCCGTCGAAGAAGTTGATGAACGGCACGCCGCCCTTGATGGCCGCGAGGTGCGCCACGGCGGACAGGTCCATGACCTCCTGCACGTTGCCCTCGGCGAGCATGGCGAAACCGGTCTGGCGACAGGCCATGACATCGGAGTGATCGCCGAAGATGTTGAGGGCGTGGGTGGAGACGGTACGCGCGCTCACGTGGAAGACGCTGGGCAGCTGCTCAGCGGCAATCTTGTACATGTTGGGGATCATGAGCAGAAGGCCCTGCGAGGCGGTGTAGGTCGTCGTGAGGGCGCCGCTGGTGAGCGAGCCGTGCACGGCACCGGCGGCGCCGGCCTCAGACTCCATCTCGCAGACCTTGACGGTCGTGCCGAAGATGTTCTTGCGACCCTGGGCGCTCCACTGGTCCACATAGTCGGCCATGGGGCTCGACGGGGTGATGGGATAGATGCCCGCCACTTCGGTGAACGCGTAGCTGACGTGTGCCGCGGCGTTGTTGCCGTCCATGGACTTGAGCTGTCGGGCCATGTTCTCTCCTCTTCCCTCACATGCTTGCTTGCTGCAAGCGTTGATATCAAAGCGGGGTGCAGGCCGTGTAGCCGGCCTAAGTGCATAGTAATACAATTCTACTTTACTTTGCTCGCGTGCTGCTTGCAGCGTGGTTTCGCCTGGACGGTTTCAGCGGCGCGTGAGAGGTCGCCCACGAGAAAAAGCACATAAGAGCCTGCCGTTCGGCGCCCAAATCGAATCGTTTGTGTCAGCGTACATGCAGCAAAAAGCCCGACGGTTTCCCCTGCAAGAGAGGCCGTCGGGCTTGAATGCCAGAGATGCGGCGGTTTCGGGCTCCTGCGGGCCCGACCTTGACGCTTGGATTAGTGGTGGAACAGGCGCATGCCGGTGAAGGCCATGGCGATGCCGTAGCGGTCGGCCGTCTCAATCACATTGTCGTCGCGGATGGAGCCACCCGGCTCGACGATGAAGTCGACGCCCGACTTGCGGGCGCGCTCAACGTTGTCGCCGAAGGGGAAGAAGGCGTCGGAGCCCACCGTCACGCCCTTCTGCGTGGCGATCCAGGCCTTCTTCTCCTCGCGGGTGAGGGGCTCGGGCTTCACCTTGAAGATTTGCTGCCACTCGCCGTCGCGCAGGACGTCTTCCCACTCGTCGGAAGTGTAGACGTCGATGGCGTTGTCGCGGTTGGGGCGGCGGATACCGTCGACGAACTCAAGGCCGAGCACGCGGGGGTGCTGGCGCAGGTACCAGGTGTCGGCCTTGTTGCCGGCAAGGCGCGTGCAGTGGATGCGGCTCTGCTGGCCGGCGCCGATGCCGATGGCCTGGCCGTCCTTGACGTAGCACACCGAGTTGGACTGCGTGTACTTGAGCGTGATGAGGGCGACGACCATGTCGATCTTGGCCGACTCGGGAATCTCCTTGTTCTGCGTCACGACGTTGGTGAGCAGAGACTCGTTGATCTCGTAGTTGTTGCGGCCCTGTTCAAAGGTGATGCCGAAGACGTCCTTGGTCTCCTGGGGGGCGGGCACGTAGTTGGGGTCGATCTGGACGACGTTGTACTTGCCGGCCTTCTTGGTCTTGAGGATCTCGAGCGCCTCGTCGGTGTAGGCGGGGGCGATGATGCCGTCGGAAACCTCGCCCTTGAGGTAGCGGGCCACGTCGGCGTCGCAGGTGTCGGACAGGGCTACCCAGTCGCCATAGGAGCACAGGCGGTCGGCGCCGCGGGCGCGGATGTAGGCGCAGGCAATGGGGGAGAGCTCGCCGGGCTCGTCGACGAAGTACATCTTGCGGTCGGTCTCGCTGAGCGGCTTGCCCACGGCAGCGCCGGCAGGGGAGACGTGCTTGAAGGAAGCGGCAGCGGGAAGGCCCGTGGCGGCCTTCAGCTCTCGCACGAGCTGCCAGGAGTTGAAGGCGTCGAGGAAGTTGATGTAGCCGGGTTTGCCGTTGAGAACGGTAAGGGGCAGGTCGGAGCCGTCCTTCATATAAATACGGGAAGGCTTCTGGTTGGGGTTGCAGCCGTACTTGAGCTCGAGTTCATTCATGTGGGGTCTCCTTGGTAGGGCCTGGGGTGTTCAGTTCATACTCAGACAGTTTCGCCGCATAAAATCGCGGCGAAAAACTCGCCTGAACTGAACATCCCGGGCCAAGCAACTGAAACACGGACGGCAGGGGCTGAAAAGTACCCCTACCAGGGAAGGTAAAAGACATTGGGACACCAAGGGTTTCGGGTTTTTTAAGGTGCCCTGGCGAGGGGGGCTGAAACGTCTGGGCCGGGAAGGGGTTTAGTTCGGGCGCAGTTTTTTGCCGCCGTTTTTGCGGCAAAACTGTTTGAGCACCGAACTAGACCCCTTCCCAGAGGGACCGGCGTTTCTTTAATCCCCGAGGTTCTTGTTGAAGATGGTGATGGTGCCGGCAACGTTGGTGTAGAGGGAGACCTTGTTGTCGGGGTTGAGAGCGGCCCAGACCTCCTCGGGGGAGGGCATGCTCACGAGAACCGGCTCGCCGGCGAAGGTGGGCAGGGGATTGCCGTCGCCCTGGTAGGTGCTGATGAAGTAGCCGCAGCCCTCGTCGATGCCCTCGAAGCAGAAGAAGTTGCGCTGGCAACGGTCGCAGCCCTGCTCGAACTGATGCTTGAGGATGGACATCTCAAACGAGCCGTCGGGGTTGATGCAGGCCGAAATACGAGGCGTGAAGTTGGGTGCATCGGGCTCGTACTCACGAGCCATGCAGCCGGCGAAGAAGTCGCCCTTCTCAACGATGGTGTCGGTCTGGTCACCGTTGGTCACGACGAGCTTGTCGCCCATGGTGCGCACGGGGTGGTAGATGATGAGGCTCGGGTCCTCGAGCTTGGAGGGGTCGTGCGCCTCGGTGCGGATGCCGTCCTCGCACTCGACAAACACGCGGTTGCGGCTGTTGGCGCTGCGGCCCATGATCCAGTAGTACACGCAGTCCTTGCCAACGACGATGCCGCGGCCGGGATAGGGGTTTGCCTTGAGGAGTTCGAGCAGGTCCTGCATGGTTGGTTTTCCTCCTGTGAGGTCGATACACGCGCCAAACAAAAAGGCAGACGACCCCAGCCCCAAAAGGCACGAGGTTGTCTGCCCAGACGGTCGGCACGTGATTTGCCATAACGCGCCGTTCCCCCGTGGTTGCCCACGTTTATCCGTCAGTAGCGGCGCGCCTCATATGATGAAAATCAGTCTAGCACGGATGGTTTGTATGCAAACGGCGGGATGAAACATGCACGAGACCTCTAGACCTAGGAAAGCAATGAACAAGTAGCCCCCGG
>JAHZHK010000188.1 GCA_019420325.1 Coriobacteriaceae bacterium | reverse complement strand
CGCTGGCGCGGGAGGGATTGCGGCCGGGGGCTACTTGTTCATTGCTTTCCTAGGCTTCTTTCCCACTGCCGCAGCAGCGCTCGCCAAGGGCGGCCCCGATCCGGCGCTCCTTGCATTCGCGCTTGCTGGCATCGCCCTTGCGGCCATAGCGGCACTTCGAAGCGACGACCCGCCGTGCACCCTGTTGCCCGTGCTCTCCCTCGGCGCATGCGGAATTCTGGTCCTGCCCTTTTTGAACGGCGGCTTGGCCTGCATGTTCCCCCTGATGCTGTGCGCCATCTGGCTCGCTTGGCAAACGCTCTCTGCGGTACAGCTGTCAGAACTCAAGGAGCTGTATGGCCTGTCTGAGCTCGACATCACGCTCATCGATAAGATTGCCATCGCCATGTCGGTGCTAGTGGGCACCGTAACATGCCGCGCCATCGAAGGCGCCACGGGCATGCCCGCACTGCCTTGGGGCACCATTGAGACATTGCTTCCCATGGCTTACTTCGGGCTTTCCTTCATGGCGAGCTTCGCGTTGGCGCAGCTTTTGAGCGTGCACCAGGAAGACAGCTTCAAGGGGCGCGTGGCCCAAGCGGCCGGCGAGTTCGAGGATCGCGTCTTCGCCTCTATCGCCACCGAGTTCGGACTGTCGGCCCGCGAACACGAGATTTTCGCCATGCTCGCCCAGGGCCATACGGGCCCCTTCATCGCCGAGGCAACGGGCATCACCCTCGGCACCACCAAGGCGCACGCATCGCACATCTATCAAAAGCTCGGCGTGCACAGCAAAGACGAGATGCTTGAGCTGGTGGAAGACCGCGCGGCCAGAGGATAGCAAAAACAGATTGCGTCGCCCCAGGCAAGCTGCATGAAAATGGGGGCCTTCGGCTTGTCGCCGGAGACCCCCATCGTCTAGCTGGTTGGTTCGCGTTCTTACGGCCTCAGGCCCATGCCGCCCTCAAGCGTAATGGTCTCGCCGCTCATGAACTTGAAGTCGGGGCTTGCCAGCTGCACGCAGGCGCGGCCAATCTCGAGCTCGGGGTCGGCGTAGTGACCCATGGGGGGCATGTGGACGTTCTTCTCGTACGCCTCGGGGTAGGCCTCCTTGAACTTCTCAAGCTGAGCCGTCCAAGCCAGGGGGCACACGACGTTAACGTTGATGCCGTCCTTGCCCCACTCGTTGGCGGCCACGCGCGAAAGGCCGCGGATGCCCTCCTTGGCGGCCGCATAGGAGCACTGGCCGACGTTGCCGAAGAGACCGGCACCGCTTGCGAAGTTGATGACCGTGCCCTTGGTCTCCTTGAGGTAGGGGTAGCAGGCCTTCATGTAGTAGAAGGCGGCGTAGAGACCCGAGAACATGGCCAGGTTGAACTGCTCGGTGGTGTGCTCGGCCAGCGGCACGCCCGAAGCGGAGGCCTGGGCGTTGTTGATGAGAACATCGATGCGGCCGAACTCGGCAACGGCCTTGTCGATAACGCCCTGCACCACAGCCTCGTTGTCGGCCCCAGCGTTGACATCGGCAGCCACGACCAGCACGCGAATGCCGTACTTCTCCTCGAGCTCGGCCTTGGCAGCGTCGAGCTTGGCCTGGTTGCGGCCGGTGATGACGAGGTTCGCGCCCTCCTTGGCGTAGGCAGTGGCAATGCCGTAACCGATGGAGCCGCAGCTTACGCCGTCAGCGAGAACAGCGCGTCCCGCACCGGTGATAATGGCGGTCTTACCAGAGAGAAAACCCATGGGAGCACTCCTTACCGCGTGACCTGCACGCCGTATTAGGGGGATAAAGGCTAACTCATACGCTGGCATCGACTCGTCGGACGGCTTTGACCGCCCTATCGAATGCCTGCGCACATTGTGCAGCGCGCCCAGTCCGCACTTGCCCAAACGTCGGCCAGCGCACCTTTAGGCACGGCAGGGACGTCCGTTGCACAAAACCAGCAAACATGATATCGCATGCCTGCCGGTAAGCGGCATGTCACGACTTTGCCTTGCGCCCAATCCCGACAACCATGGTCCTCGAATGCGAGCGCCACAAAACCCAGAATCGCCCTCCAACGGCGTCAGGCCCGCGGGCGCCCTCCCTTTGCGGCCCCGCTTACGCAAAAAGCCCGCCCCCCGATATCGGAGGGCGGGCCAGGGGATCATCGCGCTACGGGATTCCTACCTTCGGTGTTCCTCCCGCGCGCTGTACAAAACCTTTGGTACTAGGCGAAGTCAGCGACCAGGCTGTCAGCGGCGAGCTTGCCGAAGACGACCGTGTCGACGACGGCGTTGCCGCCCAGACGGTTGGCACCGTGGATGCCGCCCGTGACCTCACCGGCAGCGTACAGGCCCTCGATCTTCTCGCCGCCGTCGGCAGCCATGACATGGCCGGCGGGGTCGATGGTCAGGCCGCCCATGGTGTGGTGCACGCAAGCCTGGCGAGGAGTGGCGACCCAGGGGCCGTTCTCGAGCTTGCAGGAGAAGAGCGTACGGCCGAACTCGTCGGAACCGGACTCGACGGCTGCGTTGAAGGCGTCAACGGTGGCCTGGAGCGTTGCGGGATCCATCTCGAGCTTGCCGGCGAGACCCTCGAGGGTGTCGTCCCACACGATGTAGCCGTTGTCGTTCAGGTAGTCGAACGTGAAGCCGTCAGCGGAGCGCCATGCGGGGTCGTGGATGTCCACATAGCCCGCACCGTCGCCGCTCTCGAGCATGTAGAAGATCTGGTCGGGCTGGTCGAGAACGCCCAGGCAGATCTTGTCGCGGCGGCCGTCCTCCTGGACGAAGCGCTCGCCGTTCTTGTTGATGAAGATGATCTGGTCGGTGCCGTTGACGTCGCGCGGCGGGTACTTGGTGAGCTGGCCGTTCTGGATGTTGCCCAGGTACAGCAGCTGGATCTGGTCCATGTCGGTCAGCGAGCAGCCGGCAGCAGCGGCCATGGTGATGCCGTCGCCCTGCGAGCAGGAGAAGCGGTTGGTCGTGGCAACGCTGGACAGGTCGGGCCACTTGCCGGTGTCGTTGTTGTCCTGGACCATCTTGGCGTTGGCGGAGAAGCCACCGGTGGAGATGACGGCGCCGTCAGTGCAAGAAACGGTGAAGGAAGCACCGGTGTGGTTGTCGGTAGCGACGACGCCCACGACGCGGCCGTCCTCAACGACCAGGTCGGTAGCGGTGGCCTCGTTGTACAGGGTGATCTTATCGGCGAGGTCAACGAGGGCGGTGGCGTAGGTGGAGATCATGCCCGTGCCCATGGCCATCTTGGAGGTGTGGGTGCGCTGCCACAGCGAGCCGGCGCCCTGGCCGATCTCGTCGTAGAACTCCATGCCGAGGTCCTCGAGCCACTCGAGACCCTCAAATGCGTTGTAAGTCAGAACCTTGACGAGCTCGGGGTCGGCGACCATGTCGCCGTTGATCCAGGTCTGGAGCGCGTACCACTCCTTGGTGTCGAACAGGTCGGTGCGACCGGAGGCCTTGTACTCGTCCCACTGCTCACGGACGGGAGCCTGCATGGCCTCGAGGGCCTTCTGGGTCTCGGGGTCGTCGCTGGTGGCCTCGAGGGCCTTCTCGATGGTCGTCTTGACAGCGTCGGTCATCTCGACCTTGGCCTGCATGTCGGCGTCGGGGCAGTTGTAGATGGCGCCGCAGACCAGGGTGTCGCCGCCGCACTCGCCGTTCTTCTC
>JAHZHK010000187.1:229-3655 GCA_019420325.1 Coriobacteriaceae bacterium | reverse complement strand
ACGCTGGGAACCACAAAGCTCGAGCTTTCCCAGGCTTACCTGCAGTTTTGGGACAAGCTCGAGAAGAGCGCATCCTTCCTCGACGAGATGATCCGCTTGGCCGACAGACCCATCGACGACCGCGAGGTGGTGTACTGGCTCCAGGAACCCGCGAGCGACGGCGGCTGGTGGGACGCGGCGGCGGCCCTCATCGACAAGTACGGCGTGATGCCCAAAGCCTGCATGCCCGACACGGCCAATTCCCAGGCGACCTCCGACATGGACGAAGTACTCTTCCGCAAGCTGAGGCAATGCGCCATGGAGTTGAGGGCCGCCGTAGCCAAGGACGCCTCGGCCGAGGAACTCGCGCAGATGAAGAACGCCATGCTGGCCGACGTCTACCGCATCCTGGCAGTGAGCCTGGGCGAGCCGCCCTCGCGCTTCACCTTCGAATACGTGGCCGACGCGCGCAAGAGCGAGGAGGCCAGCGGGGACAGCACGGACTCCCCCGCCCCCGGTTCTCCTGAGGCCCTCATGGCCAAGAAGGCTAAGGACTCCCAGCCTGAGAACTTCACACGTATCGAAGACGTCACGCCACAGGAATTCTTCGCCCGCTACGCCGGCGTGCGCATGTCCGACTTCATCAATCTGGGCAACGTCCCCGGCCAGGCGCGCCCCTATGGCTCCATCCTGCGGCTCGAACACCAAGGCTCGATTGCCGGCGTGCCCATCCGCATGCTCAACGTGCCGATTGACGTACTCAAGAACGCCGTGATTGCCCAGCTCAAGGCCGGCCACCCCGCATGGATGGCCTGCGACGTGCTCAAAAACATGGACCGCTCCGACCCCTCGGGCCTGCTCGACACCGAGACACTCGACTACGAGGCCCTCTTCGGCATGCCCTTTGACATGGACAAGGCCATGAGCTTCGACGCACGTCAGACCGAGCTCAACCACGCCATGACGTTCCAGGGCGTGAACCTCGACGCCGCCGGCAAGCCCACCGCCTGGCGCGTGGAAAACAGCTGGGGCAAGGACGCCTGCAAGGACGGCTACTTCATCATCACCGACCGCTGGTTTGACGCCTACGTGGGCCAGGCCATCGTGCACCGCGACTACGTGCCCGCCGACATCGTCGCCGCCTGGGACGACCCCACGACCCCCGTCGTGCACATGGACCCCTGGTCGCCCATGTTCGGCTGCAGCGACTAGCACGCCACGAAAAGAAGGAGGCGCCCCGGATTCGCCAACCAAGCCAATCTGGGGCGCTCCCCAACGCTCCGGCATCACGCGCCGCAGCCATGCTCACACTGAATCCTGATCGCTCATAGCCCATCCTTACCTGCTTCCCGCAATCAATGTGAAGACATTGCTCTGCCTGATTGCACGACCCACGATAGGGCAAAATGCATCACGCAATGCGAGCGGCTCCAGACTCGGCCCGCTCGCTCTATTTTTTAGCCACTTAGAAAGGAGGCCCGCCGTGGCAGCGTCCATCGCAGCTGTGTATCGTCATCTGCGCCGCATCAACTCGCTGCGCGCCCACAGGGCCCCTCTTTTTCTGACGGCTTCCCCCCAGCTCTCCTCGATGCTCATCTGAGTTTTCCGGACCAACCCACATCTCATATAAGAAGGGACAGGTGTCGCATCCATGCGGCCCCGCCCTTTTTGCATCCCGGACACACTCAGCATCATCAAGGAGCTCATCGCATGTCGCAAACAACTGAAAACCAGGGCCTCGCCGCCCAAACGGCAGCGCCCGCAACTGCTGCCGCCGGCGCTGCGCCGCACGGCGGCGTCACCGCAGCGCAGATTCGCACCGTAGGCGTCGTCGTCCTCGGCGCTTTCCTGGCGCTGCTCAACCAGACCGTCATGTCACCGGCGCTGCCCGTCATCATGGACGACTTCGGCATCGAGGCCGGCACCGCCCAGTGGATTATGTCCATCTATCCTTTGGTCAGCGGCATCATGGTGCCCATCTCCGCCTTCCTCATCGACCGATTCTCCACCCGCGCACTCTTCTTCAGTGCCACTGGCGTGTTTGCTGCGGGCACCCTCCTGTGCGCCGTCGCCCCGAGCTTTGCGCCCCTCATCGTGGGACGCGTGCTGCAGGCGGCAAGCTCAGGCGTGCTGTTGCCCCTGGTAGCCGTCGTGCCCCTTCTCGTGTTCCCCGTTGAGAAGCGCGGCACCGCCATGGGCCTGGCTGGCATCGTCATGGCCGCCGGCCCCGCCGTGGGCCCGGTCGTGGGCGGCGCAGTGATAGACTCGTTCGGCTGGCGCGTCATGCTCGGCGCCATCGTGCCGCTGGCACTCATCGTGCTTGTCTGCGGCGTCGTCTTCCTCAAGAACGTGGGCGAGCGCAAGAACCCGCAGCTCGACGTGGCTTCGGTCATCCTCTCCACCGTTGCCTTCGGCGGCCTGCTTTACGGCTTCTCGAGTGCGTCCTCACTGGGCTGGACGAGCCCGATCGTCCTGGTCAGCATCGTTGCCGGCATCGTGTGCCTCATGTGCTTCGTACGCCGCAGCCTGCGCATCGATAACCCCCTGCTCGAGCTCACCACACTCAAGACACCGAGCTTCCGCACCGCCGCGCTCGTCGTCACGCTCATCAACGCCGCTTGCCTCGTCACCAACACAACGCTGCCCATCCTGCTCCAGACCGCCCTTGGCGCCAGCGCTTTTGAAACCGGCATGGTCATGCTTCCCGCCGCCGCCGTGGGCATCATTCTCAGCCCGGTGGCCGGCATGGTGTTCGACCGCTTCGGGCCGCGCGCCATCTCCGTCGCTGGCCTCGCGCTCATGACGGTGGCCCTCTTCATGTTTTCCGGTGCCGATGAGAGCATGTCGGTCGTGACGGCCGCCGTGCTGTGTGGCATGCAGGCCTGTGGTCAGTCAATGGCCAACATGCCCGTGAACACCTGGGGCGTGAACGCCCTGCGCGACGACCTCATCGCCCACGGCAACGCCATCGCTAACACCGGCCGCCAGGTGGCCGGCGGCCTGGCCACCGCCCTCATCGTAACCGCCATGACGGGCGTTACCTCTGCTCAAATCGCAGGCGGTGCCGAGGTTGCCGCCGCAACGGCCGCCGGCGTGGGCAGCGCCTACTTCATCTGCGGTTGCATCGGCGCCGTAGCCCTCGTCCTCGCCCTCTTCTGCGTGAAGGGTCACAAGCGCCCGACCGAGCAGGCTGCCTAAGTGACACAACGGGGCGGGTGTGCAGTAGCCACTCGCCCCGCTTTCATTCCCCTGAACGCAAAAGGCCCTCTCGCGCGGTTGGTGCGGGAGGGCCTTGCTCACTGGCACAAAGGGACGGGTGCAGCATGTCATATCGCCGCATTATGGGGGTTCTCCAGCCGCCATGACGACGGTATAAATCTCTAGTCCATGTAAAACAGACCGTCGGCATCGAACTTCGCGTCTTGGGCTATCTCAATCCCAAAGTGA
>JAHZHK010000187.1:0-219 GCA_019420325.1 Coriobacteriaceae bacterium | reverse complement strand
ATCCATCGCGCGGCAAGCTCGTCCGTATATAGCAGGGTATGGCCCACGCAGGCAGGATCGTTGAATATAAAGTACGGCTTAGCCGGGTCATCGCAGTACCCCACGCATATGACCCAATGGCCCTCTACCAGGTAGGTGTCCGCATTCGTGGGATCATCGACGTTATAGCTCCCGTCATCAGCAGAAGACCATGCCTGCAGGGCCATCATGACAGGATGA
>JAHZHK010000186.1 GCA_019420325.1 Coriobacteriaceae bacterium | reverse complement strand
GGCCGCCGCCACCCAGCAGCATCGAGATGAGCGAGACGATAAGTACACCGATGAGGCCGGCGAAGAGCAGGCCCCCAATCTTGGCGAAGAAGTTGGGGAACGCCAGGCTTGCGATGACCATGATGCCCGTGATGAGCAGCGTGTCGACGAAGGCATACATGACGATGTCGGTGTTGATGCCGCCAACGGCCGCCACGAGGCACGCGAGCTCGAGGCCCAGCGGGATGACGACCATGTTGTAGCCAACGAAGCTGACGAGCGGGTTGTCCGACTTATGGGCAATCAGCAGGCCGGCAATGCAGCACACCAGGTAGAAAATCGTGAAAGCGATGGGGTTCATGCTCATCGCGAAGTCGCCCATGGTGGCGCACATAAGGGCGTTGATGCCCAGGCCCCACAGCACAGTGAGGCCGAGAACCATGTTGTAGGTGCGGTCGGAGACAATCTGGCCGTGCGCGTTGGCGACCGAGCGCTCCTCCAGACGCTGCTCATGGCTGTTACTCAGTGAAAGAGACGACATGTTCCTCATTCCTTGGGATGAATCGACGTATAGAAGTGCGTACATCATACCCGGCAGAGATGCGCCCTCGGCCTTCTCCAAAGAAGCGTCAGAACCTTGTTAGATAGTTTAAATCTCCCAGGTGGGGGCAGGCTCGGGCTGAGCGGGCTTGGCGTCGGAACGCGTGCGCACTACGACTTCCTGGTTTTTGAGACTCACACGGGCATAGGCCGGCACCGACTCGGTGACAAAGGCGCTGCCTGCGATGATGGCGCCCTTGCCCACGACGGTTTGGCCGCCCAGGACGCTGGCGTTGGAGTAGATGGTCACGTCGTCCTCGATGGTGGGGTGGCGCTTGACGCCTGCAAGCTGCTGACCCTTGCGCGTTGAGAGGGCACCGAGCGTGACGCCCTGGTAGATCTTGACATGCGAGCCAATCGTGGTGGTCTCGCCGATGACGACGCCCGTCGCATGGTCGATGAAGAAGTACTCGCCGATTGTGGCGCCGGCGTTGATGTCCACGCCCGTCTTGCTGTGAGCGTATTCGGTCATGAGGCGGGGAATGAGCGGGACCTTGTGGCCGTAGAGGATATGGGCGATGCGGTAGACGAAGATGGCAAAGAGACCGGGGTAGGCGAGGATGATCTCCTGCTTGCTCTGGGCGGCAGGGTCACCGTCAAAGGCCGCTTGCACGTCTTTGAAGAGCAGCTCCTGGACATGGGGCAGCTCCGCCATGAACGCGTCGACGACGGCGTCGGTGTTCGCCTCGATATCGGCAGCGGGGAGCGCGGCGGCGTCGCGGAACAAAAACGCCTCGTGGACTTGTGTGCGCAGAGCATTGCGGATGCGCATGATTTGTTCGGCCACGTAGTTCTCTGCGCCCACACCTTTGAGTGCCTCTCCGGCATAGTAGCCGGGGAACACGAGGCTGCGCACGTCCTTGATAATCGAGATGATGGCGTCGCGGTTAGGGAAGTGCCCGAAGGGTTTCGTGACGAAGATTTCTTCAGCCTCGTAGTTGCTGGAAATCTTGGACACAAGCTCATCAAACTGTGCGTCAATCATGGTTCCCCCTCCTGGGCCGGGTATGTGTGGGGCAAAGCATACCAAAGAAGTAGGGAATATGAACCTATAAAGACGGCAAATTTTTGCGAAATAACTTCTCTAACGTTGTAGTTAAGATCTAAGTTCGTACTGTTCGGCCAGGTTAATGAGCTCTTGACGTGTGTGGACACCAAGTTTTGCGTAGAGACGCTTCGTATGGCCCTTCACGGTATTCTCGGACAACGTGAGCTCCTCGGCAATGAAGGCGCCGCTGCGGCCATGCGCGAGGCGCACAAGCACGTCGAATTCGCGATTGGTGAGCCCGTAGTCGCGCGCAATGGCAACGCATTTGACGGAGAGCCTGTCGCGCCTGCCGCTGCCCATGCCGTCGTCGGGCTTCTCGATTTGTGCGACAGGGCCGACCTGGCCGCCGTCTTGGGCGCCGGCAGGCACCTGCGGCGCCGGTTCGGCCTCGTTGGGCTTGGTGAAGAGAACGTCCTGGTCGTCGGCGATGAAGGCGATGGCCACCAGTGCAAGCACCGTGAGGGCGGGCAGCACAGTGTGAAGAGGGTCGAAGGGCATGAGCATGAGGCCGAAAATCACACCAGCGGCCACTGGGAGGGAGTAAAAGACCCAGCCCATGCCAATGACGTGGGAGGCGTCGACATGCGTGTGGCGGGCGATGTCGGTGAGGATGAGAAACCACAGCGCCGCCAAGGTCGTCTGCGCGGCGCGCACGAAGGAGACCACGAGCACATATGTGGTGCCCTCGACCTGCGGGGCCATGAGTATGGCCGCCGACATGAGAAGCACGATGGGGCGCCACACGATGCGGAAAGATATGCGCTTGAAAATCTTGGCGCAGCAGACCCAAAACACGATGACGAGGCCGATGATGAGCAGGGGAACCGCGAGGTCGGTCAAGGCAAGCACGCGGTCGGGGTTGGCAAGCAGAAGCGTCCAGGAAACGCCGACGGCGAAGCTGTAGACTGCGATTCCCACGGCGATGCGCCAAAGGGGCAGCACGGCCTGGGCGTTCTCACGGAAGGTTTTGGTGGGCACGGGTTCGGCTGCGGGCTCGGGGTCAAGATGCTTGTAGCAGCCGTGCAGCGTGGCGGGGATGGCGAAGCCCACCAGCGCGAGCGCGATGCAGGAGCCTGCGTCGCCCACGATAAACATGAAGCACTCGATAAGGGAGGCAATCACGAGCGCAAGCGCCGCCATACCGCACGCCTGGCGGGGCTGCATCTCGCTATAGGGCGTGCTCCAGGTTCGATAGGCGTAGGCGATACCGTAGCCGCCCATGATGCAGACGGCCAGCGGGTGCATGGGGACGCGCACGAGCCCCGGCATTTCCAGGTCGAACATCATGAGGGGGGACAGCGCAAGGCAGGCGGCACTTGCCACGGCGGCGGGGGAGAGCACGCCCTTGGCGCGCTTGTCGCGCTTGTCGAGGAACACCAGGGCGACCATGAAAAGCGAAATGCTTGCATAGAACGCCGCAAGCCAGGTGAAGCCTGCGTGATCGCGCAACTGCCCACTCATGACGTGGATCCAGACGAAGACTAGGGAGAGCCCGACAATGTACGGGTTTCTCAGCGCATCATCCTTCACGACCTGCACGGCTCCTCTCGGCGAGTCGATGCCGGTAACATCTCAGTAACGTTACCTTCATATTTTCAACACAAAAGTAATACCCCTAAACGACCAAAAAACGGGGGCAAACGGCCAATACAATAGACCCAAAAAGGGTTCAAATCTAGCTTCAACTGGTAAAACGCCAGAAATAGACCATTAACGGGTCTAATGGTCGCGCGTGTATACGCGTAACCTCTCCCGCTGCAATGCTTCGTATACGGTCGAAGCACGGACGAGGTATAGGAAAGGAAGTGTTACATGGAACTCTCGCGCAGAAGTTTTTTGAAGGCCGGCGGCGCAGGCGCACTCGCGTCGACGCTGGCGTTCGAGCTGACGAACCAGTCGAAGGCGTTGGCCCAGGATGTCGATCCGGCCGATTGGAAGCTCGTGGGTACCAAGGAGAGTACGAACATCTGCTGCTATTGCGCAGGTGGCTGCGGTTCTCTGCTTTCGTCTCGCAACGGCGAGCTCATCAACCTCGAGGGCGATCCCGACCACCCCATCAACCAGGGTGGCCTGTGCCCCAAGGGCGCCACG
>JAHZHK010000185.1:607-3817 GCA_019420325.1 Coriobacteriaceae bacterium | reverse complement strand
AGCCCTTCGGGACGCATTCAACGTCCCCTCCGCTCCCGACCGTTCTCAAGACACTCAATTCCTCGAGCGCTGTGCGGCCCCCAGGGCGCCCGAAACACCAAAAAGGCCCTCCGGGGCCTTTTCGCGTTTATGGGGGCGAATTCCCCCGCTTTTCTCTGTTTGCCTTATTTTTCAGCCATTCAGCCTCACTGCTGAGGATATGGCGGGTCGTTTTCTGTGCAGACTTCTTAGTTTCAAAGCACATGGTGAGAGTCCCTCGGCTTTTGTAAGTCGAGGGACCCTCCTTTTTTCACATATGGTCAGTCGGCAGCTTATCCGGCCGGCGTTACTTCTTCCGTCTCCTGGCTCGGGAGAGGACGTACACGCTCAGGGCGAAGGCGCCCAGGTATCCGAGCACGCCGAGTATGGGGACCTCGCCGAACTTCGGCTCAAGGTTTGTCATGCACAGGACGCTTGAGCCGATGAAGAGGCCAGCCGACAGGAGTGACAGCGAGAGCGTGCCCACAATGTCGCGGAGCTGTTGCATGAACCCTTCGGGCAGCTGGAGGTCGGCGTTGATCTTTACCTGTCCTCGGTTGAGCATGGTGAGGGTGTTTGAAAGTTGTCTCGGCAGTTTTGCAGCAGCGTTGGCTGAGTCCATCGTGGCGCCTGCAAATTCCTGAACCCGCTTGCGGATGGAGTCCATGCTGCCAAGTTGCGCTGCTACATGGGACGAGACGATATCGAGAATCTGAACGTTGGGCGCAAGCTGGCTGAGCACACCTTCGAGTGTGACAAAGCCGCGGGCAAGCATGGTCACTGAGGGGGTCATAACGAGGTTCTGCGAGCGCAGCAGCTCGATGATCTCCAGAAGTGCCGTGCCGATATTGAGGTCGGACATGTCGGTTGTTCCATATTGGTTGAGCAGGGTGGAGATCTGGCCCATCAGTCGGCCATGGTCGATGGGGCCTTTTGCCTTTGTAAGGCCGAGAAGCGCTTCCTTCAGGTCGAAGACATCGTGGGTCGGCAATGCCTCCAGCGCCCTGTTCACCAAGGCACGCTCACCGCTTGTAAGCGAGCCGGTCATGCCTAGATCGATCCAGCAAATCAGGTCATCTTTGACGAGGATGTTGCCTGGATGTGGGTCGGCGTGGAAGAAACCGTTGTCCACGACCTGTGTGATGTAGCTCTGAGCCAAGCAATCGCCAAGCTTAGCTGCGCGCTCTTTATCGGCAACGGCGACCTTGTCAATTGATTCACCTTCAACGAATTCCATGACAAGCACGTTGTCGCAGGTAAACTGAGGATAAGGAAGCGGGCTTGTGACGCCCGTCTGGCGTTCCATGTCGTTATAGAAGCGCACGAGGTTGTTGAGCTCTACAGTAAAGTCAAGCTCGTTTGCGGTCGTTCGCTCGATCTCTGCGACGAAGCCCTCTGCGGTGAGGACCATGTTGTCGTTTGAGTCGGTCGTGAAAGCGGCAAGGGCGAGCGCATGCTTCATAAGCATGATGTCCTCAGCCATCTGGTCGACGATTCCGGGTCTTCGGACCTTGACGGCGACGCTCGAGCCATCGAGAAGCGTTGCCTTATGTACTTGGGCAATTGAGGCGCTACCCAGAGGCTTTTCCTCAATGGACGAGAACACGGTGTCCCAAGGTTTGCCATAGGCATGTTCGATGATTTCGATGACTTCAGCAAAGGGAATAGGTGCAACATTTGCGCGGAGCTTCTCGAAAGCCTCGCAGTAGTCTTTGGGCAGAAGGTCGCTTCGGTTGGAAGCAATCTGACCCATCTTGACATAGGTGGGCCCCAAATCCTCGAGGATGGCAACGGCTTTCATGGGACTGATGCCATGGCCGACATCGTGTTTCTTGAGAATGGAGAGAATCTCGCCCATGCGCTTGCTCGAGGTCTTGTCTTTGACGGTGAGTTCGGCGATGCGCATAAGTTCCAGGAATGTTGCCATACGGCATCCTCACTTTGCCTCGAAGTGTGCGAACGTAAAAAGCCTGCAAAGCCGATGCGGTCAACCGTTCGGCTTTGCAGGCAGTATCCCCGAACATGTGCCCAATGAACACGCGCAAGGGGGTATTCTTCTTGGATTCGCAATATGTGCGGTCAGCACCACACGGCCAAGGCGGCGCTTAAAGAGCGAGGAACAAATCGTGAATGCGCGGGTCGGAGTCAAGCTCGGGATGGAATGCGCAGGCAAGCTGGTTACCGTAGCGTACGGCGGCAACCGTGCCGTCCGATAGTGTGACGAGGGGCTGGACGCTGTCGTGAATCTTGACGATGCGAGGAGCTCGGATAAACGTTGTGGGGATAGGCGTGTTTTCTGCGACCCCCGCTTCGTTCAAGAGCGCACCCTCCGCATGGGAGCTACCGAGCTGGCGACCATAGGCGTTGCGCCTCACCGTGACAGGAAGCGTGCCGAAATGGACGGTGGGATCGTTTTCGAGCTTTTCGGCTAGCAAGATAAGGCCTGCACATGTGGCGAGTACGGGCATGCCAGCGGTAATGCGTGCGCGCAGTGCCTCGAATATCCCTAGCTCATGAAGCATTTTTGCTTGTGCGGTGCTTTCCCCGCCGGGCAAGACGAGCCGGTCAAACGGCTTTTCGAGGTCAGATGCCTGGCGCAGCTCGACGCACTGCGCCCCGAGTGCCTCCAAGCGCTGCTCATGCTCAATAAACGCGCCCTGTACTGCCAAGACGCCAACAACGTGTGACATGTGAATCTCCGGGTTTGTATTTAACAGCGTGTGGAAACAGCGACGTTTCCGCGCGGGATTTTCCTGCAACGAGGGTACCGCTGGGTTTTAGCCCTTACAAGCGCGAGAAGGTCATCACGCTTCGTGAAGGCTTCCTCCGGCGCAGTTCCGCAGCGGCGCTCTTTGCCGCGAGGACTGTCTGAGCACCGAGGAATCCTTCACGACCCTGTGATGCTATCGTCCGCGCTCCTCCATGATGAGCTGTATTTCCTGCTCGTTGATGCCCACCATGGCTTCGCCCAGGTCGCAAGAGAGTTCAGCGATGAGCTTGGCGTCGTTGAAGTTGGCCGTGGCCTGCACGATGGCGCGGGCGCGCTTGGCGGGGTTGCCGCTCTTGAAGATGCCCGAACCCACGAATACACCCTCGGCACCCAGCTGCATCATGAGGGCGGCGTCGGCGGGGGTGGCCACACCGCCAGCGGCAAAGTTCACTACAGGCAGGCGGCCGTTGTCATGCACGTAG
>JAHZHK010000185.1:0-581 GCA_019420325.1 Coriobacteriaceae bacterium | reverse complement strand
CTCCTCGAACATCTCGTCATCGCGCAGGGAGACTACGTGACGGATCTGGCTGTTCATCTTGCGCATGTGGCGCACGGCCTGCACGACGTCGCCCGTGCCGGGCTCGCCTTTCGTGCGGATCATGGACGCGCCTTCGGCGATGCGGCGCAGGGCCTCGCCCAAATCGCGCGCACCGCATACGAACGGCACCGAGAAGCGCATCTTGTCGATGTGGTAGGTGTCGTCGGCAGGGGAGAGGACCTCGGACTCGTCGATGTAGTCAATCTCAATAGCCTGCAGGAGCTGGGATTCACCGAAGTGGCCGATGCGGCACTTGGCCATAACGGGGATGGACACGGCTTCCTGGATGCCGCGGATCATCTTGGGGTCGCTCATGCGGCTGACGCCGCCAGCGGCGCGGATGTCGGCGGGGATGCGTTCGAGCGCCATGACGGCGCAGGCACCGGCTTCCTCGGCGATGCGAGCCTGCTCAGGCGTGGTGACGTCCATGATGACGCCGCCCTTGAGCATTTGGGCAAGCTGCTTGTTGAGCTCGTAGCGGGTGGAACCAGGCTGGTTGGTCTGATTTGCGTCAGTCATTG
>JAHZHK010000184.1 GCA_019420325.1 Coriobacteriaceae bacterium | reverse complement strand
CGATTCCCGGCCCGGCCGGACCCATCCCGTACACCACAATTTGGCACGCGATCTTCCTTGTATGTTATAACGCATACTTTTGGCACTTTTGCGACATGAGAGTACCGGAGATGCCGACGAGGGCGGCCAGAAGCCATCGCCCGGCGGGCCATCCATTCACGCGACGCTTCTTATCGCGGACAGATTCACAGGGTGTATTTGAGTCGGCAGGCCGCAGATGGGCCTATATATGGGTGCGTGGGCGCAATCCCAAAGGGCCAGGCCTGCTGTCGGGCTCCTCTGAAAACGAAAAAAGCGATTGGTCTTAAAGACCAATCGCTTTCGTAGTATCACATGGTGCGGCGTACAGGATTCGAACCTGTGACGTTCTGATTCGTAGTCAGACCCTCTATCCAGCTGAGGTAACGCCGCATTGCAAGAGAAAAGTATGCCCTAGTGGAGAGGCCCCGTCAACAATTAAAACCCGTTTCACACAATTCGAACGAAATTAGGGACAGTGTCATACGGGTACTACATCCATACAAGCATTGCGAGCCATGTCTGCGCGGCATGAAGACCTGCGCCAACCCATGTTTGCCAAACAAAACCCCTGGCAGCACCTCTGTTCGGAAGCGTTGCCAGGGGTTGTTGTCAAACCTGCGTCAATCTGGCTAGTCGCGCCAGCGGACGTGGTCTTCCTGGTAGTTACCGCTGGCGAAGTTGTGGTCGCGGGTGCGCTTGGGGTAGCGGCGGTACAGCTCCTCGAGCTCGCTGCCCACGCCTGCGTCGCTTGTCACTTTGGAGACGAAGATGTCGCGGTTCTGGAAATTGTAGTCGGCCACGGCACGAACGATGCGGCCGTCCTCGGTGTATTCGGCCATGAGAACGTGGTGGACATAGCCGTCGGGATCGTACTCGATGGTTGCGCCGAGGCTGCCGGGCTCACCGGGCTTGTCGGTGGTCTCAAGGCGCAGGTGGACGGGCGCCACGGCGGGCATACCTTCTTCCTCATTGGAGATAAGCTCAACGCGCGTGAAGCCATAGCCCTTGGGGCCGATGCCCATGTAGAGGGCACCGATCTCGCCAAACTCATAACCCGAGAGCTCGCGTGCCTCGCTGAGCAGCATGTTCACGTATTCGGTTGCCTCAACGAGCTCATGGGCAAGGGGATTTTCCATATCGGGGGCGCCCTCGGCAAAGGGGAAGGCGTAAACCGTCTTGAAGCCGCCCTTCTTGCGGCGCGACGTCACCACGGGCAGCATCCCCTTGACGCCAAACGGGAAGATCGCGTCGTTTTCCACCAGCGTGTCGATGTAGCGCTCAGCGCTCAGCTCGCTGCGCTCGGTGCCGTATGAGTCGTTTGCGCCAATGAATTCCAAGATTGCTCCCTCGGTGGGCGGGTCGTTTGGGGCCAGTATAGCGCAGGGCCGCGCGCATGCAGCTTGCAAGTGCGTGGCCCCATCGGGTCAACCAAAGCTGATGCTGGATGCGCGAGGTGCCCAAACCCTCTCGCAGCCTTTGATTTTGCATCGATGCCGAGGCGAAGCAAACGGCATTGAACAAGGTGCGTAAATTGCCTTGCAGTTCTCGATTTCGGGCCAATGTCGGAGCGGGAGTGAGTGAGTCACGGCGGGCAAGACTCTTAAATCGTTTCGCAGCCCTCGATCTCGCCTGCGTTCATCTCGGCCAAGAGCTCGCGCATTTCGTCGGGCGAGAACGTGTACTTCTTGGAGCAGAAGTTGCAGGCAAGTTCGACCGGCTCGCCCTCGTCGATGAGCTTGCCGAGTTCGTCTTTGCCCAGCGAGATGAGGACGCGCTGAGTGCGCTCGCGGCTGCAGTTGCAGGCAAACGAGCAGGGGGTCGCCTCGAGCGGCTCAAAGTCGAGGCCCTTGAGCACGAGTTCCAGAATGTCGGCGGGAGCCAGGCCGTCCTCGAGCATCTTGGTGACGGAATGCACCTCGCCCAGGTTTGCCTCGAGCTTTGTGAGCGCCTCCTCGGAGCAGTCGGGCATGGCCTGCACGATGAAGCCGCCCGACTGACGTACGGAGAGGTCGGTGTCCACGAGCACGCCGACGCCCACCGAGGTCGGAATTTGCTCGCTCTGCACGTAGTAGGCGCTGATGTCGTCGCCGATCTCGCCTGAGAACAGGTCGAGCTGGCTGCAATAGGGTTCACCCCAGGTGGTGTCCTGGATGACGGTGAGAGTGCCCTGGCCCACGGCGGCCGACACGTCGAGCTTGCCCTGGCCGTTGAGGGGGATCCACACGTCGGGGTTGCCGGCGAAGCCCTTCACGTGGCCCTGAGAGTCGGCGGTCACGGTAAGGCTGGCGAGCGGACCGTCGCCCTTGATGACGAGGCTGAGCAGCTCGCCGGGATCCTTGAGCATCGAGCCCATCATCGCGCCCGCCGTGAGAAGCCTGCCGAGTGCCGCCGTGGCGACGGGGCTCGTCTGGTGTGCGTCGCGTGCGAACTGCACGGTGCGCTTCGTCGTGGTGGCAAACGCACGAATCTCTCCGCGGCACGCGGTGCCGCGCACCACGTAGTCGGTGTCGCCCAGTGCGGCGATCTGTGCGTCCAGTTCTTCCCTGGTCATCTGTGCTCCTATCTGTTTGCCTGGCATGTGGGCCGGGCCCCAGCCGGGTGCGTATCGTCTTCATGCGCCGCTTCGTCAAACGTCGCGCTCGCTCTTAAGTCACCCGCGCATTATACAGGCGTTTGTTTGAAGCGCATGTGGTTATGGGACGGTTCGGACGAGTAGCCCAAACCTCTTACACCTCTCGGCTGTAACACACGTCGCAGGCGACATGGCCAGTGGCACCCATGGGGTCACACCTGGTAAAGCCGCGCTTTTCGTAATTTGCTCGCAACGGTACATGTAAGGCTCGGGAGCTGGGAGCATGTTGCTCTTAAACGAAAACGTGCCGGCCAGGTCAGATGCGACCAGGCCGGCACGGCAGGTAAAACGTGTGTGAAGCGATGGGTGACTATGCCCTGGCAAGCTCGTTGAAGCGGAAGTTGCCCAGAGGGGTCTGGTGGAAGCCCACGATGTCAGCACGCGTGGCGTTGGGCCAGGGCATCGTGAACAGGGGAATCCACACGGCCTGCTCGCGGAAGGTCTGCTGCATCTGATGGTACATTTCGATGCGCTTGTCATCGTCGGTCTCGGCGTTGCAGGCGTCGTTGAGGGCGACCATGTCGTCGGGCTGGCGGAAGTTCGTGTCGAAGCCGGAAGCGCCGTCGAAGTCGAAGATCCACTGCATAAACTCGGAGGGATCCTGGATGTCGTCGGACCAGTAGTCGATGATGGCGTCGAAATCCATGGCGTACATGCGGGTCTTGTACGAGGTGGCCTCAATCTCCTCGATGGAGACGGTCACGCCAATCTTGGCCCACTGCTGCGTGAGGATCATCGCGATCTGCTTGTCGACCTCGTTGCCGCTGCGCATGAGGATGGTAATCGGGAAGCCGCCGTCCAGGCCGGCTTGGGCGAGCAGCGCCTTGGCGCCCTCGATGTCGGGCTCGACGGGGTCGAGGGAGTGGTCACAATACTTGCTGGTGGGGGCGAAGATGGTGCCGATGGCGGTGCCGTAACCGAAGAGGGCGACGTCCACGATCTCCTGCGGGTCGGTAGCCTTGATGAGTGCCTGGCGGGCCTCGTCATGGGCGAGGTACTCGTTCTCGACGTTGAGCGACATGAAGCGCGTGATGGTGGAGGGCAAGGCTGCAACGACGCAGCTGGGGTCGCCCTCAATCTGCATGAGGGAGGAGAGGGGCAGGTCAGCGGCAATGTCGATGTCGCCGCCCTGTAGCTGGATCTGGCGGGAGGCGTCGTCGGCGACCACGCGGAACTCGATGTCGGCCGTGGCAGGCACGC
>JAHZHK010000183.1:1286-3880 GCA_019420325.1 Coriobacteriaceae bacterium | reverse complement strand
ATTGACAGGTCGCTTGAACAGCTCGCTCACGCACTGCGGGTCGCGGCTCTGACCCAGAACCCACATGGTCTTGGCAACGAGCGCCTCGGTCGTCATGTCGTCACCGATGAGGATGCCCGGGTGATCGAGGTAGGCGCGGCCCACCTTGTATACGCCCAGGTCACAGCCCTCTTCGGGCACCTGCGTCGTAATGACGACGAAGCGCCCGGAGTCCACCCAGTCGAAGATGGCGCGCTCAAACGAGGCGTCCTCGTGTTCGGGGATGCCTCCAATGCCGAACGTCTCGACGATGACGGCGTCGTAGTCGCGCTTGAGCAGCTCAAAGATTCCCGGGCCCATCTCGGGAGTCAGCTTCAGCACAAACACGCGCTCATTGAGCCCGTCGTAGAAGCGCGCCGAGTCTGCTGGCGGCTTGTTGTCGCGGCCCGCTCGAATGACGCGGCCGTTGCGGATGAGGGCGAGCTCGGGATAATTGACGCTAACAAACGCGTTGAAGCTCATGGTGCGCTGCTTGCGGGCACGCGTTCCGGCGATGACCATCCCGCCAAAGACCACGCACACGTCGTGGGCCGAATCGTCCACGGCATACAGCAGGCTCTGGTAGAGGTTGAGCTTGGCATCGGTAAAGGGGTTGGCCATGGGCTGCTGCGAGCCCGTCAGCACGATGGGTTTGGGGCTGTCTTGAATCAGGTACGACAGGGCCGCCGCCGTGTAGGCCATGGTGTCCGTGCCATGCAGCACCACAAAGCCGTCGTAGGAATCGTAGGCGTCCACGATCACGTTGCGTATGCGCATCCAGTCGCGGGGGCGCACGTTCGTGCTGTCGATGTTCATGGGCTGCACCACGTCGATGCGGCACAGGCTTGCGGCCTCGGGAACGTAGGCCAGCAGCTCGTCGCCACTCAATCCCGGCGTCAGGCCGCGACCATCCTCGACGGAGGCAATCGTTCCGCCCGTGGCGACGACCAAGATGCGCTTTTTATCCTGCATGAAAACTAACCCTTCGCAGCGGCGTGCGTACCAGTGGCCCAAAGGAGCCCACAAGCGGCAATCATAGCCCAAAGGCATACGAAACTCACCCATCAACCTGCCTAAATGTCGAGAATGCAGACTGGGAGGCAGGATGCGGAGCCAGCCCCATCGGCACCCGCCGGTACACAGCAAGGCCGCGCATCTGCGATAGCGAGACGCGCGGCCTTCTTGGCGCTTATGATCAACCGTCACCCGGTCTCAACCAGGCAGACGTTCTGTTACATCGTTACGGGTGATACACCTGGCGCACGGACTTGCCAAACGAGGGACTCTCAGGGTCGTACCATTCGGGACGCGCGGAGTTCTCGGAATTGTAACGCCACTGCAGCGAGTTCACGACGACCTCGGTGGGCTCGAAGTAGATCCAGTCCACAAACTCGAACATGCGGGCGATGGTTTCGGCGCGCTCCTCGTCTGTCTTGGAGCCCCAGGCCTCGGCGCCATACAGCGTCTCGAGGTACACGCCGACCTTCTCGGCTGCGCCCTCTTCATCGGCGGTCAGGAAGCGGGCGTTGCCCTTGAACTGCACGCCGTAGGAGTTGAAGTAGTCGTTGGCGTAAGGCACGTACTCCTCTTCGGGAACCTGATGGTACCAATACATGACGGCCTCGGGGTTCTCTACAAGATGCAGGCACTTCTCCGTGCCCTTGTCGCCCGAGCCGAGCAGGCACATGGAGTCGGGGAAGAGCACGAACTCGACCTGAGAAAGACCGGGATGGTCGTTGAGGCTCGTTGCGATGGAGTACATCTCACGATAGGAGTAGACCGTCTCGCCGTTCTCGTCGGTCTTGAGGGGCCAGCCGTGCAGGTAGTCGCAGGCAAGGTCGTGAATCTCTTCCTGCGTCATCTGCAGGCTCTCGTCAATCTTCTCCGATGCGCCGCTGACGGCATCGGTGTCATCGGCCATGGCAGGAGTGGCGAGCCCGGCAGCGACAAGAACCGCCGTTGCGACGGCGCCCTGGGCAAACGTGCGACGAGAAACGGAACCTTGGTCGAGCGAGTAATGCGTAGTCATACGGCACTCCTTTACTCTCAAACCCTATACGGTTCTTGCTTTGCCCGCGGCACGTCACCTTCGTCGCCCATTCGGGCGACGCCCCTTGAACAGCACCGCGCAACCAAAACAAAGTGTATTCCTCGCCCCGTGAGAACGTCAAGATATTGTGAAGGTGCGCTGCGGACAGAGCAGGCTGTTTGCCCGAGGCATTTGCTGCAGGCGCGCAATTATATGCAGATGTCTACAGCGTGCGCCCATCCGTATATTGTTGGAGGCGCGCGACGCTGGGCACATAGAGTTCGCTTTTGCATCGATATGCAAGATCGCGCGACTCAAACTCGGCAATAAGCCTGGTGCAAGTAGTCTCGTGCATCATGAACAGCTCGGCAAGTTGGCGAATCGTCATGTTGCACGGAATACTATATGAGCCGTCAGGATTTGGACTTGTTGCCGTGCACAGTTTCTGCAACCACATGGCATAGCGAATGTCAGGCGCTTGATGCGCCACGTTTGCAACACGATGGCCTATCTGCGCAAATGTCATGTGACATACGCGCACGAACTC
>JAHZHK010000183.1:0-1276 GCA_019420325.1 Coriobacteriaceae bacterium | reverse complement strand
GTCTTCTTCGGCAAAAGCAAGCAATTGACGCTGTGAGAATCCGTAGAGCACCGTATTCGTGGTCGCTATAAACTGCGCCGGATATTTTCCGATACTGGCAAAGCCACCGTATTCTGTTGAAAAAGCGTCGCCTTGGTTGCGCCAAAAAATTGCCGTGCCTTCGCCAGTCTCGCGTCCGTTGTAGAGACATATTTGTCCCTGCTCAATGTAAAAGTAGTACGGATCATCGGGCGTTATGGCCTTGCGGTTAAGAACCTCTCCCTTGAATAACTTTTCCTGTTGTCCATAGGCAAGTTTCTCGGCAATTTTCAGTGGACCAAACGAAAGTGTAGGAATGAGAATGGATTGGTAATCGCGCTCCCCTGCGCGAAATCCCTCGTCATAAGACAGCCCCAACTGTCATCGCCCCTTTAATTCACCCCATAATTTCAAATAATTAAGTATACGCCAAAGACAAACTATTTGATACCCGCTACAGCCAGGCTTTCCTCCTGTTCTCCCCCTCTGGCAATTTGCAACCGCACACTCCATATTGGATTTCGTGGCATGACAAAAGGGGAATTGCCACGCCGTTTTGAAAGACGCGATGCAAGGAGGAGAGACATGGCACATTGGGGAATGCTAATCGACACCAAGCGATGCGCAGGTTGCGGGGCATGTGTGGTTGCATGCCAGCTTGCACACAACCAAAAGCCAGGCATCTCATGGGGGCACCTTGACATCAAGGAGTGGGGCGAGGAGGTTGGCGCATCAGGAAGGGCATACGTTCCTCATGCCTGCATGCACTGCGAGGACGCTCCTTGTGTGGTGGTATGCCCTGCTGGAGCAAGCATCCAGCGCGATGACGGCGTGGTGGTAGTCGACTACAAGACGTGTATCGGCTGCCAGCTCTGCATACCTGCCTGTCCATACGGCGCACGCGTTCTCAACGATGTAACCGAAAATTATTTCGGTGCAGAAGAGCAGGCACCTTACGAGGCATACGGCGAGCAGCGCACAAACGTGGTTGAGAAGTGCATCTTCTGCATTGACCGCGTGGAAGAGGGGCTGAAGCCGGCATGCGTGCTCAACTGCCCGGCAAAGGCTCGCTATTTTGGCGACCTTGACGACCCCGAGAGCGACATTAGCAAGCGGCTTGCACAAGGCGACGCCGTGCGCATCGACCGCACATCTTTCTACTACGTTCCCGTCGACGGAATGCCTCTTGAAAGTCTACCGTTTGCCTAGGGAGACAATGAACAAGTCCCCCAAACGGCCCCAGCAGGCGCGCGGGGTC
>JAHZHK010000182.1 GCA_019420325.1 Coriobacteriaceae bacterium | reverse complement strand
GTATGACGCACCGCTCTCTTTGAGCGAGGAACTGGCGGCCCAGATTGCCGACGACTACGCTCGCGGCCGCGTGAGCCCGTGGCGCTGTCCTGACGCCGCGGCCCTGCGGCGCGTTCCCGCCACGCGCGACGAGCAGACGCTCATGCGCCCCGCTTTTGTCCGCGACATCGAAAAGACGCTCAATGTGCCTGCGTACAACCGCTATGCCGGCAAGACGCAGGTCTTCTCGTTTCGCCAGAACGATGACATCACGCGGCGTGGTCAGCATGTGCAGCTCGTGAGCCGCATCGCCCGCGACATCGCACGTCCCCTAGGCCTCAACCTCGACCTTGTCGAGGCCATAGCCCTTGCCCACGACATCGGCCACACGCCCTTTGGTCACGCCGGCGAGCGCTGCCTTGACGAGGTGTATCACGCGCGCACCGGCCTGCACTTTGCGCATAACGTCCATAGCGTCGAGGTCATGGACCGCATCTACGGGCGCAACCTCACGCTGCAGACCCTCGACGGGGCTCTCTGCCACAACGGCGAGTACGAGCGACGTGTGCTGCGCACCTCGGGTCTTTCCAGCTTTGCCGAGCTTGACGAGACAATCCGTGCCTGCCATGAGAAGGGGCGCGACTTCATCTACACACTTGCGCCCGCCACGCTCGAAGGCTGCGTCGTGCGTGTGTCTGACATCATCGCCTACGTGGGCAAGGACCGCCAAGACGCCGAACTCGCCGGCCTGCTCGACGCCGGTGCGCCGTTCAGAACGGGTGCCGTGGGCGCCTACAACTCATGGGTCATTGCCGCCCTCACGGTCGACATCGTGGAGAACTCCTACGGCAAGGACCACATCGAGCTTTCGCAGGTGGCCTTCGATGAGCTGGCGGCTGCCAAGCGCGAGAATTACCAGCTCATTTACGAGACGCCCTCAGTGGGAGGGGAGTGCGAGGGGTTGATTGCCCCACGTTTCGAAGCCCTCTTCGCACGCCTGCTCGACGACCTTGTCTCGGGCGACGAGACAAGCCCTATCTTCGCCCATCATGTCGTGCCGGTCTGCCGCCATGCGGGGTACTATAGCCACGACTACGACTGGCAAAGCGCACCCGAGCAAACGGTCATGGACTTCATCGCCTCGATGACCGACGACTACTTCACTGCGCTCTACGAGCGTCTCTTCCCTGATGAACTGGGGAAAACGCCCCGTCGCAGCTACTTCAGTGATTTGTAACGTTTTCTAACAACTTTGTGATTCGACCAAGGAACACCAGGCACATGCAGACATTGTTTACAGCAAACGAGGAGCGTCGCGTCAACGCCAATGCGCCCCTGGCGGTGCGCGTGCGCCCCAAGACGCTCGACGAGTATTGCGGGCAGGACAGCGCCGTGGGCCCCGGGACGTGGCTGCGCCGTGCCATCGAGCACGACACGTTGAGCTCGGTCATCCTCTTTGGCCCGGCCGGCACAGGCAAGACCACGTTGGCCCGCATTATCGCCCACACCACGCGCGCCGAGTTCGTGGAGGTGTCGGCTGTCACCGGCACAGTGAAGGACCTGCGCGAGCAAATCGACGCGGCAAAGAGCCGCCTCGTCATCAACGGCCGCCGCACCATCCTGTTCGTCGACGAGATCCACCGTTTCAACCGCGGCCAGCAAGACGCCCTGCTCCATGCCGTGGAGGACCGCGTCGTCGTGCTTGTGGGTGCCACCACGGAGAACCCGTTCTTCGAGGTGAACCAGGCGCTTCTGTCTCGTTCGCGCGTGGTCGAGCTCCACAGCCTCACCGACGAGGACATCTCCTCCATCTGCCGTCACGCCCTGACAAGCCCGGATGGCCTTGCGGGTAAATACACGCTTGACGACGAGGCTCTGGCGCGTGTGTGCCTGCTTGCGGGCGGCGACGCCCGAAGCGCCCTCACCACGCTCGAGCTCGCCTGCGAGCTTGCAGACGCGCATGGCGCGAGCGAGGGCGACGGCCCCATCGCGGTGAGCGCAGAGGATGTGGACCAGGCGACCCCCACGCGCGCTCAGCGCTACGACAAGGGCGGCGACGAGCATTACGACGTAGTCTCCGCCTTCATCAAGTCGATGCGTGGCTCCGACCCGGACGCCGCCCTGTATTACCTGGCGCGTATGCTCGAAGGAGGGGAGGACCCCAAGTTCATCGCCCGGCGCATCTTCATCTCTGCCAGCGAGGATGTGGGTAACGCCGACCCGCAGGCAATCCTCGTGGCCGAGGCCGCCTTCAAGGCGTGCGAGGTCATCGGAATGCCCGAGTGCCGCATCAACCTCGCGCAGGCCGCCGTGTACATGGCCCTTGCGCCCAAGAGCAACGCGAGTTACAAGGGTCTCGCACGTGCCTTCAAAGACGTTCGCGAGGCGCCCGCCCGTGCCGTCCCCAACCATTTGCGCGACCGGCACCGTCCTGGCAGCGAGAACTACGGCGACTACATTTACCCACATGACTATCCCGGCCATTGGGTGGCGCAGCAGTACCTGCCCGACGGCCTTGAGCGCGGGTGCTTCTACGAGCCGGGTCAAATCGGCTGGGAGCAGTACCGTTGGGAGTACGCCAGGCGCAGCGTTGATGGGCAGCTTTTGTTGGGAGGCTCGCCTCAGGGCGAGCAGGGCGTATAGTTGTGCGCCAACTAGGGCATGATGCATAGGGTTTGTCCCGTAACCGAAAGGGGCTTTGTATGCCAACCATTCTTACCGTAGCGCTCGTCGTCCTTGTCGTGGCCCTTGTTTGGCTCGCGGTTGAGGTCGCCCTCACTGTGCGCGGCGCGCGTCCCTGCATCGACGCCTTCAAGAAGGCTGCCGACGACCTGGGGCCGGTCGTTGCTTCCGCCGGCGAGGTCGTGGAGCAGGCCAAGCCTGTCGTCGCGAAGCTTGACGCCGTGCTTGAGCAGGCCCAGCCTGCCGTGGTGCAGGTGGAGCCTGTGCTCCGCCAGACTGCCGGTGCCATCGGCGCCCTCTCCGACGATCTCGTCCGTCTCGACGCCATCTTGGGCGACGTATCCCGCGCCACGAACGTGGCCGGCAATGCTGCCAGTGTCGTCAACGACGCCGCCGGCAGCATCGCGCAGCGCGCGAAGTCGGCATTCGGACGTCGCCTGGGGCATCGCGCCGAGGGCCTCTCCGAAGGCGGGCATACAAGCCACGAGGCCGATGTGACCGACGGGTCTGCCTGCGATTCCGACGCCGACGTGCAGACGTCTTGCGACGAGCCCCTCGAGGCAGTTCCTCAGATCGAGGTTGCACGCAAGGAAGCCGGCTACTTCACCTATCCTGACAACGATTAAGGCCCGAGGAGCATCATGACTGATCCCAAGCACAGTGTAGAAACCGAGTTGACGGCCCTGGAAGTACCCGCGCAAAGCGACTACGCACGCGTCGTTCGTATGACCGCTGCCAACCTCGCCACCCTGGCCGGGTTTGGCATCGAGGAAGTCGACGACGTGCGCATGGCCGCCGAGGAGGCCTTCATCTACTCGCTTGCCACGAACCCTGGCGAGCGCCTCTCGATTCGTTTTGCCGTGTCGGGCCGCCGTCTCTCGATGGACTTCGTGCTCGGCCACGACTGGCGCGCCGACGACCCCGACGAGCCCGCGCTTGCCTACTCGGCGCTCATCCTGCAGGCCATGTGCGACGTCTATGAGATTTCCGACGAGCCCGACATCACCCTTCACCTCGAAAAAGAAGCCGGGGATGCCAATGGCCGCTGATTCAAGGGGATCCCACAAGCTCGCCTGGGACAAGGAGCGTACCCGTGAGTTCTTCGCCCGATACAAGGACAAAGGCGACATGGCGGCGCGCGACCAGCTCATCGTCAACCATCTCAACCTTGTGCGTTTTCTTGCCGCGAAGTTCGCAAACCGCGGCGAGCCACTCGACGATCTCGTGCAGGTAGGCACCATCGGCCTCATCAAGGCAATCGACCGCTTCGAGCCGGAGCGCGGCCTTGAGTTCAC
>JAHZHK010000181.1 GCA_019420325.1 Coriobacteriaceae bacterium | reverse complement strand
TGTTTCTCATTGGCATGAACGAGCTGTCGCGCCTCAACAAATGGGTGGGCGGCGCAATCTTCATCGCCTTGCCCACGGTGTTCACGATATTCGTCTGGCCGCACACGGCGGTTGAGGGCACAGGCGCAGGCACGTGGTTCCAGTGGGTGAAGACCTATTCGTGCCTGGCGGGCGCGATTCTCGGGTGGCTCATCGTGTACTTCCCCGCATTCCAGAAGAAGTACGTCGTCTGCATTCCGCCCATCATCTTCGCCATCAACATCCTTGAGGCCTGCATTCGCGACTTCCAGCTCGCGGGCGTCAACGGCATCGTGGACGGTTACATGGTGGTCGGTGGCCCCTGGAACGTCATCAACGGCATTGCCGGCATCCTGAATGCCCTGTGCATCTGCGGTTTCTTCGGCATCATCGTCAGCCGTGGCAAGAAGAAGGACTTCGTCTGGCCCGACCAGCTGTGGTTCTGGATCATTGGCTACGACCTGTGGAACTTCGCCTACACCTACAACAGCGTTTCCGACCGTTCCATGTACTGCGGTCTGGTGCTGCTGGCGGCCTGCACCATCCCGGCGTTTTTCATCAAGCGCGGCGCCTACGCACAGCACCGCGTGCGAACGCTTGCCGTGAACATGATCGTGACCATGACGGTGCCGTGGTTCTTCCTGCATCCCACCTTCATCGTGCATTCCACGAATGACCCGGCGGCCCACATGACCATCTCGGTCATCGCGCTGCTGTTCAATGCCGGCGTGTTCGTCTACCAGGCCTACACCATCGCGGTCAAGAAGCGCAATCCCTTCAAGCAGGAGCTTTACATCGACAACCCCGGTTTCCGCAAGGTGTACCTCGACAGCATCGACGTCCCCGAGGACCAGCGCGACGCCGCCCTGGCCAACCTGGAGGAGTTCGGCTACAAGGCAGCTTGGGATGAGAAGGGCCGCGTCAAGACCATGGTGACGCGTCCGTAGACGTCTGGCGACTCGCGCACCGCCGTACCTGCGCCCGCGGCCTTAACCCGCTCAAGGACGAGATTTATAATGACACGCAGAATTATCGAGAGGTCGTTGAGGAGAACCGTTAGGTTCTAGCTGCCGCGTTGTGTTTCGAGTCGAGCGTGGCGGTCCCTTGGCGGACGGAGGTGCTGCCGTGCCGGTGCAGAGAAGCGCGTCGATACCCGGGTTCGACCCTGACCTGCCGCATCCCGTGACGCGGCAGGTCAGGCATAGTGCGCGACTGGACGGCATGGCCGGCGACATCATGCTTGTCGCCCGCGACCTGTATGAGACTGAAGGGGTGGCCGCCACCAGCCTGGCGGCCATCGCTCGCAAGGCGGGCGTGACGCGCACTCTCGTGTACTACTACTTCCCCGACAAGCAAGCCGTGACCGACGCTGTGCTCGACGACTATCTCGAGGACCTGGTAGAGAGTGTGTCCACTTGGAACGAGCTGCGGGCGTTCGGCGACACTCCATCGGAGCTGAAGAACTGTGTGTCGATGCTGCGCCGGGCGCTCTACACGGCCTCGGGTTCCCCGCGCCCCATGTTTGCCGTGCTCGACGAGCTGGGCGTGCGCGACCAGTTCGCCACGCAGGCCGTCCGCGAGATCGTCGCGTGCATCCAGAGCTACATCGTGTCCGAGTACAAGGCCTACCGCACCATAGAGATCCAGCTGGTGCCCGAGACGTTCGGGCTGCTCCTGTTCGGCCTGGTAGGCATGATGAAGGCCAAGCCCGACATCACCGACGACGAGCTGGCCCTGCTCATCGCGCAGACCCTGCGCCTCGACATGACCGTGATGGACCCGCCGCCCTGGCCCGAGCACCCCGGCGCTGCGGGTGGTCAGGGCTAGCGGCACTCCATGGCGAGATGGGCGGCATAGACCGGGGCGTAGATGCGGTCTATGCCGATCTTCGCGCGTCCATGGTCATCAGGGCTTGCCGTGCCTGCGCGCGCTTCCAGGTAGGCTGCTCCTCGATTGTTGAGCTGGAGGCTCAAAATTGCCCTTCACCTGCGCATGTAACGCTTTTCCAACACGATTTGCCCTGATTCGGCACGCTTTTCGGGAAAACTACTCCGAAACTCGTTTCGCTGCCAAAAAAGGCCCAGAACCCACCTTGTGCCATGCCACGCATTGCCGGCAAGGCGGGCGTTCTCCCCGGGCGACCAACATCGGGAGTGGCCGTTGCGGGCCGTGAGGCCCTCGTTTGACGTTTAGGCCGTCTGATTTGGGGGCGCGGACGGGTTGGGGCAAAAAAGCATGAGGGGAAGCTGGCCAAAAGAAGGGGGCAGGCCGTCTCCGGTCCGCACCCCCCTCGCGCATGTCTCCTCGCTTCTCCCTACCCCTCGATTCCCAGCGCCTCCACGCAGCGGGCGAGCTCGGCGCGGATGGCGATGTGCTGGGGGCATGCTCGCTCGCAGGCGCCGCAGCCGATGCACTCGTTAGCGCGCTTGTGGCCGTGCTTGGCAACGAGCCAGCCCTCCTGGCGCAGCGCCGCGTCCTTGTCGCCGTAGATCGTGAGGTAGTTCATGCCCGTGAACGTACCCGAGACGCCGATGTCCATGGGGCACACCTTGGCGCAATAGTTGCAGGTGGTGCAGGGGATGAGCGGAATCTCGGCCAGCTTTTGGCGGGCGGCATCGAGCGCGGCGCGCCCCTCGGCGCCCAGGCCCTCAAAGTCCACCATGGCGGCGATGTTGTCGCGCATCTGCTCGAGGTTGCTCATGCCCGAGAGCACGGTGATAACGCCGGGCAGGTCGGCGGCGAAACGGATAGCCCACGCTGCGGGGGAGAGCTGCGGCTTTGCCTGCTCAAACACCTCGCGCACGGACGCGGGCGGGTTGGCGAGCAAGCCTCCCTTGCCGGCTCCATCACGATGACGGGCTTGCCGTGGGCGCGTGCCACCTCGTAGCAACGGCGTGACTGCACGGCGGCGAAGTCCCAGTCGGCGTAGTTTATCTGCAACTGCACGAACTCCATCTCAGGGTGGGCGCGCAGGATTTCGTCGAGCTCCTCGGGCGTGGAGTGAAACGAGAATCCCACATGACGGATGAACCCCTCGGCCTTCTTGCGTTGCACAAACTCCCACTGGCCAAAGTCGTCGAAGAAGTGCGTGCGGGTCTCGCCCAGGTTGTGCAGCAGGTAGAAGTCGAAGTAGCCGGCACCGGTGCGGGCGAGCGACTCGTCGAAGCGCGCCTCAGCCTCCTCCTTGCTGGCGCAGTTGACCCACGCGGCGCTCTTGGTGGCAAGCTGGTAGCTCTCGCGCGGGTGGCGCTCCACAAGCGCCTGTCGGATGGCGTCTTCGCTGCCCTCGTAGGCCCAGGCGGTGTCGAAGTAGGTGAAGCCGACGCCGAGGAACATGTCGACCATCTGCTTGGTCTGCTCGATGTCGATGGCGCCCTTCTCGCCCTCTGCCTGGGGCTGCAGCTGCGGCAGGCGCATAAGGCCAAAGCCGAGCTTCTTGATGTCTGCGCCGAGCTGAGGCTCAGGTGTGTTGGTGGTCATGGCGTTCTCTCCCGTCTCCCATGGGCTGCCTTTGGCAGACCGCGTGCATGGCAAGAGGATAGCGTGGACCACGAGCGCAAACCAGGCGGGTGAGTCTTGGCAGACTAAAACACCAGGCCAATTGGGTGATAAGGCTTGCGTATGGGCCTGCCGAGGGCGTAATGTTGACCTGTTCCGCCTGGGATGGGGGTCTCGGGCAAAGGGGAATGGAGAGGGGAAAGAAATGGCGTGCCCTACCGTTTCTGATCGCACCGGAATTTCTGCGCGAGGACGCGGCCTGCTTGGTGCTCTGCTCGCTTTGATATTCATGCTGGTAGTGTGTGCACCCCTCTCGGCGGTCCCGGCCTTTGCCGATGAGGGCGATGGTGACACGGAACCTCAGAATTGGGCCATTTGCGGTAACTTCGCTTTCACCCTTCCCCAGGGCGCGACGTGTGAATCGCTCGATTCGACCGAGGTTGATTC
>JAHZHK010000180.1:1531-3987 GCA_019420325.1 Coriobacteriaceae bacterium | reverse complement strand
GTGGACAAACTTGCCGTCACAGGGGCAAGAGCCGTTTCCTCAGACTCGGCAGGCTTTTCCATCTTGTTGGAAAACGCAGGGACCTCAGGCTCAGACACGGTGAGAGCACCGTCTTGCCCGTCAACGTCGACATGGACAACGACCTCGAAAGACGATGTGTCATAGGTGACACTGGCAAAATCACCAGGTACCTGGGAAATGCGGTAGGTGTAGTCTCCGGGAGCAGAGAACGCAACTTCACCAAAATCAATCAGGCCATCCGCATTGTTTGATGCCTGGGAGAGTTCCGGCTGAGGGGCACCGTCGAGAGGCTCGATTGCAAACAAAAACTGATTGGCAGCAAGCCCGGAGCCTTCAAGAGAAACCTTTGCTTGAAGGTGTGTTTTTGCAGCCGAGGCTTCAGCAAAACTTCCTTCACCATTTCCCGTCTGCGAGCCGCCAGCTCCAGGAGTCTGCTCAGAAGAGGCTCCGGCACCAAAGGCAAAGACGTTCTCGGAAACCTTCTCAAGTCCCTCGAAGTGATATTCGGCGTTCAGCGAGGTTGCCATATAGACGCCGCAGGACAGCGCCTGTTCTTGGGAAATACCGTAAAGATGAACCACTTGCGTAGTAGCATCGGCTACATCGGTGGCTGCCTGAGACGCATCTGCGCTGGTCTGGGCATCATCTGTGCTCGTAGCTGCCTCATCGTCAGCCTTCGAGTCTCCATCGGCCTCCCCCGAGTCAGTCGCATCCGCGCTCACAAGACCGTCGAGCGCCCCCTCAGGGACGACGACATAGGCAACCTTCAGGTTTGCCAGAGCCGAAACGTCATAGGACTTCCCGCATTCAAGCACGCATGCCATGACAGCCTCGCTGTCGGCAAGCTCTTGGGGAAGACTGGACGCATCGATGAGCGCATACACGGCCTCGGCCCGGGTGAAAACAGAGCGCCCGCCAAGACACGCATCGACATCCTCGGGCTTCACCGCACAAACCGAATCAACAGACGCATCGCTTTGTGCAGGCTCGACGGCGTCGACGCCAGAAGTTGCGACAGTAGTAGCAGCGTCGCTTGCAGCCTCATCGGCAAAAGCGACGGAAGTGTAAGGCAGCGCAACGCAACCAGCACAAAGGGCCGCACAGGCCAAGGGCGCGACAAAAAGACGCATGCCCAGAGAAGTTTGCAGGCGGACCATGATGGCCTCCTAACGTATGGGACGGGCGCGGCCAGTGCAGCAAGCACCGACCGCGCCCATTCAGGGTCCGCTTCAGTATACCGCGCGGGCACATCACCATGCGCCGGCGGGCAAATCAACGCGAAAAGGTCCGCCACATACCTTAAGGCACTTTAAAGCACGCGCAGGGAAACTTCCTTGAGCTGCTTCGTGCTGACCTCGCTGGGCGCCGCGCTCATAAGGTCGCTGCCCGAAGAGGTCTTGGGGAAGGCCATGACGTCGCGGATGGAGTCGCAGCCGCACAGCAGCATGCAGACGCGATCCAGGCCCAGGGCGAAACCGCCCAGGGTGGGGGCACCGTAGCCGAGTGCCTCGATGAGGTAGCCGAACTGGGCGTTTGCCTGCTCCTCGGTGAAACCAAGGCGCTTGAGAACGCGCATCTGCAGGTCGGCGTTGTGGATACGGATACCGCCGCCGCCGGCCTCGTAGCCGTCCATGACGAAGTCATAGGTGTAGGAGCCCACGCTCAGCGGGTCGTCCTCGATCTTGTCGAGGTCCTCGTAGCAAGGCTGAGTGAAGGGATGGTGCTCAGCGGAGTAGCGCTTCTCATCCTCGTCGTACTTAAACATCGGGAAGTCGACGACCCACAGGAAGTCGTGACCCTCACGCTTGATGCCCAGGGCATTTGCCATGTGGGTACGCATGCCACCCAGAATCTCGTCGGCAAGCACGCGGCCGCAGGCGGCGAACATAACGAGGTCGCCGGGCTCAACGTTGGCGCGCTCCTTGAGAGCAGCCATCTCCTCGTCAGAGAAGAACTTGACGATGGGGCTGTTGACGGAGCCATCCTCACGGAAGGCAATCCAGGCAAGACCCTTGGCGCCGAAGGTCTCGGCAACCTTGGGAAGCTTGTCGATCTCGCCACGGGTCCAGGTGCCGGCGCCCTTGGCGTTGATGCACTTGACGACCTGGCCCTCGGTGTTGGCGGCCGTAGCAAAGACCTTGAACTGCGAGTTTGCGAAGATGTCGGTCAGGTCGACCAGATGCATGCCGTAACGCGTGTCAGGCTTATCGCATCCGTAGGTGTCCATGGCCTCCCAGTAAGGCATGCGACGCAGCGGGGTGGGCAGCTCGACGCCCACATGGGCGAAGGCGTCCTTCAGGACATCCTCAAGAAGGCAGATGGCGCCGTCCATATCGATGAACGACATCTCAAGGTCGACCTGGGTGAACTCAGGCTGACGATCGGCGCGCAGGTCCTCGTCGCGGAAGCACTTGGCAACCTGGTAGTAGCGCTCA
>JAHZHK010000180.1:0-1479 GCA_019420325.1 Coriobacteriaceae bacterium | reverse complement strand
GCCGGGCTGGATGCGGCGCGGGACGATGAAGTCGCGAGCACCCTCAGGCGAGGACTTGAACAGGATGGGCGTCTCGACCTCGAGGAAGGCACGATTGTGCAGGGCCTCGCGCATGCCCCAACAGAAGGAGTTGCGCACTTTGAGGTTGTTGAGCATCTCAGGACGGCGCAGGTCCAGGTAGCGGTAGCGCAGACGCGTGTCCTCGGCGGTATCGATGCCATCCTCGATCTGGAAGGGCGGGGTCTTGCACGTGTTGATCACCTTGATGTCGGTGATAAGGACCTCGACCTCGCCGGTGACCATGTTGGGGTTCGTGGTGTCGTCAGGACGATGGCGCACTGTACCGGTGACGGAGATGGGCCACTCGGGACGGATGGTCTCGGCGGTGTGGAACGCCTCGGCGCCAGAAAGCTCCGGGTCGAACGTGCACTGCGTGAGACCCTCGCGGTCGCGCAAGTCGACGAAAATGAGACCGCCGTGGTCGCGGCGGTGCTGCACCCAGCCATTCAGCGTGACGGTAGCGCCAATGTCGCTGGCGCGCAGCTCGCCACAGGTGTGGGTGTGCGTTGAATGCTCGTTCAGAACGCTCGTCATTGGGGGGTCTCCCTAATCGGTCTGTGTCACCCCGTGTCGGTTCGGGTGACTTGCCTACAGACGCCCGGCGTGCGTAAACGGCGCACAACCAGGCAGTCGCCTCCCGGGCGGAAGGCGACAAATTCCAATGATAACGCTCTTTTGTGAATTATGGATTAAGAGTTTTTGAGCATGACTTTCTGCATGACACAAGCAACGTCCTCGCATGCGTCGCAGCAGGCCTCCATGTGAGAGAACATGCCGTTCCACGAAATGAGGTACGCGGCCGAGGCATCAGAGTGGTTGGCGAACAGATCGCGCTTGTTCTCGATGTAGAACTCGTCGCCCTCAGACTCACGGTCATGCACGGCAATGAGAAGCTTTTCGAGCTTCTTGGGCTTCTTGAACTCGTTGAATGCCTTCGTCGCCTCGTAGAGCGCCTCAACTGCGGCGTCGATGACGCGCGCAGTGGGTACAACCGCGGGATGAAGCTCTTTGAAGTCGTACATATAGATGTGCTGCACGACCTCCTCGATCTCGTCGGTCACATCGTCGAGCAGCATAGTGAGCTCGGTGACGTCCTCGCGATCGATGGGAGGCAAAAACTCGGTGGCGAGACGCTCGATGATCTCGTGGGCGATGTCGTCTCCCTCGTTCTCGATGGTGTGAATCACCTCCATCTTCCCGCGAAGCCACTCAGGGTCGGGCTTGAAGTTCTCGACGACATCGAGCAGAGCCTTCGACTCTTTGCGAGCGATGTCGGCCTGGGCACAAAACGCTTCAAAATAGTCGAACTTGTGCTTCTTCGGCATGAGAAAGCCTTTCGTTTTGGAAGATAAACGCACGACTCATTCATCATACCCACCTTGAGCCCCCCACAGGCAGAAAAGCATGCCTTCATCGCTG
>JAHZHK010000018.1:25276-34684 GCA_019420325.1 Coriobacteriaceae bacterium | reverse complement strand
CTTACTCCGCACTTGAGCAGGGCGCCGAAAAGGTGCTCGTGCTCGAGAAGGGCGATGCGTGCGGCGGCACGACGGCCACGGCCGAGGGTGCTGTTCAGGCCTCTGGCACTACCTGGCAGAAGGAGCTGGGCGTAAACGGCGTCGATGACGACTCCGCCGACAAGCACTACGCCTTCTGGATGCAGGATGGCGAGGGCCTCGTCGATTCCGACCTCGTGCGCGTGATGGCCGACAACGCTGCCGACAACCTGCAGTGGATGGCCGACAGCTTCGGCATCACCTTCTCCAAGGTCTTCGGCTGCTATCCGGCTGCCTACACCGATCCCGCCAACATGGCCGACCGCATCCACCTTATCACCGATGCTGCCGATGCCACCAAGACGGGCGGCGTTGTGTGGACCACGAACGCCGAGGCTGCCGTGCGCGAGGCGGGCGGCGAGATTATGACGGGTACCGCCGCTGCGCACCTGGTCATGGGCGATGACGGCGTTGCCGGCGTGGAGACCGCCGACGGCAAGCATTACCAGGCAACCAAGGGCGTCGTGCTTGCCATGAGCGGCATCGAGCACAACGAGGAGCTTGCCAGGAAGTACAACCCCCAGCAGTACTGGGATCTCAAGACCCAGGCTGTTGCCACGGCCGCGACCGACACGGGTGACGGTATCGTCATGGGTATCGAGGCCGGCGCTGATGTGGGTCGCTTCGGTGGTGCCGTCGATCTGCTGCTTGCTACCTGGAGCTACACCAACAACACTAACCCCGAGATTCCTTACATCCTTGTGAACCAGCGCGGCGTGCGTTTTGTGCGTGAGGACACTACCTACGCGTTCCATTGCCGCGCCATCTACAACGCATGCATCCAGGAGGGCGGCTTCGACGACGAGGCCGGCACCACGGGTTGCACGTGGATGGTCATGGACAACAAGATGACGAGCGTCTCGCAGGCTGCCTGGAGCGACCCCGACAAGCTCCAGGAGGCACTCGACGACGGCAGCATGGTCACCGGTCAGACCATCGAGGAGCTTGCCGACGCCATGGGTGTCGACCCCGACGTCCTCAAGTTCAGCGTGGACAAGTGGAACGACGACGTTGCCGCCGGCAAGGACAGCCTGTACGGCCGCGAGGTGCAGCTGACCGCCCTCGACGAGGCACCGTTCTATGCCTGGAAGACGGTCAACACCAACATCGGCTCCATCGGCGGCCTCAAGATCACGACGGACGCCCAGGTCGTCGACCGTGCGGGCGAGCCCATCGCCCATCTGTTTGCAGCCGGCACCAACTCGGGCGGTTGGCTTGGCCCGTACTATCCCGGCTCGGGCACCTGCCTGCAGGGCACCCTCAACTGGGGCCGTATCGCCGGCGCCAGCGCCGCGAAGGCGTAAGGGCAGCTTGAAATCGGCTCGAGTTTTCGGCCTTTGACCTGCTTGGATGAAGCTAGAGGGTCATCTGCACTGTAAAGCCGCACGGATTCTGGGAAACCGGGGTCTGCGCGGCTTTTTGTGTGCTTGGCGGCGACTTCGGGTCCGTTTTGGGGCTGCTACGGTTGAAATAACATACATTTCACCAGTTGAGATGTATGTTATTTCATTAAAACACCAGTTGACTCGATTTTCAAAATCCTGAAATGTATGTTAATCGTCTGGCTGATGGCCTGCTGGGGCTGATCCCAGCCCGCTTCATTCCATACCGCACTCATAACTAGCATGCGATTTTTTGAATAACCAAACCACTTCAAAATCGCAGGTCAAATACCTATACTTTCCGGCCATCGTATTTCAAATACGGCATTGACCCAGTTTATCTATCGCTAAACCAAATATCGCCAAAGGCGGTACGAAACGCGAAAGGAATCCCCCGATGACCGAATCCAAGCATGTCTACCGTTTTGAGACTCTCCAGACCCATGCCGGCCAGGAAAGCCCCGACTCCGCCACCGACGCTCGTGCGGTGCCTATCTACGCCACCACGTCCTACGTGTTCAAGGATTCCGCCACGGCGGCCGGCCGGTTTGCCCTCGCCGAGCCCGGCAACATCTACACGCGCCTCACCAACCCTACCACCTCGGTTTTCGAGGAGCGCGTCGCGGCGCTTGAGGGCGGCGTGGGAGCGCTCGGCGTTGCCAGTGGTTCGGCTGCCATCACCATCGCCGTGCAGAACATCGCAACGGCCGGCGATCACATCGTAGCCTCCACCAACCTGTACGGTGGCACGGTGAACCTTTTCGGCAACACGCTTGTGGAGCAGGGACTCACCACCACGTTCGTGGGTCCCGACGACCTTGCCGCTGTTGAGGCCGCCATTCAGCCCAACACGAAGCTGCTGTATGCCGAGACGCTCGGCAACCCCAACTCCGACGTGCTCGACCTCGAGGGTTGGGCCGAAATCGCCCATCGTCATGGTTTGCCGCTCATCGTGGATGCCACGTTCTCCACGCCCTACCTGCTGCGCCCCATCGAGCACGGTGCCGACGTCGTGGTACATTCGGCCACCAAGTTCATGGGCGGACACGGCACGGTCATGGGCGGCGTGATTGTCGACTCTGGCAAGTTTGACTGGGCCGCGCACGCCGACCGCTTCCCGGGCCTGGCCAAGCCGAACCCCTCCTACCACGGCGTCGTGTTCACCGACGCGTGCGGTGCAGCCGCTTACATCACCAAGGCCCGCGCGACCCTTCTGCGCGATCAAGGCGCAACGCTGTCGCCTTTCAACTCGTTCCTGCTGCTCCAGGGCCTGGAGACGCTCTCCCTGCGTGTCGAGCGCCACGTGGAGAACGCCCTCAAGGTCGTCGAGTTCCTCAGCAACCACCCGCAGGTGGAGCGCGTGAACCACCCGAGCCTGGCCACGGGCCGTGCCAAGGAGCTTTACGATTTCTATTATCCCAACGGCGCCGCACCCATCTTTACCTTCGAGATCAAGGGCGATGCCGAGACGGCCAAGAAGTTCACCGAGAGCCTCGAGCTCTTTAGCCTTCTTGCCAATGTGGCTGACGTCAAGAGCCTCGTCATCCACCCCGCTTCTACCACGCACTCCCAGCTTACCGAGGAAGAGCTGCGCGCCGGCGGTATTTATCCCAACACCATTCGACTTTCCATTGGCACCGAGCACATCGAAGACATCCTCGCCGACCTCGAGCACGGTTTTGAAGCCGTGAAGTAGGGATTGCCCGCGTGGGCTTTTTGCCTGGTATACCAGCCTGAATGTATTACAAGAAAGCCGGGTCAGTCAGTCTGACTGCCCCGGCTTTTTGCGCCTGGTGAATTATGGCACCGCACAAGACCGCGCGGCGCGCTCGGCCCTTACTTCGCGGCGGCGGCGTTCTTGCCGGCGACGTAGCCGTAGAAGATGCACATGGAGACGCTGACGCCCTTCAGGCAGATGGGGTACTCCACGGCGAAACGGCTGCCCTGCATGTTGCCGGCGCAGTACAGGCCGGGGACGATCTGACCAGCCTCGTCGTAGGCACGGGCCTCCTCGTCGGAGACGATGCCGCCCAGGCACACGAGCATGTTGGCCTCCTCGCAGCGCACGGCGTAGAAGGGAGGCGTGGTCAGGCCGAAGAGGCGCTGGGCGCTCTTGCCGAAGTCCAGGTCGAAGCCGCCATCGCACAGCTCGTTGTAGTGCTCGATGGAAGCCTTGGCGGTCTCAGCGTCGATGCCGTCGAGCTGGGCGAGCAGCTCGTCGATGGTGTCGGCGGTCATGCACTGACCCGAGTCGATGCCGTCCTGGATGTCCTGGGGGCAGCGGACGGAAATCTTGAGGCCGTTGGCGGTGTAGTCGGGCAGGGGTTCGTCGCGGTAGTAGCAGGCCGTGCCGTGGGCGGCCGGGAAGTACTGGAGCTGCTCGGGCCAAGCGGCGTCGAAGAACTGGTAGGCCATGTGGCCGGGCTGCTTCTCAAGCTGGTTCTCGAGCTGCTGACCGGGCAGGTCCTCGTTCATGAAACGCTTGCCGGCAAGGTTGAGCCACAGATAGCCGTTGTTGCCGATGACGCCGCGGCCGCCGATGCCGGCGCCGCCGCCCATGTGGTGAATCATCGGGGCGTGCCACTGCTGCAGCGCAACGCCGGCCCAGGCGGCCATCTTGTGGCCGTCGCCCGTGGCGGTGTAGTTGCCCTCGACGTCCATCGTGGGGTTCATGACGGGCACCTCGTTCTCCACGACGGAGGGCACGAAGTACTTGAGCATGGCGGTGTCGTGGGCATAGTCGCCGCAGGTGAGGATGACGCCGCCCTTGGCGGTCGCCTTGACGTACTTGCCGGTGGCGGCGTTGCGGGCGTAGACGCCGCAGCAACGGCCGTCCTCCATGATGAGCTTCGTGCCGAAGTGGCCGTAGCGGATGTCGACGTTGCCGGTGGCCTCGGCCTCAGCCAGCGTGTCGGCCATCATCTGCGAAAGGTTGGAGATGCCGATGGTGGTGGGGTAGGTGGGCAGGGCCTCCTTCGTCCAGTCATAGCTCTCCAGCATGGGATAGAAGAAGGGGAAGATGTAGTTGGAGCGGTTCTCCTCGGGAATCTCAGCGAAGCTCTCGGGGGCGATGTAGGGGTTCGACGGGGCAATGAACCAGTCGAAGACGTCCTTCATCTCGTTTTCCCAGCGCATGAAGATAGGCAGGCTGTTGTGGTAAAGGCACTCGTTCATGTGCTTCTCAGCCAGCTCGTACTTGTCCATGAAGCCGTCGCCGCGGCCCCAGGTCTCCTGCACCTTGCCGCCCACGACGGCGCAGCCCTGGCCGGTGGTGTTCTTGGTCTCGGACTTCTCAAAGGCCAGGACGGTCGCGCCCTCCTCAGCGGCGGCGCGGATGGCGCAGCAACCGGAGTCGCCCACACCTACGACGATGACGTCGGCCTCGACCTCTTCCTCCACCATGTCCTCAGAGATCTCGGGCTCCGCGGGCAGCCAGGAGCTGTAATCGGGGGCGGAGGTGACCTCGGCCTCGGCGGCCTCGTCGGCGACGGCGACACCGGTTAGGGCGGCGCTGGCGGCGACGGCGGCACCGGTCAGACCTGCGCCTTTGACGAACGACCTGCGAGAGACGTTGCTCATGGTGGTTCCTTTCCTCAGAAAGTGTGAGGCCGCACGATTGCGTGCGCCCCTTAGGCTGTGCGTGCGGCCTGCTGTGTGGCTTGCCGCCGCTGAACGTTTGTGACTGTAGGCGCAGGCCGGGTTCTCTTATCGGGTTCGATGGGCGATGATGTGAGAAAGAGCGGATGTTCACCCATTGGGGCTTCTTGAGCGCCGCATCGACCCTGAGGGTCGATTACAATCTTCTACCTGCGAGTACTCTTTCTGTCTCGGTGATAGACGCACTAAGGGGAGGGCAAAGAATGCAAGAGGGTGCAAACGAAACATCGCATCTCGGCCGTGCGCTGGCGCTTGCCCTGTGCACCCTGTGGGGCAACATCTTGTTTCTCGATGGGTCGGGCAGCGTTCTTTTGAGCGCTCCCTTTGCTTCGCGCATGGCCTCCATGGCGTTCAGCGTGGTGGGTTTTGCGGTTGCTTGGCTGGTCGCTCGCTCGTGCGGGGTCGCTCCGATGCGTTCGCGCGTCGCGCTTCTGGGCGTGTGCGCCCTGCTTTCAAGCGCCGGGTCTTTCTTGCATTTTTCTGGTGCAGCTTGGCTGCCCGAGTGGATTGACTGGGTGCCAACGGCGGTGTTTTCGGTTGCCTTCGCATTCTTGCTGGTGGCATGCGGTGAGATTTACGCTGAGATGAGCGCCGGACATGCGGTGGTTTACGCTTCGGTGTCATATATGCTTGCCTATTTGGGCAGCACGGTTGTCGCCGAACTGGGAGCGCAGGTTGTGTGCGCCGTGGAAACGTTGCTGCCCCTGGCGGTGTGCGTCCTGGTGATGCAGCCTGCCCGCGCTTCCCGGGTGTCGGATGCGCGCGCCAGGATTGCGCCTGTGCCTCTTGCGAACCTGCTGAGCGTGACGCTGGAGGCCATTCCTGCGCGTGTGCTTGCGGCAATCGGCATCACATACTTTGCCATTGGCTCCACGCTTGCCCAGTCAGGCATGCCGATTGACTACTTCAGCTGGCAGACTGCCCTTGCGGCTGTGCTCACGAGCGTGGTTGTCATGGCCACAGTTATCCTGCTGCATGGTCGCGTCGCGCTTACAAGCCTGTACAAGGTGCTCATGGTGGGACAGGTGCTCGCCGCGTTCCTGCTTTCCGAGTGGGTCGAAGGCGCGCAAATTGCCGTTGTTATCACCTTCGTGGGAGTGAAAATCGTTGCATGGACGCTTATGGCCGAGCTGGCGCTTTTGGCGCGTGCTCGTGGGTCCGCCCCTGCTGCGCTTGTCTATGCCGCCGGGTGTCTTGCAGGCCATATTGGCGAGGGTGTTGCGGGTGTACTGAGCGTGTTTGGCCTCGTAAATCAAGGCGTTCTGCTCATTGTGGTTGTCGCGCTGCTCGTGGGGGCAGCGGCGTTTCTCTTTACAGGCGAGATGGGCAAGTATCCCGATATTGCCGACGTGGCCCCGGCTGTCGAAGATGGGGATGCGTCGCGGGTTCAGGTGTCTTGCGCTCATGGTGGGGCGCTTCAATCTTGCGTTGCCAACTCGACCCTCGCCCCAAAGCCGCAGCCCTCCATCGGCGAGCTTGCCTCGTCTTATATGCTGTCTGCCCGCGAGACTGAGGTCTTCCGTCTTTGGGCCACCGGCCACACGCTCAAGTACATCCAGGAAAAGCTCTACTTGTCGCCTTCCACGGTGAAGACGCACGTGCGTCATATCTATGACAAGACGGGCGTGCATTCTCGATCCGAGATAGTCGAGCTCCTCGACCCGCTGGCCGACAAGCGCTAAGGGCTCAATTTGACTCGCCTGTCGCGGCGCGCCTGCATCTGCGTGCTGTCTGCCGCCGCAGCCCGCTTTGCCGGACGCGCTTAATCCACGTGTAGCACATTCACAATCTCATATTTGTTGCATCCGTGTCGGCCGTAGGGTCTTTTCTGAGCCGATGCGGAATCTTTTCATGCCGTTAAACCCCGGTGAGCGGAAAAGTGACCAGTAACGGCGTTTGGAGCGGCACGTGAGCAAGCTCAAGGACACAATATTTTGTGCCTCATTTTCAAGGTCTGTCTACAAGGTGGACTGAAATAATTCTGAAACAATTATTGACAAAGAAACCACGGAGCTTGAGATCCATTCAGAAAATCGATTCATGATAAGTGCTAAACTTTGCATCCACTTGCCATTTTTGTGCGGATTTCGCCCAAAAATGACGGTGCAAAAGCAATGAGGAGAGAGGAGCTTTGCAGTGGGTTCAATGACAACGCAGGGAGGAGGTGCTCCGATGCCGATCCCGATGTGGCGACGCGCCCTGTCGCTGTTCCTTAGCATGGTTCTCGTGTTTCAGAATCTCACATGCTGGATGACACCGGCTTGGGCTGAGGAGCCGGTGCTCCCCGATGCAGCGATCGTTGCCGAGCAGGTGGATTCCGCCGATACCGCAGGTCAGCCTGAGGCCGAAGAAGCGCAGGATGCTGCCGATGCACCTGCACCTGCGCCTGCGCCTTCCGATGAGATTGCGCCCGACGCTGCGGGAGATGTCAAGGTTGCCGGCGACGCCGATTCTGTGGACGGTGCTGCTGACATTCAGCAGGAGCCACAGGCCCCTATCGACGCCAGCGTGCAGGAAGGCGAACAGGGCCTGGCTTCCGAGGAAGGCGCAGTTGCCCCAAGGGAGTACAATCCCAGTGCTCCTCACGTTGCCATCGATGACTCCACGGCCCATGGCATGGAGGTCCACATCACCTACGATGGCGAGACGCCCTGGCTGGGCGAGGCCATCACACCCGACACGGAGATGCATGGCGAGATCAAGGGCAGCATCAACGAGGGTGTACTCTCCCTGCGCTCTCCGCGTCTGAGCTATGTGTTCCCGTCGAACATCATGGTGCCCAACGTCGCCGAGACCGACCTGTACGACGAGGGTGGCGCCTACAAGGCGACGTGGTCGATTTCCAACGGCGTCTTCTATATCACCTACGCCGAGGAGTGGCTCCAGAGGCATCCTTCCGGCATTACGCTGGGCATCAACTTCAAGATGAAGTTGAACCCTGACGCCACCCACAACGCCGACAAGGTTGAGGTCAAGTTCCCGGGCGTCTCCACCGTCGTGGCGTTTCCTATCAAAGACGGCAACGTCTCGGGCAACAAATGGGGTACGGTCGATGCCGAGAGCAAGACGGTGACATGGAACGTGCAGCTCGACGTTGCTTCCAAGGCAACGAACGTTGTGCTCACCGACACAATCGGGTCCAACCTCACCTTCGACGGGGCCACGTTCAAGCTCGACGGCAATGCGCTTGCGACCGCCCTGGTCGTGAACGGCCAGACCGCTACGGTTAATCTGGGCAACCTTTCGCAGGGTAGTCACACGCTCACCTATACCACCCCCATCTCACCTGACGCATGGAAGACGGTCGCCAACGGCGGCCAGCTCTCCGGCGTGGACAACGCGGCCAGCTGGACGTGGGGTTCCAAGGGCGAAAACACGAACAACGTCGGTCCCACCGCACCCCAGCTTGCCATCAACATGGCGGACAAAAAGGGCACCGGCACCTCGGACGACATCACGTGGACGGCCTCGATCAACACCGGTTCCCTCAAGGCAGACATGGCCGGTTACGTCTTTACCGACACGCTCGGCTCGGGCCACACCTACAAGGGCAGCTACGAGGTCAAGGATGCCTCCGGTGCAACCGTTGCCACGGGTGCGCTGCCCACCGATGGCTCAAGCTTCAGCTACACCTTTGGTGCCGATGCCGGCAAGCAGGCATACACCATCGTGTACCACACGCAGATGACCGACACTTCCTCCAAGGATCCGGTGAGCAACAAGTTCACCATCGAGAATCCCAATGGCACCGGCCCCACGGGCGAGGCGTCTTCTGACTTTATCCCGGTAGACGACACCCAGTACATCACCAAGAAGCTCGTGAGCTCTGAAACTGCCGCGGTCGACGGCTATGCCACCTGGGAGTCTACAATCTTTACCTCGCGCATGTCGGGCAATACCGACCCCGCGAAGGTGACCTTCAGCGACGAGTTCAATGCCAGCAAGTATCAGCGCACTATGTTCGACCAGCTGAAACTCACGGCAGGGGACTACCAGCTCGTTGAAGGCGTGGACTACAAAGTTACCAACGACGGCCAGTGGAACAGGCTCGAGTTCACCTTCATGGCAAGCGATGCGGTGCGTGCCCTCATCGGCTCCACCGACGTCACTGTGAGCTACCGCACCAAGTGCGACGGTTCAAACGACACGTATACGAACAAGTCCACCCTCAGGACGCCCACGGTGACCCAGTCTGCCGAGGCGAGCTTTACCATCAAGGCCGACAAGGTGCCCGAGGTGGCCAAGAACGGAAACATGTATTGGGACGCGAGCTTCGACTGGAGCAAGGTCG
>JAHZHK010000018.1:0-25266 GCA_019420325.1 Coriobacteriaceae bacterium | reverse complement strand
CCGCGTCCACCGAGAAGGGCGCCTGGGTTTCCAATTGGACCGTTCTCGTCAACCAGGTACAGCCCAACGGTTGGACCACCGTCCCTGCCGGTCCTTTGGGCGGCGCCGACGTCGTCGTTACCGACGAGATGCCCGAGAACATGGTGTACGCGCCGGGCACCTCGAGGTACTACCTGCACGGCAGCGACAACAGCACGATCGGTCATTGGCCGACGCTGACCGCCGAGCCTGTCTGCGAGGGCTCCACCGCCGTCTTCACCGTGAAGACCGACGTCGAGGGTGCTAAGGCAGACGTTAACTATTATGTTGAGCTTCAGTATCAGACTGCCGTGCATAGCTCTGCGCTGGGCAACACCGCCTCGGCGGTGCAGTTCACCAACAAGGCATACGCTCAGGCTGGCACGCAGACTTTCCCCGCCGGTTTCAAGACCGTCGAGGGCACGAACGAGATCATGAAGAAGTCTGCCGAACAGGTGCCCAACAGCTCCTACATCAAGTACACCATCTCGGTGAACAAGAGCGCGGTCGACCTCGTGCCGGGTTCCGATACCCTCACGCTCGTGGACACCATGGACCCCAAGTGCACGTACTTGCCGGCCACATTCCATGTGTATTACCAAGGCACGACCACTGAGGTTCCCAATTGCTTCACCCTCACTGAGAACGTTACGCTTGCCAGCGGCACCCGTGCAACAAGGCTCACCGTCACCATTCCCGACTCCTGTGCGGTTGATGTGGTGTATCAGGTGCAGCCTGCCGGAAACCCCGGCGACCAGGTGAACCTGACGAATAGCGCTGAGCTTGCCGGTGTTGCCAACAGCGCGACCTCGCATGAGAAGATGTGGACGGTCGTGAAGGCTGGAGCCACCACCGAGGGCTCGGGCCATGGCATCACCATTACGAAGTTCGATGCCGCCAATGCCAAGAAAGCCCTCGAAGGGGCAACGTTTGAGCTGTACCAGGTTGCCTGGGACGGCACCGAAACGCTTGTGGGCACCCAGACGAGCAACGCAAACGGCGTGGTGCAATTCGGCTCCGCGGACAAGCCACTGCTTGCCTGCACGCTGTACTACTTTGTGGAGACCCAGGCGCCTGCGGGTTATCAGCGCTCTACCGACAGAACATACTTCATGTTCAAAGGCACCTACAGCCAGGAGAAGTACCAGGAGGCCCTCGACAAGGCCAAGGCGCTCGGCATTGCTGAACCCAGCCCGGCGACCTCCTTCAACATTACCAACAAGAAGAACGACACCCTTGTGGTGACGGGCGAGTTCCAGCTCGCGGTGAGCAAGACCGTCAACGGCGCCGCCCCCAAGGCGGGGGAGACGTTCGAGTTCTCCGCCACCTCCGCCGACGAGGGTGCGCCCGCGCTCGCCAACGTCACCACCGGCGAGGACGGCTGCGCTTCCTTCGCCGTGGCCATGCTCTCCGACAAGGACATGGGCAAGACCTACACCTACACTATCCACGAGGTGACCGAGCTCACGGAGGGTGCAGGCACCTGGACTAAGGCCTCCGACGTCATCGCGACCGTCACGGTGAGCGAGCGCGGCGATGACAACACGCTCACTGCCACCGTCTCCTATTCCGACGGCTCCGCCACTGCGGCCAAGTTCGACAACGCCTACGAGGCTCAGAAGGCGACTGCCACCGTCAAGGTCGACAAGACGGTCAACGGCGTGAAGAATGCCGAGGAGCACGAGAAGTTCACTTTCACGCTGCTCGACAAGAACAACGAGCAGGTCGGCGACGAGATCACCGTCAATGGCACCAGCACTGCCGAGTTCGGCGAGCTGACCTTTGACGCTCCCGGCACCTACGAGTACACCGTGCACGAGACTACCGACCTGGGCGATGGTTGGTTTAACGCTGGCGACGTCAAGGTCACGGTCACCGTCGACTACGCCGAGAACGGTCGCGACCTTGTTGCGAAGGTCACCTACGACGGCTCCTCCATCGACGCCGCGCAGTTCGACAACGTCCACGCCGCCCCCGCCACGGCCGACCTCAAGGTCACCAAGACCGTGAACGGCGGACCGCTGCAGCCTCACGAGCAGTTTACCTTCACGCTGCTTGACAAGGACGGCAAGCAGCTTGGCGACGAGATCACCATCAAGGGTTCCGACGACAAGCCCGAGGCGGTCTTTGGCCAGCTCGCCTTCGACAAGGTTGGTACGTACGAGTTCAAGATCCACGAGACCTCCGACCTGGGCGATGGCTGGACCAACGACGGTGACGTCAAGGTGACCGTGACGGTCACCCGCGACGAGGCCACCAAGACACTCAAGGCCGAGGTTTCCTATGACCGCTCCGACATTGACGGCGACGCGGCCAAGTTCGACAACAAGCACGTGGCCAGCGGCAGCGCCACCATCGCTGTGGTCAAGCAGGTTAACGGCGCAGCTCCCGCTGCCGACCAGAAGTTCGACTTTGTCCTGAGTGCCAATGACGAGGCCTCGGCGGCCAAGATGCCCACGCAGGCGACGGCGACCACCTTCGGCGCGGCTGCGGCCGCCTTTGGCTCGGTTGACTTCACGCTCGCCGACGCTGGCAAGACGTTCTCGTCCACCATCCACGAGACCACGCCTGCCGGCGAGGGCTGGACCACCGCTCCCGACGTGACGGTCGCGCTCACTGTGGGTGACGACAACGACGGCGATGGCAAACTCCCCGTGACGGCGGAGTACTCCCGCGCCACGGCCGATGGCGCTGCGGCGCTTTTCGACAACGCCTACAAGCCCGTTACGTCCGAGAAGCCCTCTGTGCCCAAGACGGGCGATGAGTCGCCTGTCGAGGCCATGGCCCTGACCGCCGCTGCCGGTGCCACGCTCGCCGCGACCGGTCTCTACCTGGGCCTGCGTTCGCGCAAGCGCAACGAGCGGCTTTAAGTATCCATTCGGGGAGCCCGCGTTCGGACTCCCCGGAACGTTCAGCCTTCGGGATGCATGAGGGCGAACTCGCCCCGCGCCATCGAGGCGCGCGGGCCCCGTCCCTGTCCGAACCAACAAAGGCTGCCGTGCGATTCACCTCGCACGGCAGCCTTTTTCGTAGTGCAGATATCGAGCTTTTAGCAGAAAAGGCCCGGCACCGGGGTGCCTTCGGTTCTCTACACCTCAACTCCCATATACGCCAGCATTCCCTCCACGGCGCGCTTCGTTGCCTCCACCGTATGCACCACGGTTTTGGGTCCCGTTACCACGTCGCCTGCCGCAAACACGCCCTCCACGCTCGTCTGACCCAGCTCGTCGACGCACAGAAGACCTCGCTCGTCGCAGGTGAGTCCCTTGGTGGTGGACACAAGCTTGCTCAGCGGCTTTTGCGAGGCGGCGATGATCACCGTGTCGCATGCCACTTGATCGAGTTCCTCCTCGTAGCCGATCACCTTGTCATCGGCATCGAACAGCGCCGTCCTGAAGACGGGGCCGGTCTCGTTGATGGCGCACACGGCCTTGCCGTACACGATGTCGGCCCCATCGAGTTGGGCGTACTCCACCTCGTCGGAACTTGCCGAGACGTGTTTCGAGCGGGCGTACATTGTCACGCGCCTGGCACCGTGGCGAAACGCCGTGCGTGCCACGTCCATGGCGGTGTTGCCCACGCCGATGACGGCCACATCCTCGCCGATCTCATAGGAGTCCGGGCTCACAAGGTAGTCGAGACCAAAGTGCACGTTGCCGCGCGTCTCGCCGGGGATGCCGAGCGTCTTGGCGCGCCAGGTGCCCGTGCCCACAAAGACGGAGTCGTACCCATCGCGGAAGAGGTCCTCGATAAGCAGTGTCTCGCCGATTGCTGTGTTGGGGCGGATCTTGACGCCGAGGTCCTCGATTGCGGTGCGAAAACGCCTTACCGCCGAGCGCGGCAGGCGAAAGTCCGGGATGCCGTAGCGCATCACGCCGCCCACCTCGGAGCGCTGCTCAAACACGGTGACGTCGCATCCCGCCTTGCCCAGCATGAACGCCGCCACAATGCCGGCTGGCCCGCTGCCGATGACGGCGACCTTCTTGCCGCAAGACGGCGGGGCCTGGAGTCGCATACGGTCGAGGTACGCGTCGGACACATAGCTCTCGATGGCCCAGAACTGCACAGGGGAGCCCTTGCGCCCCAGCACGCATGCTCCCTGGCACTGCTCGCCGTGGTTGCATACGAGCGCGCACGCAAACGACAGGGGGTTGTTGGCGAAGAGCAGCGCTCCCGCCTCTTCGATGCGGCGCTCGCGGAAAAGGTCCACGACCTGGGGGATGGGAGTGTGCACGGGGCACGCCTCCTGGCAAAGCGGGCGCTTGCAGCGCAGGCACCTCTGCGACTCCTCGATAATGTGCAGGGTCATGCCGGTCCTTTCTCGCCGCATGCGTTCTTTTTCGCAGATGATAGGGGACGCTTCTCTTTTCGATGTGCATATCCTGCGCAGCCCGGCGGGCGGCGGCTCCATATTCTCTACTTCATATATACCAGGTCTTTGGTATTATTGCCCGGCCGGAGGAGCTGGGGGAGGCGGTTATGCTAACAAGGAGGCTGTTCGTTGCCTGTGCAAGCGCAAGCTTGCCTGCTGTTGGCGCATGTCTTCTCGCGGGTTGTTCTTCCAATGCGCCCGAACCAAAACATGAAGACGACCTCCCCGTGCTCGTTGTGGGGACTGGTGTGTATCCTCCTTTCAGTTACCTTGATGAAAACGGCAACCCTTCAGGTATCGATGTCGATATCCTTACGGAGGCCTGTAGACGCACGGGGTTTGTTCCCGAATTTCACTACATCAATTGGGAAGACAAGTCCGAGCTGCTTGAGAACGGCTCGATAGATGTCATTGCCTGCTGTTTCTCAATGACGGACCGCGAAGACAAATATCGCTGGGCGGGGCCTTATATGCAGGGCCGCCAGGTGATTGCCGTGGTCGCAGACAGCGATATCCAGACCTTGAACGACCTTGCGGATAGGGTGGTTGCCGTCCAGTCCGCCTCTACATCCGAGAAGATTTTCCTTGACAACTCTGTCGACGCAGGCTCACTGCCTCAAGTTGGCCTGCTGTATTGTCTGCAAGACCGTTCGTTGCTATACCCGATGCTTGCCAAGGGGTACGTCGATGCGATTGCCGGATATGACATCGCTATCCAGAAGTATGCGTCCGACTATGGGATGGATTTTCGCATCCTCGACGAGCCTTTGCAGACGGTCAATTTGGGGTTTGCTTTCGCTTTGAACGACTTCCGGGGCATTGATGTGCGTCTTGACTATGCACTCTCCGAAATGTACCTCGATGGCACGCTCGATTCTATCGCTTCCGAATACTTGAGCGATGTGTCCAGCTTTTTGGGAGTGGACGCCCATGATTGCTGAAGCGGTCCTCGAACCGGCCTCCATGTCGCCCGTGGAAAAAGCCAAGTCAGACAAGAGGCTATGGGTCGTCGTGATACTTGTCGGGTTTGTCTTGACGGCTCTGGCGGGCCTTGTGGGCTTCAATTCGACTTTTTCCTACGTGACAACGCGGGTTACTCAAAATATTGCCTATATCAAGGAGCGGGCGCTCGTTTACGATTCCTACAATGCTGCAAGTGATGCACAAAGTGTCCTGCGCGCGCTTGAGAACGCAGGGCAGCTGGCACGCAATTTGAGCTCTGACAAGGGGGATTTGTCGGCATCGACGCTGAAACGCTATGTCGACGAGCTGCGACTCACAGGCGCCATTGTTCTTGATGCCTCTGGCAATGTCGAAGCCCAATACTCCAACGATGAGGTGGACGCTTCCGCTTTGCGGGAGTGGATTGGCAAGGACGTCTTGCTCAATGTGGCCGAGCGCCCCTTCGAGGTGTATGCCGTTCGGGCGAATTTGCCCGACGGTTCCTATGTTGACATCGCCGCCGCCTGTCGCAGCGATGCCCCCGGTATTGCGGTGGCGTATTACCACACCGACGCGGCTTTTGCAGACAAATACACGCTTGTTCAGCAGAACCTTCTCGACGGTTACGATATTGCTCGCTCCGGCACCATTGTTATCGAGTGTGAGGGGCGTCTTGTGGCTGCGAACAACCCTGAGCTTGTCCAGGAGGCCGCTCAGGGAGACACCGAGCTTCGCGACACGCCGATTCAGCAACTTAAAACGATGAATCCACGCGGGGATGAGCTGTCGTTTGTGTGGCATAACGCGCATTGGTATGCCGGCACAGTGGATCAGGTGCGCAGCTACTTTATCTATGTGTACGTTCCCGTATCGTCGCTTATGAGCCAAGCGGTGCAGTTTGCTCTTGCTGTTTGCGCCGTCTACATTGTCGTCTTTGCTTTCATCGTGCTCAGAAAACGCAACGACGACCGGCTTCATTATGAGCAGAGTCTGAAGCGCGAGAAGGAATACAACGAGCATTTGGCGTTGTCGGCCCACGCCGCGCAGGCGGCCAACAACGCAAAAACCGTGTTTCTCCAGCGTATGAGCCATGACATTCGCACCCCCATCAACGGCATCCGTGGCATGGTGGAGATAGCCGACTCATGTCCGGACGATATGGAGCGCCAGGCACAATGCCGTCGCAAGATTTGGGATGCTTCGACTTTGCTGCTCAGCCTCGTCAACGAGGTTCTTGACACGAGCAAACTTGAGAGCGGCGAGGTCACGCTTGTGAAGGCTCCGATTAACGTGAGTGCGATGAATGCCGAGCTCGTGCAGATTGTGGAGTCGCATGCAGCCGGCCGTGGCGTGAAGGTCCTTCTCGAGGAGGATTTCATCCAGCATCCCAATGTTTTGGCAAGCCCGACGCACCTGAAACGTTTGCTTCTGAACCTTTTGTCCAATGCTGTCAAATACAACCGTCCTGGCGGCACGGTCACACTTGGGTGCAAAGAAATGTCCTACTCCGACGGGATGGTGACGCTGCAGTACACGTGTGCCGATACGGGCATTGGCATGAGCGAGGAGTTCCAGAGCCATGTGTTTGAGCCGTTTGCCTGCGAGGGGCGCGCAACGTCCGTGCAGGGGAGCAACGGCCTGGGATTGTCGATTGCCAAAGGTCTTGCCGAGCACATGGGCGGCTCCATCAGCTTTACGAGCAAAGAGGGTGAAGGAACCACATTTGTGCTGGTCTTGCCCTTTGAGACAACCGATCAAATTGCGCTGAATACCCAAGAGGACAGTCCTGAGCCGGCGGGGCGCGCTACGGTTGAGGGGATGCGGGTGCTGGTGGCTGAGGACAACGACCTCAACCGCGAGATAGTCGAGTTCATGATTAGCGCAGCGGGCGCGCATCCCGTGTGCGTCTCGGACGGCGCTCAAGCGCTGGCCGCGTTCGAGTCTTCGGCTCCATGGGAGTTTGACGCCGTGTTGCTCGACATCATGATGCCTGTGATGGACGGCTTTGAAGCCGTCCGCCGTATCCGCAGCCTTCAGCGTCCCGATGCGGCCTACGTGCCCATTTTTGCCATGACCGCCAACGCTTTTGCCGATGATGTGAGGCGCAGCCTTCAGGCGGGATTTACCGAGCATCTTTCCAAGCCGCTTGAATCGGCAACGCTTGTGAGCGCCCTGCAGCGGGCGCATACTGTCTGCGACCAATGCAGGCAAGCCTTTGTACAGGTGGACAAAGACTGCCAAGACGACAGTTCAGAAGAGGAATGCGAGGCATCTCATGAGTGACATTCGCGCGATATACGAGCGTATCGGTGCCGATTTCGATGACGTTGCAAGCCGATTGGGCTCGCCGGCCCTCGTGGAGCGCTTTGCGGGCAAATTCGTGCAAGACGACAGCTTCTCCCAGCTGGAAGATGCCCTTGCGGCCCACGATGCCAAGGCGGCGTTCCGAGCCGCCCACACGCTCAAGGGTGTGGCGCTCAACCTGGGGCTTTCCAACCTGGTGGCTCCGGCTGACGAGCTCACCGAGGCCTTGCGTCCCTGCGCTCTCGAAGGTGTCGACGTCGAGCCACTCATGACGGCGCTGCGCAAGGCCTACAACGAGACGGTCGAAGCCCTGGGGGAGTAGGCGAGCCGCCGCCGGCAATCCGCAGGGCGCCATTGTCGTCCCCATGAGAAATAACATACATTTCAACTGTTGAAATGTATGTTATTTCATCAAAACCCCAGTTGGCACATTTTTCGAATTTACGAAATGCGTGTTAATTGCTCCTTCTAACTGTGAAACGCCTCCACAAGCTCTTTGAGTTGCTCGCGGCTGTGCACGTCAAGCTTGGCATAGAGGTTGCGCGCATGGGTGCGCACGGTGCTTTCGGACAAGCACAGGGCTTCGCCGATTTGCGCTTTGCTGAGGTCCTGGATGAGCAGCCGGGCGATGTCCTGCTCACGACGCGTGAGGTCATAGTGCCTTCCCATGAACAAGAGGCGCGTCTCAATATCGTCTGCCAGTGCGGGGGAGACTTCGGCATCGTTTGGCTGCATGCCATTGGCGACTGTCTGATTCTCGTCTGCTTCTCGCTTGCAACCCTTGTCACGGGCGACGTGCCCGAGATTGGCAAAAAGCGGGCGCGTGAGGGGGATTGAGTTGTTAATGAGCAGGAACATGCTGCCGGCAAGCAGCACCACCATGCACATGGCCAGCAGCATGGGCGACGAGTCGTAGGGTCCCACGCCCATGGCAATGAGACGGCCTACTTCGCGAGGCACTTGATGAGTAACCCACACGGCTCCCAATACAAGATAGCTGGGTGTGCTCATGTTCCGGGCTACGTCGTAGCTGGCGTACCACAGTATGGCGAGCGTGAACGTGTTCGCAACGGTGACCAGCGCAGAGCCTATCTGCATAAGTTCCATAGTAAGGCAAGCAAGTAGAAGTACGCCCGTGACAAGGAGCACGAGCGGTATGTTCCATAGGGCCGAAAGACGCAGTCGCCTTCTTTTAACCAGGGTCCACCAAATCACACCAGCGCACAAAAGGCTGGTGAGAAGCTGGTGCAGGGCCCGCATCGAGCCAGGTAGCTCGATTGCCTGCCCGTAGGGGAAGCCACGCGCGAATCCCAGGGCAAGGCTGAACAGCCCGACGCCCGTAAGGAGGCGCACAAAGGTGAGGCGCGGCTCGCGGTCATAGGGGAGGGACGCGGCCTCGTTGCTGCCCGGTTGTTGCTGTTTGGTCATGCAGGCCCGTTCGTCGACACCCTGCATCGAAGACCGGAAGGACACGAGCGACAAAGCGGGCATGAATGCCCCAACGAGCATGGTGAGCGGTTTGGGGAAGAAACCAAGCGCAAGGCCTGCGATGCAACTCAGTCCCAGCGCCGCGAAGGCGTACAGCAGCGATTCGTCGGGGTCGAGTCGTTCGTAGAAGGCAATCCACATGCCGCCGCCCCAAACTACGCCGAGGGCCGAGAACAGGCAGGCGACCCACCCTAGCAGGGGCGCGACCGTTTCGCTGGACACAAGGAGCAACACGCTGGCGCACGTCATAACGATGCAGCTTGCCATGCTTAGGTGGCTCTGCGTTTGCGGCGAAAATGCGTGACGTGCGAAGAAGGCCATAAGGGCAAGAGTCACGGCGCCACGCACCAGGTTGACGACCACGGTGGCCATCCCTGAGTCGGTGGCTGCATAGAGGTCGTACACGCAGCACTGCAGCCATACGCGACCGGCGGCGAGGCCGAGGAAACTGCAAGAGAAGAGGGGCGCGAATCGGCGCATGAATGAAGACCACGACGCCCGTTGCCTGCCATTCGGCGCAGTGCCTACCTCCTGCTGCATATTCGAATTCCCCCTCAGGCCCGACCGAAGCTTTTCAAATGCCGTGGTATCAGGGGAAGTATAGCCGATGAGATGCGTGGGTGTATCGACCGTGCCATGTTGGGTGCCTGCGGGGGCTTTGTTGACAGGCGGTTTGCGGGCGTTGGGAGGCGGCCTCGCAAAGGCCCGCCGTGCCCAGCGGGGGCACTGGACGCGGCGGGCAAGGGGCATTCGAAAAAGGGGGGATGCGAGGTATGTGGGTGTGTTGCCCGGGTAGTTTCCGGGTCGTCCGCTCCGGCCTTGCTGACTTAGCCCTCCTGCTGGGCCTCTTCCCAAGTGAGCCAGCCCTCGGGGGTCACGGTGTCGTCGTGGCACTGCGTGCAGGTGAGCACGGGCGTGGCTTCCACACGGTGGCAGTCGGTGCAAGCAGTGGCGCCGTGCTGCGTGGCATGCTGGTTGAGCTGGCCTTCGACTTCGGTCATCTCGATAAGCGCCTCGCGGTCAACGGCGACGATGCCCAGGTAGGAAAGAGCGCTCATGGCAGCCTGATGGCCGAAGACGTTGATGTCGCAGATTGCGTTGCCGCCCAGGCGGTTGCCGCCGTGGATGCCGCCCGTGACCTCGCCGGCTGCGAACAGGCCGGGAATGGCCTCGCCCTCGGTGTTGAGTACCTCGGTGTCGGTGTTAATGCGCAGGCCGCCCATGGTGTGGTGGATGCCGGGGGCCACCTTGATCGCGTAGAACGGGGCGTCCACGATGGATTCGCGGGCCTTTTCGCGACCCATGGGATCGTCCTCGCCGTTGGCGATGGCATCGTTGTACGTGGCGATGGTTTCGACGAAGGTCTCGGCGTCGGTGTCCATGAGCTGGCCGAGCTCCTCGATGGTGTCGGCGACAAGGGCAAGACCCTTGCTCACAAACTTGCTCTCCACCGACTTGTTAGAGTCATAGACCTTCTTGTCGAACACGGCATATGCCCAGCCCTCGGGCTGCTCCCACTCGGCGGCAGAAACCTTATCGCGGGTCAGAAGCTCGTTGGTGAAACGCTGACCGTCCTTGTTGACGAGCACGGCTCCGTCGCCGCGGATGCCCTCGGAAAGAAGGGTTGCGGTGCCCTGCTCAACGGTGGGGTGCACCTGGATCTGGTCGATGTCCACCGTGTCGGCGCCGATGGCCTGGGCCAGCAGGATGCCGTCGCCCGTTGCGCCGGGCTGGTTGGTGGTGACGGCATTGAGCAGCTCGGGGCGGTACTGGGCGAGCATCTCATGGTTGGCACCGAAGCCGCCGGCGGTCACAATGACGGCCTTGGCGGTGTAGGTGGCGCTGGCGCCGGTGCGCAGGTCGGTCGCACGCACGCCGCACACGGCGCCGCTGTCGTTGACGAGGAGCTCATCGGCGCGCATCTGCGTCACTGCGGCAACGTTGCGCTGCTCGCACTGCTCGCACATGTGACGTACGAGGTAGGTGCCCACGGCCTCGCCGTCCTCGGGGCGGTGGATGCGCTTCACCGAGGCGCCGCCGGAGGTGGAGAGCTTCGTGAGGAACATGCCGCGCTCCTCCAAACGCTCGAGGGCGGCGTTGGAGTTCTCGCACATGAAGGTGATGAGGTCCATGTTGCCCAGCTCATGGCCGCCCTCGAAGGTGTCGTTTGCGAAGAGCTCGACGCTGTCCTCGATGCCCTCAGCCTCCTGAACCTTGGTGCAGCAGGCGTTCATGCCGCCCTCAGCGCATACGGTGTTGCCGCCGGCCACGGCCATTTTCTCGATAAGCAGCACGCGGGCACCGCCGTCGTGCGCGCTCATGGCGGCGGTCATGCCTGCGCCGCCGGCGCCGATGATGACGATGTCATAGTCGGGGCCGTCCTGAGCGGCGGAGGACTCTTCTGCCTGGGCCGTCACGGTCTGGGAAAGTGCGCCTATGCCTGCGAAAGCGACAAGGCCGGCGCCGAGCGCACCTGTGACAAATGCGCGACGGGTCAGTGCAACATTGCGAGTGCTGGTGTTCGTGGAGCCCATAGTTCCCTCTTCCTCGTGTGCCTGTAACTCAATGGTTGCAGGCGGGCTGTTTGCCGTGCGGCCCTGTCGGGGGTGTCCCAGGCCGTGCGGCTCGTCGATTCACAGCATGCATCCACGTTGGCTGCTCATATTCGTCCGACGGCGTATGAAATGGCCCGTGCGAGGGGTGTGAAAAAACTCACACGCAAGGAAGTTTGGGCAGGTAGATGATAATTATCGGATACGGGCGGCTTTCTTGGCCTTCCGAATGGATTAACATACATTTCAACTGCTGAGATGTATGTTAAATCATTAAAACCCCAGTTGACAGGTTTTTTAAAATCTTGAAATGTATGTTAAATATGCAGGTTCAACCTCTTCCAATCCCAAATCATTCCATCGGCTCTGACCAAACGAAAAAGCGCGCTTCCCGATGGTGTGGGAAGCGCGCTTTTTAACGTGCGCGATAGCATTTGGGAAAGGCGGGCCCGGGACTCGGGACGCTCGGAAGCGCCTGTACTGTGGGCCTCACCTTTTTGGCGAGGGCGAATGAGAGCTGAAGTCCCCATTCGCCCGTTAAGGCTGCTTTACGCCTGAGCGGGCGTCTCGGCCTGGTCCTGCGTCTCCTTCTCGCTGCGCTTCTCGGCTGCGGTGCGCTCGGGCAGGATCTTGTTGAGCACGATGCACACGATGGCGCTGACGGCGATGGGGGAGTTGAGCAGGTACTGAGCCATCTCGGGCACAGTGTTCAACAGGTCGGCGGGAATGTTGAGCAGGCCCACGGCCACGGCGATCGGCACGCCGATGATGTAGAGCTGACGCTCGCTGAGCGGCTCGCCCTTGATCTGACGGAAGCCGTTGAGCAGGATGATGGCGCACACCACGGCGAACACGCCGCCGATGACGGAGGCGGGGATGGCCATGATGAGGGCGGACAGCTTGCCGACGAACGAAAGCGCAATAAGCCACACCGAGGCCATCACGAACACGCGGCGGCTGGCCACGCCGGTGATGGAGATGATGCCGGCGTTGGTGGAGTAGCCGGTCACGGGCGTGGTGCCAAGAAGCGAGCCCACGAGGCAACCCAGGCCCTCACCGATGACGCCGCGGTTGATCTGCTCGTCGGTCATGGGCTTGCCCACGACGGAGCTTACGGCATACCAGGTACCGGTGGTCTCGGCGAGAAGCACCATGTAGATGACGAGCATCGTGAGGATGGCGGAGATGTCAAACGACAGGCCGTAGTTCACGAAGGCCACGTTGGGCAGGCTGAACAGGGGTGCGGCGGCCACGCTCGAAAGGTCCAGACCGCCCATGCAGGCGGCGGCGATGGAACCCGTGAGCAGGGCGATGATGACCGAGCACACACGCAGCGTCTTGCCCAGGTGAGGGCGGTAAACGCCCAGCATGGAGAAGGCGATCATGACGGTGGCGGAGATGCAGGCCAGCAGGATGTTCTGACCCATGGAAAGGCTGTTGCCCTCAACGAAGATGTTGCTCGAGAAGGCGGTGGGCAGAAGCGTGAGACCCACGATCATGATGACGGTGCCGCTCACGATGGGCGGGATGAAGCGGTGCACGACGCGCTTATACAGGCCTGACAGTCCGAAGAGCACCATGCACGCGGCGCCTACCAGACATGCGCCGAAGACGGTGTCGAAGCCGTTGGCGCCAAAGTACAGGCCGATGACCGCTCCCACGGGTACGTACGAGGGGCCCTGGCACACGGGCATGCGCAGGAAGAACAACACCTGGATGAGCGAGGCCACGCCCGCGCCCAGGAAGGTGGACTGAATCAGGGCCGTGGAGGCCGTGGGGGCCAGCGCCAGCGCCGTGGCGATGATGAAGGGCGGCATGTAGGAGTCCATGGCCAAAACGTGCTGCAGGCCCAGCAGCAGCGCCTTTCCCCAAGGCAGCTTGGCATCGACGCCGACCGTGATGCCGTTCGCGGCCTCATTGGCAGTATCTACCTGCGCGGTTGTGCTCTCGCTCACTCTTTCGTCTCTCCCTTGATGTGTGCCGCCGACGACCAGGCACCCCTTAGGCGCCCGTCTTGAGACGGCTTCCTTACGTACAACAACAGGGATTGATTATCGACCATAGCCGCGTTTTATGCATCCGTAGGCGGATTCACACTGGTATTTCACGACCAGTGAGCCAAAGCAAACCCGCCCACGGATGCGTTGCGGCGCAGATTAGCGCAGCGTGCTTCTGTCATGCACGAGGGTACCCTGCACCCAGGTCTGACGCACGTTTTCGGGCGTTGCGAGGTAGATGATGCGGTCGATGATGTCGCGCGGGGCGCTGAACACGTTGAAGCCCGTGAGGTCGGCGCCGGCCACGCGCGTGTCAACTACCTGCATGTCGAAGGCCTGGCCGCGCTCGAAGGTGCCCACCGGCAGGCGCAGGGCCTCGCCGCCGCCTGCCGTTGCCAGCCACAGGGCTTCGGCCGAGGTGATGCGCGCCGTGCCCAGACCGCGCTGCTCAGGCGGCACGCTTGCGTCAACGCCCTCCTCCAGCATGCGCGACACCATGATGGCATGGCGCATGTTCTCATACATGCTCGGCGAGAAGCCGCCGGAGATGTCGGTTGCCAAGCCCATGCGCACGCCCTGGCCGCGCAGGCGGCGCACCGGGCACACGCTGTTGGCGAAGTAGGAGTTGGAGACGGGGCAGTGCGCCACTGCGGCCCCCGAGCGGGCGAAGAGCTCGCCGTCGGATTCAGACAGGAAGGTGCAGTGCGCCATGACCGACTTCTCGCGCAGAAGGCCGAAGTCGTAGAGGGCCTGCGCATCGGACTTGCCGTAGCGAGCCGGGGCCACACTCTGTTCCCACTGCCCCTCGGCGCAGTGCGACTGTACGTAGGCGCCCGTCTTCTCCGCGATGCGACCCAGGCCGGCAAGGCCCTCGTCGGTGCAGCTGGGGATAAAGCGGGGCGTCACCACGCCGTAGACGCCCTGGCGCGTCGCGGCACCAATGGAGGCGACCTCGGCTAGCAGCGTCTCGGTGTCTGCCAGGGCCTGAGCCGTGGTGGCGTCGCGGTAGAAGTCGTGGTTGGCAGCCGGGTCGTCCATGACGACCTTGCCAACGAGGGCGCGCTGACCACCCTCGGCGCAGATGCGCGCGAGCTCGATGGAGGAGGCCAGGTCGTTGCTGGCGAAGTAGACCGTCGTAGTGGTGCCCAGGCTGAGCAGGCGGCTCACCAGGTCGCGGTAGACGGGGCGGGCAAAGTCCAGGTCGGCGAAGCGGGCTTCAAGTGGGAAGGTGCGCTTCTGGAGCCACACGTCGAGCGGCTCGTCGAGGGCCACGCCTGCCTGGGGCCACTGCGGGGCGTGCACATGCATGTCCACAAAACCCGGCAGGCCGTAGGTGCCCTGTGCCAGCTCGACAAGCGTGCCAGCGTTGCGTGCGTGCTCCACGCGAGCGGTGTAGTCGGCGCCATCGGGGCGCACCACGTCGGCGATAAAGCCGCGCGCGTCCACCTCTATCAGCACGTTTTCGAGCAGTTCGACCTCGCCGTAGCGGGGCGTGTGGAAAAACGAACCAAGGAAAGCCGTGGGCGATATGGTAGTGGACATGCGAAAATCTCCTTGCTGTCAGTGGGCGGCGCATTTCTCAGAATGAGTAAATTGTAATTCCTTTTGCATTCGCTGGCTCCCGTCTTGTTATCGTTCCAGTAAAGAAGGACGGACGTGCCGTGTCGTATGTTACCTACGGGTACTGTGCGCCCATTGTTCTGCTAGGATGACTCCCGGAGAAATTGGGAGAGGGAAAAGGAAGCACATCATGGCACTGGACTCGCTTGCCCCAGGGCAGAGCGCACGTGTGACGGCGGTTGCGGGGGAGGGCGAACTGCGTCGCCACCTGCTCGACATGGGCCTGATACCAGGCGTTGTGATCACTCTGCAGAAAGTGGCGCCCATGGGCGACCCGCTTCAGGTGCGCCTGCGCGGCTACGAGCTCACCTTGCGTGCGAGCGAGGCGGCCAAGGTCGAGACGGGTCCCGTGCTTTCCGACGAGGAGCTGGCCAGCACCGCGCCGTCCCGTCCCCGCCCGCCCCGCGAGGACTATCGCACGAGCGCCGGCCATCCCGGTTTTGGCGAGCAGCCTGGCGCCCCGCAAGAGGGCAAGCATTCCGAGCGCGACGCCCGCCCTGAGGACGCGAAGCTCACGTTTGCCCTCGTAGGTAACCAGAACTGCGGCAAGACGACCCTCTTCAACCAGCTCACCGGCTCCAACCAGCACGTGGGCAACTTCCCGGGCGTCACGGTCGACCGCAAAGACGGCACTATCCGCAACCATCCCAACGCCACGGTGACCGACCTGCCGGGCGTGTACTCTCTGTCGCCGTATTCCAGCGAGGAGATCGTCACGCGCGACTTTTTGCTCGACGCGCGCCCCGACGGCATCATCAACATCGTGGATGCCACCAACATCGAGCGCAACATGTATCTCACCATGCAGCTCATGGAGCTCGGCATCCCCATGGTGCTTGCCCTCAACATGATGGACGAAGTGCGTGCCAACGGTGGCACGGTGCTCGTCAACGAGCTCGAGCGTGAGCTCGGCATCCCCGTCATCCCCATTGCGGCCTCCAAGAACGAGGGCGTCGACGAGCTTGTGGAACACGCCCTGCATGTGGCGCGTTTCTGCGAAGCGCCGGGGCGTGTGGACTTCTGCCATGCCGACGATGAGGACCAGAAGGCCGGCGCCCTGCACCAGTGCATCCACGCGACAATGCACATCGTGGAGCCCTACGCCAAAAAGGCAGGGCTTCCCACACGCTTTGCCGCGACCAAGCTCATCGAGGGCGACGCGCCCGTGGAGGCGGCGCTTGCCATGCCGGCCGACAAGCGCGCGGCAATCGGCCAGCTCATCGAGGCTATGGAGCGCGACTCGGGGCTTGACCGCGAGGCGGCCCTGGCCGACATGCGCTTCTCCTTCCTCGAGGACCTCTGTGCGCGCACGGTCGTGCGCCCGCAAGAGAGTCGCGAGCACAAGCGCAGCCTTGCGGCCGACAAGGTCCTGACTGGCCGCTTCACGGGTATCCCGTGCTTCTTCGCGCTCATGGCGCTCATTTTCACGCTTACGTTCGTGGGGCCCGGTGCCTGGCTGTCCGATGGCATGTCGTTTCTCGTGGATGCGGCCACCGAGGGCATCGCGGCGGGTCTGGAGAGCGCACATGTGAATCCCACCGTGTGCTCGCTTGTGGTGGACGGCGTGTGCGCGGGTGTAGGTAGCGTCCTTTCGTTCTTGCCCGTCATCGTGACGCTGTTCTTCTGCCTTTCCATCTTGGAGGATACCGGCTACATGGCGCGCGTGGCCTTCATCATGGATCGCGCCCTGCGTCGCGTGGGCCTGTCGGGCCGCAGCATCGTGCCCATGCTCATCGGCCTGGGCTGCACTGTGCCCGCCGTCATGTCGTCGCGCACCCTGGCCAGCGACCGCGATCGCGTGATGACCATCCGCTTGCTGCCGTTCATGAGCTGCAGTGCCAAGCTTCCGGTGTACGCGCTTATCGTGAGCGCATGCTTCCCGCGCGAGGTGCAGCCGCTCGTGATGATTGGCCTGTACGTCTTCGGCATTCTGTGCGGCGTGCTGTATGCCCTGCTTATGAAGCATGCCGAGGCGGGAAGCGAGCCTGTGCCCTTTGTCATGGAGCTGCCCAACTACCGCCTGCCTTCCGGGCGCAGCGTGGCGTTTCTCGTGTGGGACAAGGCCAAGGGTTTCGTGAAGAAGGCGTTCACAGTTATCTTCCTTGCCTCCATTATCGTGTGGTTCCTCCAGGCGTTCGATGCCGGCCTCAACCTGGTCGACTCGCCCGAGCACAGCCTGCTCGCCCTGCTTGCCGGTGCCGTCGCGCCGATCTTTGCGCCCCTGGGCTTTGGCGACTGGCGTGCAAGCACGGCGATCATCACGGGCTTCATCGCCAAGGAGAACGTCGTTTCCACGCTGACCCAGCTTACGGGTGGCGATGTATCGGGTGTCGCGGCATTCTTCACGCCGATCACGGCGCTGTCGTTTTTGGTGTTTGTGCTGCTGTACACGCCGTGCGTGGCGGCCATCGCCACCGTGCGCCGCGAGGCCGGCGCGGGCGCCGCGCTGCACATGGTGTTCGTGCAGTGTGCCATTGCCTGGCTCGTGTCTTTTGCGGTGTACCGTGTGGCCGTCGTGGTGAGCGGCACCTGGGTGCCCGTGGGTGTACCTACGCTTGTCGGCGTGGCGGCCCTGCTCGCCCTCGTCGCGGCCTCGCTGTGCCCGCACAGCAAGCGCCCCCGCGTGCGGGCCGCCAAGGGCGCGCAAGGGTAGGGGAATATACAGGCGGGCTCTGGTGGCTCGATGGGGTGCGCTACCATACTGATGCGATTGGCTGTATGCTTGCTGGGACAGTAGAACGCTTTTATGGTGTCTGGGCTGTTGCATCGGCCTGTCGGGGGATTGGGGGGTCTTCCGTGTATGAGCAGCTGATGGTGTATTGCGATAGCGAGCGCTGCATCAAGTGCTACGCCTGTCAGGTTGCCTGCAAGCAATGGCACGACATCGGGGCCGGTGGAGCAAGCCGTCGCAACTTGGTTGAATTCACTTCCGGCAAGTTTCCCAACGTGACGCGTACCTTCCTGAGCGTCTCATGCCAGCATTGCGCCGATCCCGCTTGTGTCAAAGTGTGCCCGGCACAGGCAATCAGCAAGCGCGCCGAAGACGGTGTTGTTGTCGTGGACTCACAGAAGTGCATCGGCTGCCGCTACTGCTTCTTTGCCTGCCCGTTTGGCATTCCAACCTACGATGACAACGGTATGAACAAGTGTGACATGTGTCTCAGCTTGGGGATTGGGGAGGACGGTCGTCCGAAGCCCCACTGCGTGGCAACGTGTCCGTCCCGTGCGCTTTATTTTGGGACTGAGTCGGAAATTAAAGAAACCTTGCGGGAAAGGGAAGCCGTGAGGCTCAAGGGGCGTGAAAGGGCCCTGGAGATCATCAAGAGTTTCGAGTAGTTTCATCGGCGCATATATTGATGGCTGTAGGGCTGTGCCTATGGCCATCACATTGGGGGACGGTGGTTGCTATCTCTGGAATGGTTCAAACTGTATGGATATGGGAACCGGCCATATACCTGTTTTTGGGTGGACTTGCTGGTGGAACATTCTTTGCGACTGCCTTGGTGAGGCTTTTGGGCAACAACGCTTTCCCCAAGGTCACGGCCATTGGCGCATGGATGAGTACCGCGGCACTGGTTGTTGGCCTGCTGTTTTTGGTGTCTGATGTCACCAAGCCTTTCCAGGCCATGCGGATGTGGGAGAGCTTTGTGAATCCGGGCTCCTGGATGGCCATTGGCGCATGGCTGTTGCTTGCCGCAGTGGTTTTCATGGGGCTTTGCGCTGTTTTCTCAACACCGTGGCTCGTGCGTGCCATTGAATCGTTCTGCAAGCCTCTTGCCCGCCATGCCGAGGCGATATCCAGGGCATGTATGACGGTGGGCGCCTTGCTTGGTCTTGGCGTCGCGATGTATACGGGCGTCCTGCTATGGAACGCCCACAGCATACCGTTGTGGAACACCCCGCTTATTGCGGTGCTCTTTACCATTTCGGCGCTGGATGCGGGTGCCGGCGTGGTCCTGGCTGCCCTCATGTTCGAGAAGTCGGGGTATGCGGCTGTATTCATCAGGCGTACAGGCACTGCCTTGCTGGTTTTGATCGTCCTCGAAGCCTGCGCGCTTGCGACGTTGCTTCTTGGACACCTCGCAGGGTCGCAGGGTCAAGCGCTCAGTGCAAGCCTCCTCGTCAGCGGCGAGCTGAGCATTCAGTTCTGGGTGCTTGTTGTGATGGTGGGTTTGGCAGTTCCTTTTATATTCACGGCCATAGTGTTTTCTCGTCTCGTGCGGACGCCCGAGCTCTGCCGTTTGCTGCATTTTGGCGCCGTTGCATGTTCCCTGATAGGCGGCTTTACGCTTCGGTATGTGATACTGGCGGGCGGTACGCACGTTGTCCCTGCCAGTCTTGATGCGTATCAGGCCATGTTGAGCGCTTACACGTGTATGGGTTAGTTCTCGCCAAAGTGCGTGCAGTGGGGGCGCAGGCCCAATCGGCCGGCTCGTCATTTTCGGCTTTTGTTGCATTGTCTCGACGCATTGGGCGGTAATTGTCTGTATGATAAAACGCGTTCGGTCCTTACTATCTAAAGGCTAATCAATTTGAATGCGAGCACGGTAGACAAAAAATCCCTCATATCGATCGACTCGGAGAGCGGCATGCCCATTTGGTTGCAGCTTCGCAATAGGCTTGTTTACCTGATTGAAGCTGGTGTCTTTGAGGAATGGGAGCGTCTCCCTACCGTGCGCGAGCTCTCTGTCAGCCTTGGGATCAACTACAACACCGTCAGCAAGGTCTATCAAGACATGGAGCGAGACGGATACATCAGCTCTATGAGGGGAAAGGGCACCTTTGTTGCCCCTGCCAAAAAGGACAGCGAACGCAGCGCGAAGAATGAGGCGGAGATTCTTACGGATGACTATATCCGTAAGTGCCTTGAATTGGGCATTCCTGTCTCGGAAATTGAGTCGCTGCTCAAACGGTGTTTGTCCGAGCTTGATAGGTAAGCGGTCTCATGACAATAGGGGTGAGTTGGATGGGGTTTCGCAAGGTGGGGCAGGCGAGCGAAAACGAGCAGCAGCGTCCGGTACACGGGCGGGTCGCTGCCACTGAGCTCGAATCGAACGATGCTTCGCGCGCAGGCGTGTATGGGTTCGCCCTCTTCGTTTTCTTTGTTGTGGCGCTTCTCTTTGTGGGTGCCTGGAGTTTGCTTGCTTCCCTCACGGTGCTGACGTTTGTCCTTGCTGCGTGTGCCGGCATCTTGGTTGCCATGGGTGTGCATGTGGCTCCCGAGTGGGAGCGCGTTGTCATTTTGCGCCTTGGTAAATTCCGTAAAATTGCAGGTCCAGGGCTTTATTTCTGCATTCCTTTTATCGACTCGGTCGCTGCTCATGTCGACCAGCGTACTACAACGACTTCGTTTTCTGCCGAAGAGGCACTCACTGCCGACTCGGTTCCCGTTGACGTTGATGCCATTCTGTTTTGGATGGTCTGGGACGCCGAGAAAGCGTGCCTTGAGGTGAAGGATTACCCCAAGGCCGTCCTGCGTTCTGCGCAAACGGCGCTGCGCGATGCCATCGGCCAGCAAAATCTTGCCGACATATCGACCAGGAGACGGCAGATCGACCACGAGCTGGGAAAGATGCTCGACTCGAAGTGCGGTGCGTGGGGCATTACCGTATTGTCCGTCGAGATACGCGACATCGTCATTCCCGAGGAGTTGCAAGGTGCCCTTTCTCGCGAGGCTCAGGCCGAGCGCGAGCGAAACGCTCGCCTCATGCTCGCAGAGGTTGAGAAGGACATTTCGGAGATGTTCGTTGATGCGGCGGCCGCCTACTCGGAGAACCCTGATGCTCTGAAACTGAGGGCTATGAACCTAGCCTACGAGGGAATATGCGGATCTGGCGGTGTGGTTCTTGCTCCCAGCGATCTTGCCAGCGCCTTCAACCTAAAAGGACAGGGCTAACTTCAAGCCCGCCTTACCTGCGCGCGCACTTATTGCGTGCGTTACAGCTGTTGCATTTGTCACGGGGACACCCTGGCTTGGAGACGAGCCGGGGTGTCCCTTTGTTTACCAGGCCTTTTGAAGCATCCAAACTCGGTCATATTTGAAATTCATAGAACTGACATACATTTTATCTAAAACCTATACAGTCATATTGAACTATGTTACTATGACATATGACAATAGGCGAATGGGTAATGCCTATTGTGGCGGAGGGAACGCCGCCGGACAATAAGGGTGAGACAAGGAGGGAATCATGAGGGAAATCTCAAGGCGTGGCTTTTTGAAGGGAGTCGCGGCGCTTGGAGCCATGACTGCCGCGACGGGTATGGCTGCATCCCCGCTCGTAGCCTCTGCCGAGGACGCACCGAAGGGTAACGTCGAGGTCAAGCACATGTGGTGCCAGATGTGCGGCGTCTCTGAGACGTATTGCGGCACGCTGTGCACGGTTGAGGACGGCGTCTTCAAGCACGTCGAGGGCAACCCCTGGGCGGGCAACAACGGCGATCACGGCACCTGCACGCTCTGCGCGAAGGGCAACTCTGCCCCCCAGCTCGTGTACGACCCTTCCCGTATTCTTTACCCCATGAAGCTCGTGGGTGAGAAGGGAAGCGGCAAGTTTGAGCGCATCAGCTGGGACGAGGCTCTCGACACCATCGCCGACGCCCTGAAGAAGGCAGCCGAAGAGTATGGTCCCGAGACGTTCTTCATCCTCTCCGGCCAGTCCGCCGAGGTCGTTGACGTTCTTGGTCAGCGCTTCCTCAACCTGTACGGTTCGCCCAACTGGTGCCACAACGGCATCTGCTGGGACCAGCGCGAAACCACGAAGGCCTGCACCATCGGTTCGGCCTCCACGTTCCCTGGCCAGATTGACAAGACCAATCTGCTGGTTTGCTGGGGTCACAACAAGGAGAACACCGGCGTCAACCAGACGCGTGGCCAGAACGCGAACCGTCTCGATCAGCGCGACCGCGGCATGATCACCATCGACATTCGCCCGATGCTCAACACGCTCGGCGCGCATTCTGACATCTGGGTCCCCATCCGTCCTGGTACCGACGGTGCCCTGGCGCTGGCCATCCTGCATGTCATCATTGGCGAGGACCTCTACGATCACGATTTCTGCGATAACTGGGTCAACGGCTTCGACAAGCTTGCCGAGCACGTGGAGCAGTTCACGCCCGAGTGGGCAAGCGAGATCACGGGTGTTCCCGTCGAGCAGATTTATCAGATCGCCCGCATGATGGGCACCATCAAGCCCATGGCCCTGATGGACGGCAATGGCTTCGGCGACCAGACCAACGACGGTACGTGGACTGCTGTTTCCATCTTCCTGATCCAGGCTATTACGGGCAACCTCGACGTTCCTGGTGGCAACGGCGCTGGCCTGCAGCTCCCGCCGCCTCTGTTCGAGATTTCCGACATGGCTTGGTTCCTGCCCACTTTCCATGAGTTCGACAAGCTCGAGGCTACGCCCGAGGACATTGAGCACGGCTGGCCCGCTGGTACCTCCAAGCTTCTGTGCCCCGAGTTCCCGCGCGACTTCTACAAGGACTTCGCCTACTCGCTGTCTTCGAACAACCCGCGTGTTATCGAGGCCATCGACTCCGACCACCCCAAGAAGCCTCGCGTCATTTTCTCGCACGCCACCAACTCGCTTTCCTGCCTGCGTCAGCCCAAGCGTACCGCTGAGTGCCTGGCCAAGCTCGACTTCCATTCCTGCATGGACACGAACTGGAACGACACCTGCAACTACTGCGACATCGTGCTCCCCGCTTGCACGCAGTACGAGGCATCCGACCAGCTGGCCATCAAGAACCGCCTCGAGGGCACGTTCCTGGGCCTCAACCACAAGCTCATCGAGCCTCTGGGCGAGTCCATGTCCGACTACCGCGTCTATGCCGAGCTTGCAAAGCGCATGGGCTTCGAGAAGGACTGGTGGGACGGCGACACCGACGGCATGCTGCGCCAGCTGCTCGAGGGGTCTGGCTTCACGCTGGAAGAGCTTCGCGATCCCAAGAACGACAAGGGCGTTTTCGTTGAGCGTTGACGAGCGGGTCATGATTGAGCCGGAGTACAAGCGTTACCAGGAGCTGTTCTCCAAGCTGCCCAACAACAAGGTTCAGGCCTACCACGAGCTGTTCGGCGACAAGGTCGACAATACCGACGAGGGCAAGCTTGGCTATCTGCCCGAGTATGTCGGTCCTCCCGAGTCGCTGGCCGGCACCCCCGAGATTGCCGAGGAGTACCCGCTGATCTTCTCCGACGTCCACGGTCACCGTTTGGCGGAGCACAGCCACCGCAACAACCTGCCGTGGTGCCGCGAGATTGAGCCCTATCCGTGGGTGAAGATCAACCCCGACACGGCTGCTGAGTACGGCATCGAAGATGGCGATTGGGTCAGGGTCGACTCTCCTCATGGTTGGGTCGTTCTCAAGGCCAAGTACTTCGAGGGCATTTCTCCCGAGGTCCTCATGGCACGTCGCGGTTGGTGGCAGGACTGCCAAGACCTCGACCTTCCGGGTTACGGTCACTTTGACGGCGGCGCCGAGTGCAACGTGCTGTACGACAACAATCCCGCCAACTGGGACAAGTTCTCCTGCGCAGCGTCTAAGCAGACTCTTGTCAAGATCTGCAAGTGGGATGAGGGCCCTGCCGTAAATGAGGTTGTTATCGAGAACGGAGAGCTGTAATGTCTGAGCAGCTGACGATTTATTGCGACGAAGAGCGTTGCTTCAAATGCTATGCCTGCCAGGTTGCCTGCAAACAGTGGCATGGTTTTAAGGCCGGTGGCGTGAGCCGCCGCAACGTGGTCGAGTTTACGTCCGGTAAGTTCCCCAATGTGACCCGTACCTTCCAGAGCATTTCTTGCCAGCACTGCGAAGATCCCGCTTGTGCCAACGCATGCCCCGTGGGTGCTATCACCAAGCGTCCCGAGGACGGCATCGTGGTTGTGGACTCCGAGAAGTGCATTGGTTGCCAGACCTGTGCTTCTGCCTGCCCGTTTGGCATCCCGAACTATGATGACAACGGCATGAACAAGTGCGACATGTGCCTGAGCCTGGGTACCGACGAGAACGGTCGCCCTACGCCCCACTGCGTGGCAACCTGCCCCGGTCGTGCTCTTATCTTCGGTACCACCGAAGAGATCGAGCAGTACAAGCAGGAGAAGGAAGCTGCAAGGACGAGCGGCCGTGAGGTGGCGCTCGAGACCATCAAGAGCTTCGAGTAACCCTGCACTGTAATCGGCGGCTGCTCGGCGTTGTTCGACAGCCGCCCGTTGTGATGTGCTTTGCATGTGTGAGCCGGTTGTTTTTATATTGGTGAGGAGGGGCGCAGATGCCTCTGGACTACGAGGGGCGAGCTGAAATCGCACAAGCTCGCTGCATGGGATACTCTTTCTTTGCCGACGTGTTCAGTACGGAGGTTACCAGGGAGTTCATTGCCAACATGGGCTCTTTTGAGGCCGAAGAGGGCAGCAAGCTCCAGGAGTTTGTGGCAATGCTGGGCGGTGCCGACCTTGATGAGGTTACCCAGGACGTACGTTCCGAGTTCTGCGCCCTGTTCCTCAACATGTCGGCTCATCCGGTGTTCACGTCTGAGTCGGTGTATTTGAGCGGCACGCATACGATTATGCAAGAGCCGCGCAACCAGGTGCTTGCCGAGTATCGATCCTGCGGGCTTGCCGTCGACAAGGAGTCCTTCGACTGGCCTGAGGACCATGTTTCCATGGAAATGCTCTTCATGTCGCACCTGTGCAAGCAGGAAAGCGACTTGTGCCGTCAGACGTTCGAGACGGGCGAGTGTGCGTCGATTGACACAGATCTTGCAAAGGTTTGCGACGCGCAGAAGAAGTTCTTTGGCGAGCATCTCGATAAGTGGGTACCCATGTTTGCCGAGCAGCTTTCTCAGAATGCCAAAACGCTCTTTTACAAGGGTATTGCGGAGTATCTCGAGGCGTTCTTGGAAAAGGAGCGGGAGATGCTCTGCGCCGAGTAGGGGCATCTGCGTTAATCCGCTACCTTCATACATGAAATA
>JAHZHK010000179.1 GCA_019420325.1 Coriobacteriaceae bacterium | reverse complement strand
GAGGGTATTGTTGCCGGTGGTCGCCGTTACAAGGCAAACAAGGGCGTCGTGATGTGCATCGGCGGTTTTGAGCACAACCCCGACATGCTTCAGTCCTTCCTTGGCCAGGGCCAGGCTATTTCGTGGGCTGGCACGGGCAACACGGGCGACGGTCTGTCTATCGTCGCGCGCGTGGGCGCTGATTTCTGGGGCATGCATGATGGCGCCTGCTTCTGGATGGCCCAGCGCGACCTTGACAACACGACGTTCTCCAACGGCACGTATGCGTGTCACAAGTACAAGAAGTTCGGCATCACCGTTGGCCAGAATGGTCGCAGGTTCTATATGGACTGGGACGGCCACAAGTCTGTCGACGAGATCAACCTCGAGTGGACGCGCGATCTCTCCCTGCATGTCGGCAGCCGTCACGGCACCATGCAGTTCGGTGGTGAGTGGACGCACCTGCCTATGCCGAGCAAGGCGTGGTTCATTTTCGACCAGGCAGCGCTTGACCTCGAGGAGGGCGCCTTCCCCACGGACAAGTGGGGCGATCCTGTCGAGGCTGGGTTCGCCTACAAGGCAGATACGCTCGAGGAGTTGGCTGAACTGTGCGGCATGCCCGAGCCTTCCGAGCTGGTGAAGACGGTCGACACGTGGAACGGTTTCTGTGATGCGGGAGAGGATATGGCGTTCTATCGCCCCTCCGACACGCTGACGAAGATCGAGACGGCCCCGTTCTATGCCCAGCTGTGTGCTCCCACCATGCTGAACACCGACGGCGGCCCCAAGCGTTCCGCCCGTTCTGAGGTTCTTTCCACGACCGGGGAGCCGATTCCTCATCTCTATGCTGCTGGCGAGTTCGGCAGCGTGTGGGGCTATCTCTACCAGGGTTGCGGCAACGTCGCCGAATGCCTTGTGTTTGGCCGTATTGCCGCTCGCAACGTGCTGGGCATCGCATAGCCCATACGTGCCGCGCGCCTGTGTGGAGCCAAATACGAAATAGCGTCTTATAACGCCCCGGGCTGCATGGATAGGCCTGGGGCGTGTTGTATACTGCCTGCGGTTATTCATGCTGGAAGGGGCAGTGTATGGGCAACGTGGGACCTGGTAGAGAGGGGCGCGCTGGCGGCGCCTTCGGTCGTAGTGCATGGGCCCTGCCCTTGTTGCTCACGTTCGGTCTCACGGCGACGGATCTGTGGTGCGACCTGCTTGGGCACAGTCCCGCCAGCGCCGCGGCGAACAACCTTGTGTGGGATACGTTCACCAACGGCCGAGTGTTTTGGTCGCTGTCATTTCTTATCATCTGCTCTCTTATGGTGGCGTTTCCTAAAGAGATGGAACGGGTCGAGCGTGTGGGGGATTGCGCTGCGCCGTTGATTGCGGCCATGTTGGTTGCCGTGTACCCGCTTCTCCCGCAGTCGGGTTCTGCCGCCGCGTCTCTGGTCGCGTGCACGATTGTGATCACTGGTATGTGCTACGGATGGATGGAAGTGCGGCTCCTTGCGGAATGCGCGCGTCCGCAAAGTTTTGCGATGGCGTTCTGGGCGATTGCCGCAAGCCAGGCCATCAAGGTTCCTCTTACGTCATTGATAGCCATGACGCCTGCCGTTGTTCAAACTGCGCTGACGACGCTTTTGGCGGCGAGTCTTCTGCCGACTTTTTTGCTGCTGAGGCGCAGTCGCGGCGATAGGAGCATCAATGCGGCCATCGAACCTGCACGCATTAGCCTTCCTGCGCCTGACCAAACGTCGGTCCTGGTTCTTCTTGTGTTGCTTCCGGTTATGAACTCCGTTGCCCGTGCCCTCAGCAACCTGGCGTTTTGGGGTGGTGCGCACGTTATGGACGGCTCGGAAATCGCTGTGAGCCTGCTGGCGCCGGTGGTGTTTATCGGCATAGTTGCCGCGACGTTTGCCCGTCTTCGCAACGAGCACGTTGTGGGGCGTCTCTTCGTGGCGCTTGTCGTGATTCTGGGCTGCATCGTTGTGTTTGACGAGGATGCCATGGTTCGCGCGGGCTTGCCCCAGCTGTTCATCGACACGCTTGTGTCCGCAACGGAGCTCTACTCGCACCATCTGTTCTGGGCCATCGCTGTGTTTGCCGTACGTACGGTGGACTGGCACCCCTATAGGCTTGCGGCTCTCACCGAGCTCTCGATGAGCGCCGTCGCGTTCGCCTTCGGTCTCATGCTCCAGACGTTTACAGGCATCGGGCGCTTTTTGGTGAACGGCGCGCTCTATGTGGTGGTGGTCATCGCCCTTGCGCTTCTGTGGCGCATGCGCGGGATTGCCGTCGAGACTTCAAAACCCGTCGATGTGGGCGACGCTTGCGAGCGCGTCGCCTCCAAGGCGGGCCTTACCCCGCGTGAGGCCCAAGTCTTCGCCCTTCTCGCCCAGGGTCGCAGTCGCGTGTTCATCCAGGAGGAACTGGGCCTTTCCGACAGCACCATCAAGGCTCATACCAGCCATGTCTATCAAAAGCTCGGCGTACATTCCAAGCAGGAGCTTATCTCGCTTGTAAGGGAAGCCTAGGGGGCTCGATGCCGATGGCGGGCGAGCGGTCGTCTCTGTGGCGTCTACGAGCGGCGGCCTCGCGCATTTCGGCAGAAAAGTAACCCCTAGTCACTGCCGGCGATTTTCGCGAGGATTTTTTTGCGCGGCGCGATGTCTTCATGCAGGTCTGCAGCCTTCCATTCAAGTTCATCAAACACAGCCGGGCCCATGTGCTGCGGCGTCGTCGATTGCGGGGTCGATGCGGCCTGCAAGCTCGGAGCACATTGCGCGTAACCGTCTAGTGGGCAGGCCTATATCCTTGGCGAATAACGATAGATGCTCGGCTCCTATGCAATCTATGTGTCCCTCGCCGCCCAGGAGCATTCCCATCTCGCGCGAAAGATTCGGAAACCATGTAGTGCAGACGAGGTCATATGCAGGCGCAAGGCTTATCTCTCGCCAGTTGGGCGAGTAGAGAATAGACATGTTTTTGAGATGATTGTCGCAGTTGCCGATGAGGTAGTTGAACAGGGTGAGCCGCGCGAACGATTTGATTCCTTTGATGGGCCTGCTGAACCTACGGCGGATGAACGTGGCAATGTTGCGTGTGGTTCCACCTTCTAGCTCGGCATACTTCGAGCCGGGCAAAATTCCGAGGGCCTGCGAGAAGTCTTCCTGATGATGCCGGAGCACGCGAGCGTTGTGGGAATCGTTAACTGGCGAGCGGTCGTAGCGCTCACTGCACACAATAGGGCCGTTTAAGTCGAGCAGCCTGATGTCTGCCGTGGGAATTCCGCAGCCTCGGGAAGCTCTGGTGCACAGGTATTCAAGGTAGAGGTCATTACGGTTGGGCGACGTTTTAAGGATGTGCGTCGAAGGGGCACCGCCAAGGGGCCTATACCAGTCTGTTTCCCAACGGATGCTGCGCGGGTCGTGATACAGGCCAGCTTTGTTTTGAGTGCCTGCAAGTGAGAGGTGAGAGGCTGCGTTGATTTCGACAGCTTTGTTTTCTCCCAGGTCGCTTGCCAAATTGGTCACATCGATGGGCTCATAGTGGTTTGTGAGCACCTCATTTTCGCAGGCGATGATGACGTCGCCGATGCATTCAAATCCATATCCTGCAAGAAGGGAGAGATAGTTTTCTTTCTTCTTGTGGAGCCAAGGGGGAGCAGTCGAGCTCGACGGCTACCCCATCAGCACAAGGGGGGGTGCCGGACAATCGCCAGCAGCTAAATAGGGTGGCGGATGGAACCCGATGCCGAACCGCGCTAGAGCCGCAAGGCGATGGTCTGCCAAGCGGCCATATCCCTCTCCTTTTTTCCTCTTGCGATTGTTTGACTTCAAGCGGACCGGGCCATGCGGGGAGACCTCCGTGGGTTTAGTTGCCTCTTGCTTTTTCGAAAGACGAGGCCATATTTAAAAACTGCATAAGGTTCTCGTCGAGCCGGTCGACGCGAAAGAAGAAGTTCAACGGCACAGCGGCTTCGATTCCCTCCAGGTCGAGCGTCATCAGATAGTCACGG
>JAHZHK010000178.1 GCA_019420325.1 Coriobacteriaceae bacterium | reverse complement strand
ACGAGGAAGGGCAGGTTCGTCCACTCGCGGCAGAAGTCGTGGTCCCACAGCTCGTTCTCGATGATGTAGTTGATCCAGGCGAGCATGAGTGCCACGTCGGTGCCGGGGCGGATGGGGAGCCACACGTCGGCGCGAGCAGCGTCGGGGGTGAGACGGGGGTCGATGACGACCGTCTTCATGCCGGCGTTGCGCAGATCGGTGACGGCGCGGCCGGTGGAACCGGTGCCGTGGTAGGAAGGACCGACGCCCCACATGACATAGGACTTCGTGGGCGTGCACTTGTCCTCAGGCAGCATGCCGGGCAGGTAGACCTCGGTGACAGGGCCGTCAGCGAGCGAGGTGTCGGCCGTGCCGTTGAGGCAGAACTCCATGTGGTTGCGCGGCAGGTAGCACTGGGCGCAGCCAGGCTCGAAGAAGTTGCCGCCGCCCCACACGGACAGGAAACGTGCCGGCGAGAAGAACTGGGGGTTGCCGCCGCCGCCCGTGGAGCAGACGAGGGACTTGGGGCCCTCCTTCTGATAGTACTCCCACATGACGTCGCAAATCTCGTCGATGGCCTGCTCCCAGGAGATGCGCTCCCACTGGTTGGAGCCGCGTTCGCCCACGCGCTTCATGGGGTACTTGATACGGTTGGGGTTGTAGAGCGCCTGGATGCCGGCGAGACCCTTGGCGCACACGCCACCCTTGTTCATGGGGTCGTCGGGGTCGCCCTCGAGCTTGATGACCTTGCCGTCCTTGACGTGGGCGATCATGCCGCAGTTGTTAAGACATGCGCGGCACATCGTGCGCAGCTTCTTGACCTCGCCTTCCTCTGCCTTCGCCGGAGTGGCGGCAAGCAGGTTCGGGGCGACGTTCGTCGCCATTGCGGCGGCTGCTGCCCCGAAGGCGGCCAGGTTGACGAAGTCACGCCTGGTGATAGTCGACTCTGCCAAAACTTCCTCCCTCTATCACGGTTGAACGTACATATACAAACCCGCAGGTACACGGGGTGGAACCAAATTGAAAACTGAAGATGCGACGTTAATCGCGCTGGAAAATGCCGTTTGCGACACCATGCCCGCCTTTTAAACGCGGTTGCTGTAGTGCGTCAGCTACAAGGCGGATTGAGGCGTAGCGTACCGATGTACGTGAGCCTCAATCCAACGCCGCAGATGCCGTGCTACAGCAAGCGCCTACAAGGGCTGACGCCCTGCCTCCGTAATCTTCCAAGCACCGTCACGCCACTCGATGCCGCCGGCACTCTCCAGCGCGTCGAAGAAGTACTGGGGGTAGACAATCTTGTGGCCTTTTTCGTTGGGTTGCAGCGGGGGCAGCTCGTTGATCTGCGCCTCGATCTCGTCGCGAGAAGCGCCGTCTTCAGAGCTGCATGCCCACAGCATCGCGTTAAAGACCTCGCTGTAGCCAGGACGGTCCTCGTAGAGGGCGTGCATCGTGGCGGCGGGGGCATAGGCGTCGCGCAGGTCCTCGCCCTTCTCGGTAAGCGTGAGGCGCACCTCGACCTGGGCGTCATCGGGCAGGCTCTCGTCAGTCTGAGCAGCCTCAAGCGTGCCTTCGTACGGCTCGCCGTTGATGAATACCTGCTCGGCAAGCATGCGACGGCGCACGAGAATGTCCACGACGGCTGCAGGGGTGCGACCAAAAGCGGCATGCCACTTCTCCTGCGCGGCGTTCTCGAGGTCCTCACGCCTCTCAGAGTCGCCTGCCTGCTCGAAGAACCCCAGCAGGACCATCACGGGCTTCTTCAGGTGCGGGTTGTCTTTGATAAGGTCGTGCTCTGTCATCTTTCGTGCGCCTCCCTGCCAGTGAGTTCAGCTGCACACGATGCGTGCAGAGAACCTGCCTTCCTGCCCGCGCCGCCGGTTTCGCGTTGCGTCTTGCACGTCCGTGTGGGACTTGCCATCGCTTGCGTATCTCCGTGGCGCAATTTGCACACTACAGGCCCACCCCATGGTGAGCGCATGGTCTGCAAGGTGACGAATCGCCGCTCACCATGGGTGAACCGCCGATAATCACCCATGAGAAAAGTGACTAGTCAATTGTCATTTGAGCAGGTAGATTGCGTATTTATGGACCCACTTGGCAAAATGGGGAGAAGAAGGCACGCCTATTGTGCACAGCACGACATGCAGGATTCGCTTCCTGCAACGCGCCCGCGGCCTCACAGGGACGGCGCGACGTACACGACGCCGCCACAGTGCCGGCGCAGCTTTATGCGTCAAAAAAGCCGACCCCCAGCAATCAGCACGGGGGGTCGGCCAGACAAACAGGAAGAGTATGGCAATAGAAGCAAGACGGCGGCAATCCCGTCGCAGGTTCACGGCTAGGGGTCTTTTTACGGCACGCGCTGTGCCCTGCGGGCACCGCAGCATTCAAGGCTTCAAACAACAGGAGCAACAAGCCGATTCGCACACGGTAGCCCTCGATACCGGAGCTCGGATGACTCATGAGGCGCGCCGGCGACGGAGACCATGGCGCACAGCAACTCCCAATATTGGAGCTCAGACGACACGGGCGCGCACGAAGAGACGTCGGGGCAGGCAACGGCATCCCTCAATGTTGGAGCCCGGGCGGCAGCCGCACTGCCGTCAAGCTGCGCCGTTAGAGCAAGCGCACGAGCCTTACCCCTGCGCCAGCTTTTCCAGTAGCTCCTTGCGGGAGTGAACGTCGAGCTTGGTGTAGATCGACCGAATATGACTGCGCACGGTGTTCTTCGAGATGACGAGATCCTCGGCGATCCAGTTGGCCGAGCGACCCTGGGCAAACAGCAGCATGATCTGCCCCTCGCGAGCCGAAATGCCAACGTTCTCGGGGATTGCAGCGATGCAAGCCTCAAGGGCATCGGGGTTCAACGCAAGGGATTCAGGACCGAACAGAGCGCCGGGGGCTGCGTCGTCCGAACGCGCATCGCGAGGTAACCCGCTAGCGATTCCTGCGGAATAGCCAGCCTGGTAGGGTGCGCGCATCGAGCCCGTACCCGCATGGGAAGCGTCACCGTGCGCCATGAATGCACCACCGCGCCCAGAACCAGGCACACCAGCTACAGGGACCCGGTCTTCTCCCCCACCCTGAGCCAGAATCGAGCCGTCACGCTTCCATGTGAAAATAAACTTGATGTCAGCGTCTGTGAACACAAAAGCAAAGAGTGCCACGATGGCAAACATAAGCGCGGCAGTGACCACCAGGTGGGCCGAAGGCGAATCGAGCAGGCGCGCGCAGGAGATACCCAGGCCCCACGAAGCTGCACTTGCCCCCAGGTAGACGGCCTGGCCAATGCCAAAAGCGCGCACGGGCGAAAATCCAAAGCGAAAGGCGGTGTAGGCCATGAGGCACGTGAACATCATCCAGAGAAGTTCTTTGCCGATGCTCAGATAGATGAGGTTGACCCCAAAAGCCGATACAAAGATGACTGCTACGCCGAGCACCACGAGCATCGCGTAGACGCGCCTCACCGCACGCACGAGGTCGCCCGTGTTGATCATGAAGCATATGACAAGAGAGGCCATGAAGATGGCAAACGCCGTAACGGCACCCGTCTGGGAAAAACCGTCATCTGGCATGGAGCTACAGGCGATACCGCGCGCAAAACCAGCAGTGACGGCAACGAGCGCGGCCGCCAACACAAGACGCACGAAGGAGCGCATGCCGGGGGCACGACGGCCACCATGCTCTCGAGCCACAAGAAGTTCGTCAGCGGGAAAGGGGTCGTCTCCGGGCATGATATAGAGCAGTGCGCTCACCAGGGGCAATGCCGCAATAAAGAACGGCTGCCAGACAAGCGGAATGCCGCTTCCCATGAAGAAGAGAAACGCCGTGAACATGAGGGAGACGGAGCCTGCGGTAAGCACTTCGCGACCACCGAGCGTACCGTACACCTCACCCGTCTTGAGCGCCAAAATCGAGGTGCCGATACCAGTGAGCAAGGCACCCAACTCGAACACGGGAAGGTCCGAAGCCATGGGAGCAAAGGCGATAAGAAGACTGCCGAGCACACCCAGGCAGCTCAC
>JAHZHK010000177.1 GCA_019420325.1 Coriobacteriaceae bacterium | reverse complement strand
GCCGCCGTCTCGGACCTCCGGTCGCAGATGCAGGGGCCCCTGTGGGGCGTCGCCGAGTGGATCCCCGTCCTGGGCCAGGACGTCAAGGCGGCGCGCGCCCTCGTGGACGTGCTCGCCGGCCTGGTGGACGGCGCCCTCGTGCCCGTGTCCCAGGCGCTCTCCGCCGTCGAGCTCGACAAGCTCGTCGTCGCGGAGGGCTCGGACCGGGTCCGGTTCGACGTCGCGGCGATCCGGGCCGTGGCCGACGCCGTCAGGCAGGCGGCCCCCGTGCTCGCCGAGGCCGCCTCCACGGTCGGCGGCATGGGCGAGACGCACGTCGCCCAGCTCACCGAGGCCGTGGACATGGCCAGGGAGAAGCTCGCCCCCCTGGCGGGCGAATTGGACGAGGCCGCCGGCCTGCTCGGGGTGCTCCCAGGGCTCCTGGGCGCAGAGGGGGAGCGCGTGTACGGCGTGCTCGCGCAGAACAGCGTGGAGATCCGCTCCACGGGCGGCCTTCCCGGCCAGTGCTGCCGCGTCGCGGCGAAGGACGGCCTCGTCAGCCTGGGCGAGGTCGAGGGGGTCAGGAACTTCATGAACCCGGGCGACGACGAGGCGATGTGCGTGCCCCTGACCGACGAGGAGGTCGCGCTCTACAGCAGGTCGGTGGGCTACATGTCGGTCAACGTCAACTGCATCCCCGACTTCCCCCGCGTGTGCGACATCTTCAGCCAGCTGTGGTCCGCCACCAACGGAGAGCACGTGGACGGATTCGTCGCGATCGACCCCATCTTCCTGCAGATGCTCATGGGGCTCACGCGCGGGACCCAGACGAGCGACGGCACCGTGCTCGACGGCGAGAGCACCGTGCGCGTGCTCATGCACGACACGTACTGGAGGAACCTCGACGACTACGCGGCCACCGACGCCTACTTCGCCGAGGCGGCCTCGGCGGCCCTCGACTGCATCATGGGGGGCGTCCCCTCCATGGACCCGGGGGCCCTGCTGCAGGCCGTGAGGCGAGGCATCGACGGCGGAAACCTGCTCATGTGGAGCGCCAATGCCGACGAGCAGGCCGCGATCGAGGGGCTCGGGGCCTCGGGGGAGGTGTCCCTCGACCCCGCCGCGCCCCAGCTCGGCGTCTACCTCAACAACGGCTCCTGGTCGAAGTTCGAGTGGTACCTCGACCTCGACTTCTCCATGGGCGAGGCCGCGAGCAACGCCGACGGCTCGAGGACGTGCCCCTGCAGCCTGCGGCTCGCCAACGCCATGACGCCCGAGGAGCTCGAGGCGAGCAACGCAAACATCACGGGCGGCAACCCGGCGAAGATCTCCGAGGACGACATGCTCGAGGTGCTCAACCTCTACGCGCCGGCCGGCGGCCGCATCGAGGTCACGGGCCACAACGGGCAGGTCGACCTCGCCGACGACAAGACCTACAAGGGGCTGCAGGTGGTGTGCGGCGAGGCCCACGTCCAGATCGGCGCGCCCGCGGAGATAACGTTCAACGTGACCGTCCCGCCCGAGGCCGCCCAGGAGCTGAGCGTGCGCATCCCCCCGACGGTGCAGGGCTACCGGTAGGAGAGGCGGGGCGCGGCGGGTGTGCAGGGCGCGGCAATTGCGAACTCCGTTGCCTGTTGATGCGCGGCGCTCTTTCCGGCGGTCTGGATGGGCCCGTATGGCTTGTTCGCGTGTTCGATGGAGGGACTTGAAGAATTGCAGCCCTATGTGCGATAACCCTGTCCAACCGAAGGGGCGGTAAGTCCCACAGGTGTCTGAATGGCGAGGTACGTACCTCGCCTTTTTCATACCGGTGGGTACTGTGTCATAGCCAAGCGTTCGAACTTCCATATTGACAAACCTGGAACCAGGGCTTCTCGTTGACTGATCGAGCATGTGGCTCTGGCACCTTGGAAGGCGCGCTGCCGACTTCTATCTGGTCCATTCAGCATGATGGTGGGCCCATGCGTGCTGAATGGACCATTTCTGGCAGCTTTTCGAGCTTGTTTTGGTCCATTGAGCACGACTGTTTGACGAACGTGCTGGATGGACCATTTTGAGGGGTCGGCCCAGTCCGGTCCGCCCTTGCTTGCATCGGTGTCCGTAACCATTGGCGGGGCGACCAGCGGTTCACGGCCCTGCTTGCCCCACAGCGGCGGCGGCAGGATTACTTCGCCCCCAAAGTCATCGGTTTTGCGCGGTACGCAAGGTCCCGTGCTGCTTGCCAAAGTCTACGTGACGCCTGCGTGACGTGTCGTGATGGTGTGGATTGTCGGGTGCGCTTCGAAACAATCGCGCTACAATTCCCGACATACGTCGATTGGTTGGAGGCCTCTATGCTTCTGTGTGATAGTGAGATTAAGCAGCTGGTTGCCGATGGCGTCCTCTTGAATGCAGATGTCAGTGATGAGGCTGGGTTTGTCGGTCCCGTTTCATATGACTTGCGCACCAAGTACTTTGTTTCTGAACGAGGCGCACATGAAGATGAATGCTTGTTGAAGCCTGGTGAGTCGGTTTTTGTTGCCACAGTTGAGACGATTGCGCTGCCAGGGGACGTGGCTGCCCGGGTGCTTCTTAAAAATTCCCGGATTAGGCAGGGACTTACGCTGGACGCCCCTCTGTATTTTCCGGGTCACAAGACGCGCGTGTTTTCTCGCGTGACGAACGTGAGTGGCGACGCTATAGAGCTCTCCGCCTCGAGAGGTATTGCGCAGATTGTGTTCGAGCGTTTGGATCGCCCGGCGACAAAGCCTTACGTCGGGGCGTTTTCCGACGAAATGGATTATGCGGGGATGGGGACGTACAAGGACATTTACGAGCCCGAGATTCGCCGCCTTGAGGAAAAGAAAGATGAGCTCAAGGATTTGGAACGCCATATTTACGGCAACGTGATGGCAATCATGGCCGTCTTTGCGGCTATTTTCACGCTTGTTAATGTCAACATGGCTGCCGCAGGGTCGGGGTTGGGGACTCTTGTTACCATCAACCTGGTGACTGTGGGTAGTTTCGCTGCTCTTGTTGCGCTGCTCTCCTATGTCGTCGGCCGTAGTGATGCATCGAGAAAGACGCCCGTCACTTTGCCCATTTTGGTCGCTGTCGCTTGCTTTGTTGTTGCGATTGTCATGGGCATTGTGTTTGGATGGTAAACAATCGCATTGCGTCGCCGTTGGCGGGTGGGCTGGGCCACAGAGGGGTACCGCTCTATTTCGTGAGACGTGCTTGACGATAGCGATACAACAGGGGATGCAACCTTATGATGGCCTGCGTTCCCTGTTGTATCTGAACCAGTTTTCGGTGCGATACCCAGTAGGACTTTAACTTACGGGCGCTTTTGCTTTCTTTCTCCCTATACCCTTGCTGTGCGATGAAGTCGGGACCCTTGGTTTGGAAGAGGGCCAGCGACACGCCCAGGAGCAGGTCGGTGTGGCCGCGGGGTCGTCGAGGTATGGGTCCTCGTCATCTGCCACGAGGTCGAAAATCGTCCTTTCCGGCGTGGTCACGGGAAAGCCGCTTGCGAATGACACCTCGTCACGGGCCACCTTCCGCACTGCGAAGCTGACGGCTTTGTTCCTGGAGTTGATGCGCCTGGGTGCGTAGATGCGATATGGGCTGAGGTAAGGAGTCTGTGTTTAGTCAAGCATGCCTTTCGGCTCAAATTTTTCGGGGTAGCTACGAAATTTTTCGGGGTAGCTACGAAATGTTCGTGAGCTAGCGTGGAATTCTGTAGAATTGGCCGGGATCGCTCGGTCCCTTGCCAATCCATTCCAGCAGGCCTTGCTTGGCCAGCCTTCTCAGTGTGGTTGACGCTGTGCGCTTGGTCACTTGTGCATCATCGGCCAGCGCCCTCGTCGTTACGTTCCCGTTAGTGGCGGCGAGCTCCATGGCCCTACGCTCGTTCTTGCTCAAGTCTCCCAATGGAACGTTCCACGCTGTATCGGTTATGACACTTCTCTCCCCATCTCCGCTAGCGGAACCGTCTTCCGCAACCGTCACCTGCGACCCTGGGCGCTCGAAGACGACGACGGTGCTGTTGACGGTCTGCTCGAAGCGGAACCTCACGC
>JAHZHK010000176.1:1775-4041 GCA_019420325.1 Coriobacteriaceae bacterium | reverse complement strand
GGGTTATAGGACAGAATGTGTGTCCGCTCCGATTATTCACTGTCGGTGCTCAGCGGGCATGTGGAACTCGCTCCAGACGATTCCCGAACCGTATTCCTCAGGTGCTCTGTCGTTTCGATTGCGCTTGCTGGAGGCCGATGCGAATAATCCGTCCACTTGATCATCTGTCGGCATGACGCGCAGGATCTCAGCTGGAGGCAGGGGTTTCTCTGTGTGCAGGTAGCACCACCAGAAGATCGCCTTGATGCGCCTTATCGTCGAGAGTCCTCGATGCACCCGCAGCATCTCGCGAAGGCGCGCGTTCACCCCGCCTTCGATCATGTTGTTGGTGGAATCCCATAGGCCGTCCCGCTCCTCTGCCATCTCCACGAAGGTGAACAGTTCGCCTGAGCGCACGAGCTTGCTCAGACCATGGCGCGCCTTTCGCAGGCGCTCGTGGACGTATTGCCTGCGACCGTCCTTCAGCGTGAACTCCCGCAAGAACCGGTCCCACTTCGCGCACCATCCGGCATAGTCGGCAAGCCATGCAGCCGCAGAATCGGCGTCCTTGGCCTTGAGGAGGCGGCGGGCGATGCCGTAGAGCTCGATTCCGCAATCCAGCTTCGGCCTGCTTGTGGTGCACCTCCTAACCTGGCAGAAGGCATGGAAGACGCATCTCTGGATGCGCGTGGCAGGCCATATCGCACGGGCTGCCTTGGCGAACCCGGGGGCGCCGTCTGTCACCGCCATGACGGGCGCGGGCATGCGCATCATGAGGGCCGCCCATGCCTCGGCACATTCGCTCTGCGCCAGATGCCATGCGACCACATGCTCTTTGGTGCACGCCATGAGCACGACCGCGTCGCGTCCGACCCAAAGTCCGTCCAGGAACACGACGTCGAAGACCTCACCGGTATAGGGGGCGATGGGCCATATGCTCCAGAACTCAGAGGTGCGCCTCCTGAACGTGCGGCCCTCGCCGGGGAGATCGGCCTGCGCGCCCTTCCCCATGAGCCAGTCGAGGAACTCCGCGAGGCGCTTCGCAGCGTTATCGATCCTGTGCGTCAGGGATGCGCCGCATCCCTTGCATCGCCATCTGGTGGCCCCTGAACTCGTGTGTCCGTTACGCTTCATCGTTGAGCCGCATGCGCTGCAGATCGGATTATCCACTCGCTCTTCCTGTCCTCGAACAACTTCTTCTTCGAGAAAGCTTGCCCGAACAGGCGCGTCAATAGGAAAGTGGACACACATTCTGTCCGAGTGAAAAGTTGGAGCGAGCCAACTTATCGACGTGATTTATATGTCTCTACCTGGGGAAAGCATATGATTGCGGACACACATTCTGTCCTATAACCCCTGTGCGGAACATTGGCTTTGTTCCTGTTCGGATGCGGGGGAGGAGCCTCGGGCGGATCCGACGGCTCGACGTCCGATGCGCCCCAGCAGGAAGAGCAGAAGAAGCCGCTCGACCTGAGCGGCGAGTGGAAGCAGGTCAACTCCAAGTCCGAGGACAGCTACCAGGAGGCTACCATTCAGGACAACGTTATCGAGACCAACTGGGTGAGCGATGGCGGAGATACGAAGTCGCTCTACTGGTCAGGCACGTACGAGGCGCCGACCGAGGCGACGGAGAGCTACACGTGGGATTCTGTCAACGATACCTCCAAGACCGCGAACGCCCTGCTCGCCTCGGGAGACGAGACCAAGACGTTCACGTACGAGAACGGCATCCTCAGCTACGAGGCATCGGCCCTGGGAACGACGACTACCGTGAAGATGGAGCGCCAGTAATCTTCAGTGCGCTCGCTGACTCGAGGCTGCAGCTTGGCAATGGCCGGATAACCGGCCATTGCCAAGCCTTTGCTTAACAGGTAAAATCACCAGACGCGCTTGTGACTTGCCGATGCCGGCTGAAAGCATCGGTGCGTGCCCGCCATCTGCTCCGGGTTGCGGCGGGCGTTTCCGAGACTGGGCCATCGTCCAACGGCAGGACTCTGGTTTTTGGTACCAGCTATCCAGGTTCGAATCCTGGTGGCCCAGCCAGTTTGATCATTCAATGCGAATCCAGATATCGAATACCTCGTAAGGCGGCATGTTGTTGTGAGGCTGGCTCCCTCCTGAGGAAGTCGTCGGGTAGTCTTGGGTATTCCTGTTGATATTGTTGTAGGCTTCTAGATTTCCTCCTGTTGTAACGGTACTCGCAGAAATGGTTCCTTGCCAGTAACCGGGTGCAATGACAGCATCCCAAACGTTTGGCTTGTGGTCGTGAGCAGGCACTTCAGCCAAA
>JAHZHK010000176.1:0-1765 GCA_019420325.1 Coriobacteriaceae bacterium | reverse complement strand
TCGGGAATGCATCCCGGACGCTAGGATGAACCTGTCTTCCAGCTTGCGCCATCTGGTATTCGGCCAAACAATGTGAGGGTCCTCGCTTGCGGCGGTAATAAACGGCTGTCCCACGCGGGGCGGGGCGCTTTCGCCACCGATTACGGAAATGGCGAGCCATTCGGTGCCGTTTACCAGCAGGATCACACGGTCGCCCTTCAAGGGATGGCAGCATTTCACCACAGGCGTCGTTTCGGTCTGCCCGTCGGGGACGACCTGCAGCAGGCTTCCTGTGTTGTCGGCCACCGTCCCATAGCGCATCTTCAAAGGCCTGCTGGGGTCTTGGTTGGCCATGAGCAAGGCGATATCGTAGGCGTCCATAAGGGCCTACACTCGGACGATTCTGGCCCTGAAGGCGCTGATAACGCCACCGTTGCCCGCGTAGTCGTCGGTCGACCCGCCCGTGTCCGCCAAGTCGCGCATGCTCGGCAGGAACCCGCAGCCGACGTTCGCAACGGCGTACTCGATGGCGAGCCAGCCGGTGGCCGCGGGGTTTTGAGTTTCATAGTAGCAGCGGATGCCGGTGATGGGCGTTCCGTCTCCCGCGCAGCCGTACTCCAGGTCATCGGCGTCGTAGCCGCGTACGGGTGGGAGCCAGCCAGACGACTGCGTGCGCGCCTGGTACCAACCCGGCATGTCCACCGCCAGGTACACGATGGGGGAACCGTCGCCGGCGTAGTCGTCGCCCGAGCCCGAGGGGTCGAAGTGGTTTACCATTTCCGGAAGCCAACCTTGGGCTTGCGAGCAGGCACGGTAGCGAATGTCCGGTATCGTGCTGCTCTGAGATCCCTGCGCAGGCGCGCCTCCTTCCCCAACGAAGCGCAGTATGCCGTCCCAAGGGTAGTCGTAGTAGGGTCGCGTGTTAGACTCGCTTCCGGTTTGGTCGCCCTCGCGGCCGCCAATGATGCCGCCGTTCTCGTCGATGCTGAACTGCATGAGCATGTCGGGTACGGCCGACTTGCATAGTGCGGTGTGGCTCCGCTCGTTCAAGTAGATGTCGCCTCTTTGCGCGGTGTAGCTCATCGGCTTCCACTCGAAGTTGCCCGTGCTGCACAGGCGAACGCGCATATTGCCGGTGTAAGTGGCGCCCCCGCAATCCACTCCGGCCGCCTCGTAGGCGCTGATAACGCCGGAGGAGCAATCGCGGTCGCCCCCCGCGAAGCGATAGGCGTGACCGTCGATCTCCAGTGTTTCCAGTACGCCGTTGCCCCAGCGGTTCGACCCTTGGCTGTACCCGTGGCCGCCGTCGCCGTCATGGGCCACCAGGTGCTCCATGATGTGCGCGGCCACCTCGTTCGACGCGGCCATGTCACTCGCCTCCTTTCGCGAGCGACGGAAGGGTTGATCCCCCGTCTACTTCAGGAAGGCCTCCGATACTGGTCAGCAGGGAGGCAATTGCAGCGAGAGCCGCTGCCGATGCGGCCAGCGGCCAGTCCACGGCACCGAGTGCCGTCGAGGCCCCGATGGTGCCGATGGCAGCTTGCGCAGCCGTCTTGGCGGCGCGGATGGCTGCGGCCCGCAGCCATTGTTTCGCATTGTCGTTCATGTAGGCTCCTTAGAGTCCGAAGTGGGCGAGTACGATCCCGGCGGCAGCGCCGAGCGCGGCGGTCAGCGTGTAGTTGGCGATCTGCTCCCACCGCCTCGCCGGGATCGATTCGAGGGCGGCGAGGCGCGCGGCGTGGTCGTCGAGCGTCTCGTCGTATTTGTCCACGAGCACCGTGATGCG
>JAHZHK010000175.1:1756-4087 GCA_019420325.1 Coriobacteriaceae bacterium | reverse complement strand
CCTTGAGTTCACCACTTATGCCACGCCCACCATTCTCGGTGAGATTAAGCGTCACTTCCGCGACAAGGGCTGGTCGGTACGCGTGCCGCGCCGCCTGCAGGAGCTCTCTGCAAAGGTGAACCAGGCCAATGAGGCCCTCACCCAGCGCAACCAGCGTACGCCCTCCGTCGAGGAGATTGCCAATTACCTGGACGTTTCCGTCGACGAGGTGCTCGAGGCTATGGAGTCTTCCGAGGCCTACGCGAGCGTGCCCTTGGAGTCCCCCGGTTCTGGCGACGACGACGCGCCCTCGATCATCGACCGCTTCGGCACTGTCGACACCGACCTCGCCTCGCTTGACGACAAGATGGTCCTCTCCGGGGCCCTTGCCAAGCTCGAGCCCAATGAGCGCGCCCTTGTCGAGATGCGCTTCGTCGAGGGGCTCACTCAGTCCCAGATTGCGGATCGCATGGGCATGAGTCAGGTGCAGGTTTCAAGGCTTTTGCACAAGACGCTTGAACGCATGCGCAAAGATATCGACCCTTCGGCGTAAGATACGTCAATCTCTGATTTGTCGGCCACACGCCGCTACCGTGTAAGCAAAGGAGTTTCCCTTGAAGTCCGCCGAGATTCGCGAGCTCTTCCTGTCCTTCTTCGAAGAGAAGGGCTGCCGCCGCGTCCAGTCGTCGTCGCTCATCCCCGACGACCCGTCGCTGCTGCTTTCCAACGCAGGCATGAACCAGTTCAAGCAGTACTACCTTGGCAAGAAGACCATGGCCGAGATCGGCGCCTGCTCTTGCCAGAAGTGCCTGCGCACCAATGACATCGACAACATCGGCAAGGACGGCCGCCACCTCTCCTTCTTCGAGATGCTGGGCAACTTCGGCTTCGGCGGCTACACCAAGCGCCAGGCCTGCGAGTGGGCCTTCGAGTTCATCACCTCGCCCAAGTACCTGGGCCTGCCGCTTGACAAGCTCTACTTCACCATCTTTACCGATGACGACGACGCTCATGACATCTGGAGGAGCCTCGGCGTGCCCGAGGAGCACATCTCCCGCCTGGGCGAGGACGACAACTTCTGGGCCGCCGGCCCCACCGGTCCTTGCGGCCCGTGCTCGGAGATCTACTACGACCAGGGCCCCGAAGTCGGCTGCGGCAGCCCCGACTGCGCGCCCGGCTGCGACTGCGACCGTTACCTGGAGTTCTGGAACCTGGTGTTCACCCAGTACGACCGCCAGGAGGACGGCTCCATGCCTGAGCTGCCCCACCGCAACATCGACACGGGCATGGGCCTTGAGCGCATCACGGCCATCATGCAGGGCAAGTCGGCCAACTACGACGGCGACCTCATGCACAGCCTCATTGAGCTGGGCGAGCGCCTCACCGGCAAGAAGTACGGCGAGGACCCCAAGTCTGACATGAGCCTGCGCATCCTTGCCGACCACTCCCGCGCCGTTACGTTCATGATCGGCGACGGCATCCTGCCCTCCAACGAGGGTCGCGGCTATGTCCTTCGCCGCCTGCTGCGCCGCGCTGTCTACCATGCGCGCATGCTCGGCGTCGAGGGCACCTTCATGGCCAACTACATCGACGAGGTCATCGCCGCGATGGGTTCCGCCTATCCCGAGATCGCGCAGAACTCCGAGCTCATCCACCGTATCGTTAAGTCTGAGGAGGAGCGCTTCTCCTCGACGCTGCGCACCGGTCAGTCCTACCTCGACGAGGTCCTTGCCGACCTCGAGGCCGGCGCCCAGGTGCCCGGCGCCATCGCTTTCAAGCTGCATGACACCTACGGCTTCCCGATTGACCTCACCGTCGAGATCGCCGAGGCTGCCGGCCACACCGTCGACCTCGAGGGCTTCAAGGTCGAGATGGATGCCCAGCGTCAGCGCGCCCGCTCGCAGGTGAAGGACGTCGTGTGGGGCAAGTTCGACACCGTGTGGGTGGCCCTTGCCGACAAGTTCAAGTCTGACGAGTTCGTGGGCTACACCGAGGACTCCTGCGACACCGTCGTGCGCGCCCTCGTTGCCGACGAGAAGAGCGTCGAGAGCGCAAGCGCCGGCGACAAGGTCGACGTCCTGCTCGAGCGCACCCCCTTCTACGCTGAGATGGGTGGCCAGTGCGGCGACACCGGCTTCATCGAGGCCGACGGCTTCAAGCTCCAGGTTCTGGGCACCACCTATGCCGAGAAGGTCCTCACCGTCCATCACTGCCAGGTGCTCAACGGCACCGTCAATGCCGGTGACGAGTGCACCGCCGCCATCGACACGATGGCCCGCACCCGCATCTCCCGCAACCACACCGCCACGCACATCCTGCACGCCGCCCTGCGCCAGGTGCTCGGCACCCATG
>JAHZHK010000175.1:0-1734 GCA_019420325.1 Coriobacteriaceae bacterium | reverse complement strand
CTCGTGGAGCCTTCGCGTTTGCGCTTTGACTTCACACACTTCCAGGCTGTGAGCGCCGCTGAGCTTGCCGAGGTCGAGCGCATCGCCAACGAGAAGATCATGGCCGCCCTGCCTGTGACCACGCGTGTCATGAGCATCGACGAGGCCCGCGCCAGCGGCGCCACCGCGCTTTTCGGTGAGAAGTACGGCTCCGAGGTGCGCGTCGTCGACGTCGAGGGATTCTCTCGCGAGCTGTGCGGTGGCACGCATGTGGCCAACTCCGCCGAGTGCGGCCTGGTCAAGATCGTCTCCGAGGGTTCCGTCGCAGCCAACGTGCGCCGCATCGAGGCTGTGACCTCCTTCGACGCTCTTGCCTTCCTCAACGAGCAGCAGGCCAGCCTCAAGGCTACCGCCGATCTGCTCAAGGTCACTCCTGGCGAGGTTGTGAAGCGCGTTGAGGACAACCTTGCCACCATCCAGCAGTTCGAGGACGCCGAGAAGAAGGCCAAGGCCGCCTCTGTGGCCGCCATGGTCGACGAGGCACTTGCCGGCGTGATCGACGCTGGCTACCCCGTGTGCGTCGCCCGTTTCGATGGTCTTGACGCCGAGGGCCTGCGCAGCGAGTGGGACCTCGTGCGCGGCAAGCTCTCCGCTCCCGGTGCCTGCGTCTTCGCCAGCGTCAACGAGTCCGGCGCCCCCATCCTGCTCGCCGCAGGCAGCGACGAGGCTGTTGAGGCGGGCTTCAACGCTGGCAAGGTCATCAAGACCATCTCTCATGCCATCAAGGGCGGCGGCGGCGGTCGTCCCCAGATGGCCCAGGCCGGCGGCAAGGACGCCGCAGGCATTGACGAGGCCCTGAAGCTCGCCCGCGAGCTCTTCACGGCAGGCAACTAGCTTTGCAGGCCCTCGCGCTCGACATAGGTGACGCTCGCGTGGGCGTGGCGTGCGGCAGCACGCGCACTGGCATCGCAATGCCTGTGTGCGTGCTGCCTGCGCACGAGGTCTTCTCCCATGCGCCCAGTTTCAGGCGTGTGGTGGAAGACCACGAGCCCGACGTCCTTGTGGTGGGTAGGCCGCTCACCATGCAGGGCGAGCCTGGCCCCCAGGCCCAGAAGCTCACCGAGATTGGCCAGCAAATCGCACAGCGTCTCGGCCTCGAGGTCGAGTTCGTCGACGAGCGCCTCACTTCCAGCGAGGCCAAGCGCATCCTGCGCGAGCAGGGTCTCAATGAAAAGCAGATGCGCGGCAAGGTCGACAGTGTGGCAGCCTCCCTGTTCCTGCAGGTATGGCTTGATGTCAAGAAGAACGACACGATGGGAATCGCATGAGCCTTCAACCGTTTGATCCCTCCTCGCTGAAGGACAATGCGTCCACGGGGTCCGGCATTGCGAACAACGCGCAACCCATGGAGCGCATAAAGACCTCGTACTCCGACGAAGCGACGCGCAAGCGCCATGCTCCGCATAAAGGCATGCCCCTCAAGGTCGCGTTCATCGGCCTTGTGTGCTTCTTCGCCGTCGTGGTCGTCATCGTGGTCGTCAACGCTTCGCAGTGCTCCGAGAAAATCGCCGTTATCGAGCAGGAGCAGGCCGAGACCACGGTCGACATTCCCAACGGCTACGGCACGGGCGACATCTCGCGCCTGCTGCGTGACGAGGGCGTCATTGCCTCCACGACGGCCTTCATCCAGGCTGTTGCCGCCCAGGGTGCCGAGGGCGCGCTTCAGGCGGGCACCTATACCGTTATGAAGGGTAT
>JAHZHK010000174.1:324-4123 GCA_019420325.1 Coriobacteriaceae bacterium | reverse complement strand
AGTTCGGCCCCCTCATCGAGGTTGACAACAGCAACCGGGATCTTGTCCACGTTTCCGTACGGGTCGTAGAAGGCCCACAGGTACAGGGCGCCATACAGCAGAGGCACGAGGGCGATGGCCGTCATGGCCACCTTCATGATCGTGGATCCCCTGGCGTTCTTAAAATCGAGCAGCGCGAAGCGCATGCCGCGGAAGGGGTTACGCATTCATGACCACCTCCCCTGCCGCCGCCATCTGGCCACGAGCGGCGTCGCTGATCGGAATGGCCACGTCGGCCACTTTGCCCAGGGCATAGTCGGTACACGCCACAACGACCGTAACACCCTGCTCGTGGGCCACACGACGCAGCCTATCCATGATTTCCTTGCCCTGGGCAAGCGTGAGATCGCCCTCAATGTCATCGACCACGAGCAGGGCCGGATCGCCCACAAGGCCCAGAGCGATACCAAAGCAAACCCTATCGTACTTATCGAGGGTTTCAGTTTTGACCTTCGCCCTGTCGGCAAAGCCCCAAGCCTCAAGATATTCCAGGGTTGCCTTTGGACCCGAAGGCTTACCTTGAAGGTTAAGCTCTGCAGACGTTACCGCGCGCAGGCTCAGCAAAGGCTGAACCTCGTTGACCTCCTCGAAGAAGCCCATGCCCGCGATGCGCCTGATGGCAGCCTCGTTTTTAGGCAACTCCAAACCAGCCACCGAGAGTTTGCCCGACGTGTGTCGCATGTGGCCGGCCAGCGTGAGCAAGAGCTCCGTCTTGCCCCTTCGGTCCTCTGCCACAATCGACGCGAGCGACCCTCGTTTGATGTCGAGGTCGACGTTTTGGTACGTCGTTCGCATCGGCGTCTTCTGCGTGAGCCCCCGCGCGGAGATGAACGTCTCGCCTACCTCGGGAAGCACTACCTTTGTCATGTTTCACCTCTAACCTTTTCTCTTGAGGAGCCTATCCGTAATGACAAAAACGGACAGACCTATCCCACTGTTTGACCGGGGGATTATCCCTCTCTTCCTCCCCCTTTTGCAAGAATTTGACTTGGAGTCAGTTTTTTTAATCACAACTTCAAATTACTGTCACACACGCATCATATCGACTCGATAGAGATGAACACTCCGGCCGTCAAACCGCAGTTAGAGCCGTATACTTGCCACGTTTGTATTGCACGGTACGGACGATAAGATTGGAGCATGCCTTGTCCGACCAGATTCGAGTGCGCTTCGCACCCTCCCCCACCGGCCGCCTGCACATCGGCGGCGCCCGCGTGGCCATTTACAACTGGGCTTTCGCCCGCGCCAACGGCGGCACTTTCGTTCTTCGCATCGACGACACCGACCCGGAGCGCTCCACCCAGGAGAACACCGACCAGATCCTGCGCTCCCTCAAGTGGCTTGGCCTCGACTGGGACGAGGGCCCCGAGGTGGGCGGCGATTTTGGCCCCTACTATCAGACGCAGCGCAAGGAGAACTATCAGCAGGCGCTCCAGAAGCTCATCGACTCGGGCAACGCCTATCCGTGCTTCTGCACGGCCGAGGAGCTCGAGGCCTCCCGCAACGCCGCCCATGAGCGTGGCGACTCGTTCCAGGGCTATCAGCGCACCTGCCGCAACATCGACCCGGCCGAGGCCCAGCGCCGCATCGACGCCGGTGAGCCCCACGTGTGGCGTCTCAAGGTTCCCGAGAACCGCGGCGACGTCGTGGTGAACGACATCGTGCACGGCCCGTGCGTGTTCAACGCCAAGGAGCTTGACGACATGGTCCTCATGCGCTCCGACGGCACGCCCACCTACAACTTCGCGACCGTTGTCGACGACGGTGAAATGGGCATGACCCACATCATCCGCGGCGACGACCACCTCTCCAACACCCCGCGCCAGGTGCTCGTGTTCGAGGCCCTCGGCTACAAGGTTCCCACCTTCGCTCACCTCTCCATGATTCTGGGCTCCGACGGCAAGAAGCTCAGCAAGCGCCACGGCGCCACGAGCGTCGAGGAGTACCGCGACCGCGGCTTTTTGCCCGAGGCCACCGTCAACTACCTCGCCCTGCTCGGCTGGTCGCTTGACGGCACCACCACGGTCATCTCGCCCGAGAGGATCTGCGAGACCTTCTCGCTGGACCGCATCTCCAAGAACCCCTCTCAGATGGACGAGGAGAAGCTCATCTCCATCAACGCCACCTACCTCATGGAAATGAGCGACGAGGAGTTCTCCCGCCGCGTCCTCGTGCCCGAGCTGGCTAAGGCCGGCCTGGTGGAGCAGGATGCCTATGAGGGCAAGCCCGCCTGGTTCGACCTGCTCTCTTCCATCCTCAAGCCCCGCACGCGCCTCATGGGCGACGTCGTGGACAAGGCGAGGTTCCTTTTTGGCGAGCTTGTCTACGATGAGTCTTCGGTCAACAAGAACCTTGCGAAGGAGGGCGTCCGCCCGGTTCTCGTTGCCCTCAAAGAGGCCCTGGAGGGCGTCACGCAGGACGCATGGACTGCCGCCAACATCGACGCGGCCATCGAGGTCCTTCCCGAGAAGCTTGGCCTTTCCAAGAAGAAGGTGTTCCAGGCGCTGCGCGTCGCAGAGTGCGGCAACCAGGTCTCCCCGCCCCTGGGCGAGTCCATGGAGCTGCTTGGCCGCGATGTCGCGCTCGCACGCATCGACGCCGCCATGCCCCTGGCCGGCGAGTAGCGAGTAATCGCACAAACAACCACGGGCAGACAGGCCGAAACAAAAAAGGCCGGCAGACGCAACCAACTGCGTCTGCCGGCCTTTTTTGTTACCCAAATGAAAACTAGTCCGAACGTATCACCTTGTCGGCATCAGGTGTCGTGAACGCTTGGTCTGGGTGAGTAGCCCCTGTGCCTCTCACCGCCACAAACGGACGGCTGCGCAAGCCCAGAAGGGGCAAGCTGCACACGATGGGCAGATAGAACGAAAGGGCGCGCCAGAGAACCACGGCAGCCGTAGTCATGGCCCCCAGTTCAGGCTTGAAGAAAAGCACGAAGCCCGCCTCTGCGCCGCCTGTACCGCCCGGCAGGGGCACGGCGGTCATAATGAGCTGAATGAACGCCGAGGCACACATCGCCGTTAGGAAATCGATGTCGGTCACGCCCAGAGCGCGCAAAACGCAAAAGGGGATGCAGTACAGACAGGCAAGCTGGCCAACGTTGATGGCAATTGCCAGGCCCACCACCTTGCCTTGTCGAATTGCCTGATGCACGGCGCCGGCATACCCGTCGACCTCCGCGTCAACGCGGTCATGCATGGCCTGAGGGTCTTTGATAAGGTGGAGCTTGCCCGATCCAAGGCGCACGAGCAGATGGCAGACCTTGCGCACGGCATTGGGAAAAAACACCATGGCAATCAGGCCAAGCATGATTGCAACATGAATGCCAAATGCCAGCACACAGACAAGCACGATGTCGCCGAACCGCTCGACAAAATAGGAAGTGCGAGTCAAAAGAACAACGGCACCGAAAACGGTGACTGCCGCCTGATATATAAAGAACTTGGTGAGCTGCAACGCCGTGGCGTCCCCCACTTTGAGCCCTACCTGGCTCAAACGCACAATCTGGGCCGGTGCGGCTCCAGACTGACCGGGCGTAAGAAATCCAAACACAATACCCGCCGCTGCAACGCTCAAAAGGTCTTTGAAGCCCAAATATGAGTCGGTGAGACGTGCGGCAACACGATAGCAAACCATATCGAGACCAAAAAACGCGCAGAAGAAAAGTGCCCCCAAGAAAATCCAAGGGAGGTTCGCTTCCTTCAGCGCGTCAAAAAATTCTCCAGCCGTGCCCGATGCAAAAAGCCAAATGGCAAAT
>JAHZHK010000174.1:0-314 GCA_019420325.1 Coriobacteriaceae bacterium | reverse complement strand
TGGCAAATCCAACGGCAACAACAAAAATAAACAGGACTCCCGATTTAACGCCTGATTTCTCGCTGCGCTGTTTTCGAGGGCGTTTTCCTCGAGGAGCCGGAGCGTTCAATTGAATGTGAGACTGGGTCATATCGCCTCCGCAGCGCACTCAGGAAAGATAGGGAGACTATAACAAAACAGGCCACCGGGATTACCGATGGCCTGTGAATGTTTGGTAGCCCGTACCAGATTCGAACTGGTGATCTCCGCCTTGAGAGGGCGATGTCCTAAACCGCTAGACGAACGGGCCAAATATGTAAGGCAGTTAAAAATGG
>JAHZHK010000173.1:3610-4149 GCA_019420325.1 Coriobacteriaceae bacterium | reverse complement strand
TGAGGAGCCGCCCTTCTATGCTGGTGCTCTTAAGGCCACGCTCCTTTCCGCTTCTGGCGGTCTGCATTGCGATGAGACCTGTCATGTGCTTGATGCCAATGACGAGGTTATTCCCGGCCTGCTTGTTTGCGGCACCAACGCCGGTGACTTCCATGGCTCGGGTGACTATCCCACCATCTGCCCCGGCATCAACCACGGCCGTTGCCTTACCTTTGGTCGCATTGCTGGTATTGAGGCAGCCGGCGGTACCGACGATGAGATTGCCGATTACAACCTCAACATGCCTGTCGGTGGAGGCATTGGCCGTTCAACCTTGTAAGGACTCGCGTTAAGTAACATCTGCGCGCAAAGGGGCGTCCCGGTAATGCGGGGCGCCCTTTTGCGTTGGATGAGGGGTTATGTGAGACTGTCGTTCTTGTTGAGAGTATTGCCTGCCAAATCGCGGGCGACGGCGCAGCACCAGTTCCAGAAAAGCTGTTCAGCGTCGCCTAGAACATGGGTGGAGAGACGTTCTATGCTGAAGCCCCAAGAGAGACCAT
>JAHZHK010000173.1:0-3600 GCA_019420325.1 Coriobacteriaceae bacterium | reverse complement strand
AACGCTACAATTTGAGCATTCGATTGGAAAACGGGCAAATCAACGAGCGTGCCATTGGAGAATCCAAGCCCACGCCCGTCAAGTGCATACCCATAGAGCTGGAAAATCTCGCTCATATCAAAAATGTGACCCAGCTCATACCCGTTGCTGCTTACATGGCGACGAAGATGCTCCAAACACTTGAAGCCTGTTCCGGGTATGGCGACATCACGCCCAGCAAGATCCTCGGCATGCAACTTGCCGTCGCGCAGAAGCACCGTATTTACGAGCGCGTCATCTGCTCTGAGCCAGAAGTACATAGGAGAGCGGTACAGTTCCCTCCCTTCGCAGCCCGCTGTGATGGGAGACACGCAGAGTGCCATATCGTATTTGCCTTCGAGAAGCCCTTGTTCGCATAAGGCGTCGTTGGATTCCCAATATGGCACGTCAATGTTGGGGTGCGCTCGAGCGAAGCCTTCAAGCAACTCTGGTCCATATGCTCCGAGTACTCCCAATGAACAGCCAAGGCGCACGGTGTATCGGCTTTCTTTGCGCAGTCGTTCGAATGATTCGTTCAGCAGGTGTAGGTTTGCCTCATAGGCTACAGCGAAATCGTATAGCTCATGTGCAAACGGGGTTGGTTCAGGTCTGCCTGAATCTGAGTCGTAGTCGAAAAGCGTCACTCCCAGTTCTCTCTCAAGGTTTCGGATGCCCTTTGTGAGTCCCTGGTGAGAAACAGGAACCATTCGCGCTGCCGCAGAAAAGCTGCCCTGCTTGTATGCAAGCTGGAAGTACCTAAGCTGCTCCGTGTTCATTGCGCACCCAACTTTTCCCCAGAGTGTTGTTGTGCTCTTAAATGTATGGGCATGACAAGTTGACGTTTCGATTTGTTGAGGGTTGCCGTCGGGCAGAGTATACCAGCTCGTGCATGCATTCAGAGATTTCTGTTCCGCTTGATTTCAGGGGTGTCTTCAGGCGCTGAGCCCCTCAAACGCAAAAGCCCCGGACCGCGTGTGCGTGCGACCCAGGGCTTCGTGCTTGGGAAGGAGATTGTTAGGCTAAGAGCGCCAGGGGGTTGCTGTTAGGCGTTGGCCAGGGCGCTGTTCACTGCGTCGAAGATGGCCTTGGAGGTGACGGTTGCGCCGGCCACGGCGTCAACACCGTCGGTGCCGTTGGCGGCCACGATGGCGTCGGGCAGCTGCTCGATGGCCTTGGAGCCGATGCCCTGGGTCTCGGAGTTCTCGCCGACCTCGACGGCGGAAATCTTGCCGCCCTCGACGGTCACGGTCACAGGCACGTCGCCGCCGATGCCCTTGCCGGAGGCGGTGTAAGTGCCGTCGGCAACAGCGCTGGCGTCAGCGGCAGGAGCGGCGTCGGCCTCTTCGGCTGCTGCGGCCTCGAGGTCGGTCTGGCCGGTTGCGCCGGGCTTGACGGGGTCGGACTCATAGGCGCCGGCGACGGCGTTGTCGGCGGAAATCATGCCGAGGGCGGCGCAGGCCATGAGGCAGGTGCCCGAGCCGTAGTAGAAGTCGCCCAGCCAGCCAGCGGAGCAGTTGCCAGCGGCGAAGAGGTGAGGGATGGGGTTGCCCTCATAGTCGAGCACGTGGCACTGCTCGTCGATGACCATGCCGCCGAAGGCGCCGGTGGTGGACATGATGAGCTTCATCGCGTAGTAGGGTGCGTCAATGGTGCCGAAGCCGTCGGTACGGCCGAACTGCGGGTCCTCCTGGTTCTCGCAGCACTTCTTCCACTCGTCGAGCGTGGTCTGAAGGCCGACCTCGGGCAGACCGGTCTTCTTGGCAAGTTCGGCCACGGTCTCGCCCTTCACCAGGGTGCCGTCGTCGTACCAAGCCTGAACCTGGGCCTCGTCCTGAAGCGAGGGGTTGTCGTCGAAGTTGGAGTCGCCGAAGACGATCCAAACCTGGCCGTCAATGCCGCCCTCCTGACGGGTCTGGGTGTAGAGGCAGCGGCTCCAGAAACCGTAGGTGGTGTCCTCGCGGGCGAAGCGGTAACCGCGCGGGCCAACGGCGATGATGTCCATCATGTGCTTGTTGGTGCCAATCCAGAAGTAGCTGGGGTTGTTGTCGGTGCCGTGGAAGCTCGTCTGAGCGCCCAGGGCCATGCCGGCCAGGATGCCCTCGCCCGTGTTGGCGTCGACCATGGTGAGGTTGTGGTGCTTCATCATCCAGTAGTGGTGCGGGTTCACGTGCTTGGCAAGGACCTCGTTGTGGTCGATGCCGCCGGTGCAGCAGATGACGCCCTTGTCGGCCTTGTAGCAGGAACCGTCGAGGCACTTGACGCCGTTGACGGTGCCGTTCTCGTCAGTCAGGAACTCGACGATCTCGGCATTCAGGACAATCTTGCCACCCTTGTCCTCAACGGCCTTGGCCGCGTTGTCCATCCAGACCTTGCCGCCATGACCGTAGGTGCCCTCGGGGTCGGCCGGGTCCACCAGGTACATGATGCGGTCGGCGATGGTCTCCTGCGGCACGAAGGGAACGGGGCGGATGCCGGCGGTGCCGCCTACGGCGCAGCCGAAGGAGCTCTTGACCCACTCGAGAGCCTCGCCCGACTTGGCAACGAGCGTCTTCACGAGGTCCTCGTCGCAGTCGCCGTCGGCCATGGCGAGCCAGCACTGCTGCATGAGTTCGATGGAGTCGTTCTTGGTGACGGGGTTGGTGCCGTCGTCGAGGGCGAACTCGTCGTCGCACACGGCCTGGAAGGCACCCTCAGAGAACTGCAGCGTGCCGCCGGTGAAGCCGGACTTCTCGAGGACGATGACGGAGGCGCCCAGCTCGAGGGCACGGTAGGCGGCGTTCAGGCCAGCGCCGCCTGCGCCGCAGACGACGACGTCGGCGGTGTCGGTCCAAGTGGGCTCAGCGGCCTCGTCGGCCCATGCGACGGAACCCTTGTAGCCGCAAGCGGCGAGCAGGCTGGCGGTACCGGCGGCACCCAGGAAACCACGGCGAGAAACAGTAGCGTTCATAGTAGAAACCTCCTGAATCAACGTGCACCTTGTAGTAATGGCTTGATGAAGTTGCCAGGTTCTGGGCCATCCCCATGGCCCAGAAGCATCTCGGCGCATGTGCGTGCCCGTCCCACGTCTGGGGCGTGACGCTTTGCATACACGTGCGCCGGAAGGTTCGACCGGCCCTGGCGGCCGGTGCTTGTCGCATGCGATGCGGTGCGTGGGGTCCGCGCTTGCCTCGCTGCGACTGACTCGAACTCTAGGCGGCAAACGGCGTTTTTTGGAGGGCAAGCGGGGGTGTTTGCGCGCTCACCCCTGGGTGATTAAACAATCACCCCACCATCTAGCTGGGATGTTAAGGAATATGAATCTTCTAGCCCTCATAGGGGACAAACGAGTATCATTCCTCACGTTGAGTTTTGGCCGGGCGCAAGGGACGCCCAGATGCAGCGCATGCGGTTTGGGTTTGCTGCAACCGACTCTTGAGAGAACGGACGATGGAGGGATTGCCCATGGTGGCGGAGCAACTTGAGTCTCGGGGTGGACTCGGGGGATGGGGGCGAGGCAGTTTGGGCGAGGCTCACCCCGCTGGCGCGCCCGGCAGGGTGAGCGTCGTCGTGCTTGCCACGCTTGCCTGCGTCTGCAGCTCGGTG
>JAHZHK010000172.1 GCA_019420325.1 Coriobacteriaceae bacterium | reverse complement strand
TTGATCTATTTGCATGCATATCTTAATTGGCGTAATGTGAGCGAGCGCCTACGGATTGGCTGTGCTCATGGGTAGCATGGCATGTCTGGGGGCGCCCTGCGTTTGGATGTAGTTTTACTCATACAGGTTGTTGCCATATGCAACTACCTTGGGTATCGGCGGCATCGAGTGGGTACGCCTATGGCTCAGCGAGAGAATTCGTAGCTACCGGCCAGAACGTGTGCCCGCTTTTTGCGCCTTGATTCTTTTACAATGCGTTGACCGCACCGGGCGATGCCGCGCGGCATACTATACTGATGGACAATTTGTCGGCATCGCGGTGGGAGTTATGGACAAGTACTATCTGTACGTTAAGGCTTTCGTGCTTTTTACATCACTCATCGCGATTGCCATGGTGCGCGCCAACGTTGTGCTTCCACATCGTGTGCAGCGCCTGTTCACGCTTGTGTTTGCAGACATTATCGTGGGCTCGACCTCTGAGTTTCTCACTGTGTGGTTTGATGGCGCCGGTGCGTTTGCTCGCCCCATCATGTGCATAGCGCAGGCGCTCGATTACGCGTGTGCCCTGTTCGCGCCCATTGCGGTTTCTGCTGCCTTTATCAATGAGAAAAGCAAGTATGTGCGGATAGCGTTTATCGTCGCCGGAGTCCATGCAACTGTCCAACTGGCCTTGTCTTTCTCAGGACTCGTCTTCGTCGTCGACGGCAACGCCGTTTTTTCCAGGGGACCCCTGTATCCCCTGTACATCGCCACGTACGGCGTTGTTGCAATCTATGTCATGCGGGAGACGATGCATTATCTCACCCGGCTTGAGATGCGTGTTCGTTATATTCCCTGGCTTGTCCTTGCTTTTGTTGCTGTTGCAATCATCGTGAACGTTATCGATACCTCTGTCTTGATGGTTTGGGCCACCCTCGCCGTGTGCGGAATCTTCTTCTATATGCTTTACTGTTTGTTTGTCCAACAGACTGATGCCCTTACGTGCTTGTTTAACAGGCAAAGTTACACGGCCCGCCTTTCGAACCTCTGCGATTCGGTGGAGGTAATCTTCTTCGATGTCGATGACTTTAAAAGCGTGAACGACAAGCATGGCCACGATGTGGGTGACGAGTGTCTCGTTGCCGTTGCCAAGGCCATTTACGATGTGTACGGACGTGACGGCAACTGCTTTCGCATAGGCGGCGACGAGTTTTGCGTCATCCTACATCGCAACATGGCGGGGGTGGACGCCCTTGAGGAGACCTTTGTCAAAAAGATTGCCGAGCTAAATGCGCAGCATTCCTGGATGACCACGGTGTCGATTGGCCATGCTCATTTTGAGCCCGGGGACGACATGCGGGAGTGCGTGCGTCGTGCGGATGTCCAGATGTATGAGCGCAAGCGTGCCGCAAAGCTGAGTGCCTCCGTGGGCACCGCTCAGGCTTCAAAGTAGCTCGCCGGCCGCTCCTTCAAGGCCGTGCGCCGCTTGATGGGCCTGCATGAGCGCGGGGTTTGCGCGAAACGCGCGAGTTACGTGGCGCCTGGTTTTGCGGGAATGGGTTCGTACGGCAAGCGTTTTCCAGGTAGACGGTCTGATAGACATACTGCGGCGAGGGGTGGAAGTCAGATGGGGCCGCCTTTTGGGGGCTGCTGGGAAAATTTGCCAAACAAATCCTAGTAACTTGCGGGTATTTGAACTCCTTTTCGCCTATACTGAACCCCATCAAGATCTGCAGCCACGTGCTGCAGACGGGATTGGGAGTATCAGGGAGAAGGAGGAGCGATGCTCACACTCGAGAACATCGCGTTTGAGGCACCGGCGGGCACTGACGCCGCAGGAAAGCCCGTTCCCGGCAGGCGCATCATCGACGACCTGTCGCTGAACATCGAAGCCGGCAAGATCACGGTCATTACCGGCCCCAACGGCGGCGGCAAGTCCACGCTTGCGCGCCTCATCATGGGCATTGAGAAGCCCACGTCGGGCCGCATTGACTTTGAGGGCAAGGACATTACCGCAGCTACCATCGACGAGCGCGCTCGCATGGGTATCGGCTACGGTTTCCAGGCGCCGGCCCGCTTCAAGGGCATGAAGGTGCGCAAGCTTCTCAAGCTCGCCTCGGGCAAGAAGATCTCGGCCCAGGAGTGCAACGAGTACCTGAGCGCTGTGGGCCTGTGCTCGAGCAACTACCTTATGCGTGACGTTGACAAGAGCCTCTCCGGCGGCGAGCTCAAGCGCATCGAGATTGCCACGGTGCTTGCGCGCAACCCGCGCCTGGCCATCTTCGACGAGCCCGAGGCCGGTATCGACCTCTGGAGCTTCGACAGGCTTATCGGCACCTTCCAGAAGTTCCATGATGACCAGCCCGACCACGCCCTGGTCATCATCTCGCACCAGGAGCGCATCATGGACATCGCCGACAACATCGTGGTCATCAAGGACGGTCGCCTCGATCGCCAGGGTACGCGCGAGGAGATGTTCCCCACCCTCATGATTCGTCGCCACGCCGCCAACGTCTCGTGCGGCCTGGGCACTGTCGACACCGAGCTGGGCCAGTGGTCCCTGAATCCGGAGGATTAGAGATGAGCGAAGAGCAGAACACGGCTACGGCCGCCCAGGCGGGCGCCCTTGATGCGAGCGAGATCGACTCCATCACCTCTGACATGCTTCAGATTATCGCTGACATGAAGGCTGGCGAGACCACGGGCGCCATTAACATCCGCAAGGACGGTCACCTTGCGGCGCGTCAGAACTCCGAGAACATCGTCATCACGACGAAGGAGGACCTGCCGGGCATCGACATCAACGTCGCCCCTGGCACCCAGGGTGAGCAACTCCACATCCCCGTGGTGCTCACCGAGAGCGGCCTCACCGACAAGGTGTACAACGACTTCTTTATTGGCGAGGGTGCCGACGTGTACATCGTTGCTGGCTGCGGCGTGCACAACGACGGCTGCGAGGACTCCCAGCACGACGGTATTCACCGCTTCTTCCTGGGCAAGAACAGCCGCGTCGTCTACCTCGAGAAGCACTACGGCGAGGGTTCGGGCGAGGGCGCGCGCATCCTCAACCCGGTGACCGAGGTCCACATGGAGGACGGCTCCACCATGGAGATGCTCACCGTGCAGATTGAGGGCGTCTCGAGCACCGTGCGCGACACCGACTGCTACCTGGGCGCCAACTGCAAGCTCACCCTCACCGAGAAGCTCATGACCACGGGCGACCAGACCGCGACTTCCAACATGAAGGTCGTCATGGAGGGCGACGGCTCCTCCGTGCAGGTCATCAGCCGCTCGGTCGCCAAGGACAACTCGCAGCAGATCTTTAACCCGCTGGTCATCGGTGCCGCCGACTGCCGCGGTCACGTGCAGTGCGACGCCATCCTCATGGGCAAGGCCAAGGTCCGCGCTATCCCGGGCATCGAGGCCGACTCCGAGGACGCCCAGCTTGTGCACGAGGCTGCCATCGGCAAGATTGCCGGCGAGGAAATCATTAAGCTCATGACCCTGGGTCTCACCGAGGAAGAGGCCGAGGAGCAGATCATTCAGGACTTCCTGAGCTAAGAGAACTCCGTAAACAAGATCGCGTTCTGTCTCAAGGCGCACCTGTCAGGGTTTAAGGCCCGCAGGTGCGCTTTTTTTGTGCGGCAGGCGAAGATGGCGTCGGCTGTGGGCGACCAAGGCCTCTCAAAACAATTTGGTAGAGCGCGATAGAGCGACCATCGCATACTCCAAAACCTGCGATACGGGTGGCAGATGTTGTGTGGCGCGTTTGAGTTGTAAAACATTTTACCTGGCAGATAGCTCATAACAATTTGGTATGGCCTTGCAGACGGGTTTGCCTACTCTTAAGTCCAGTGCAGGCGGCGCGCTGTGAGCGGTGCGGCGCCTGTGGTCTGTCATACGGCCGTGGGCTTGTTGCCTCGGCCCTGAAGAGGAGGTACCTGCATGTCCCAGGCTTCCCGTGTTTCCCGTCGCTCCTTCCTTGCAGCGGCCGGTGCCGCCGCGATGACCGTGGCCGCCAGTGCGGCTCTGGCCGATGCACCTGCCGGCGATCCCGAGGGCGGTGCGCCTGCCGGCGGTCCCGGGGGCGGCGCTCCCGCTGGCGGCCCGATGAGCGCTGTGCCTACAACCCCGCCGTACTCCGGCGAGGACGACGTGGCCCGCGTCGACGAGAACGGTGACACCGTCTACTACTCGATGCGCCGCAACTGGGTGGGCGAGGCCCCCGTCATCGACGAGGCCGACATCGCCG
>JAHZHK010000171.1 GCA_019420325.1 Coriobacteriaceae bacterium | reverse complement strand
CCATGTCCTTCTGAATCTGGGAGTCAAGCGCGTCGATGTCGCCGGCCCACATGCAACAAGCGCCCGACTGCTCCACGAGCACAACGTCAGCCCCGAGCTGCGCCAGGTGCAACGCCGTCACAACACCTACGTTGCCGCCGCCCACAACCACGACGTCATGCGTCTCGGTGTTAGAGACCTGATCGGTAACGGAGGCAGGCTGGGCGTCCCAGCGCTGCTGGGCAGACTCGTCGGCAGCAGGCGCATCGGCATACGCAGCGGCGACACCCGTAGCGGCAACTGCACCGGCGGCAGCCGCGGCACCAGTCACGAACGAACGGCGAGAAACAGAAGTGTTCATGCGAGAATCCTCCTTGAATTCGACAATGGGTTGCGACAAGCCCGCGCAAACGCGCGTCTGCACGGCCTTGCCCCTTACAAACCAGTCGGCACCCCTTGGCTCGACACGCCTACTCTACCTACCAGGCACGTTCACATGCACCTGACAAAATGAGCCGATTGTCTGATTCGCCCCCGTTAAAAGCCTGACATTTCGCCCAATCTGTAAGGCTGGGGTGCGATAATGCGACCAGCCGTGGGGGCAAGAGAGGGGTTTGGAGTATGTCAAAGCAGGACACATGCCTGAGCGTAGTTGAAGCGCTTGATGCGCTCATGCGGGCCACCTCGATCGACCGCGTGAAGGTGACTGAGCTGTGCCGCGATGCCGGCATTTCGCGCGCCACCTTCTATGAGAACTTCCAGGATGTGTACGCCGTGGCCACCTGGATGTGGGACTATCTCATGCAAACAAGCCTCTACCAGGCGGGCATCACGCTCAGCTGCTACGACGCCCACCTGTGCAAGTTTGAGGCCCTGCAACAACACCGCGACTTCTTCATCAACGCCATGCGCATCGTCGGCTACCCCTCCATCTGCCAACACGGCGGACGACGCATGGCCGATCATATGGAGCACATCTTCGCCACCAAGACCGGCCGAGATTTCACGCCCGACGAGGCGTTGCAGATGGAGTTCTTCGTCACCGGCGCCAAGCACATGACCCGCCATTGGGTCGAGCGCGGGATGGTGGAACCTCCCCAGCAGATGGCGCACCTGTTCACCAGCTTCGTTCCCGCATTCATGCTCGAGTGCCTGGAGCCCACGGAGGCGAGCAAATAAACAAGCGCCTGGAAACTCGCACCAATTGTGCGCGAAAGAAGTACTCTCTGTTAATTCCGAGCGTGCGACTGGGTTATATTAACCCATTATTAAGTATTCTTATCTGTTACGCTAAATCGGAATACCCATCAGAAAGAAGCACAGACGTGAACGCTCTCATTAAACGATATACCGACGTTCCTCTCATCCTGAGAATCGTCATCGGCATGGTCATCGGCATCGCGTTGGCCCTCGCAGCACCTGGCATCTCCTGGATCGGCACGCTCGGCTCGCTTTTCACCACCGCGCTCAAGGCAATCGCCCCCATCTTGGTATTCTTCCTCGTCATCGGCGCGCTGTGCACCGCCCGCTCTGCAGGCAACATGAAGACGGTCATCTGCCTCTACATCGTGAGCACCCTCGTCGCGGGCGCCCTGGCCGTAGTCGCCAGCTACCTCTTCCCCAGCGAGCTCGTACTCACAGGCGTCGACGCCGCCGACGCGACCGGCGCACCCCAGGAGCTGAGCAGCGTCATCGTCGCGCTTCTGACCAACGCGCTCTCGAACCCCGTTGACGCCCTCGCCAGCGCCAACTACCTAGGTGTTCTTGTGTGGGCGGTCTTTATCGGCATCGCGCTGCGCAAGGCAAAGTCCACCACCAAGGACCTGCTGCAGGACGCCGCCAAGGCCGTGACCACCGTCGTGCGCGGCGTCATCGAGTGCGCCCCCTTCGGAATCCTTGGTCTCATCTACAGCAGCGTCTCCACCTCGGGCGTCGAGATCTTCACCGTGTACGGCCACCTCGTCGCAGTGCTGGTCGCCGTCATCCTCGTCGTGGCGCTCGTCACCAACCCGCTCATCGTGTTCCTTGCCTGCCGCGTCAACCCCTACCCGCTGGTGCTTCGCTGCCTCAAGGAATCCGCCGTTATGGCGTTCTTCACTCGCAGCTCCGCGGCCAACATTCCCGTGAACATGAAACTCTGCCAAGACCTGGGGCTCGACGAGGATAACTACTCCGTCTCCATCCCGCTCGGTGCCACCATCAACATGGCCGGCGCCTCCATCACCATCGCCATCATGACCATGGCGGCATGCAACACGCTGGGCATCGTGGTCGACCCCGTGCTTTCAATCATGCTGTGCATCATGGCTGCTATCGGCGCCTGCGGCACCTCGGGCGTTGCCGGCGGCTCGCTCATGCTCATCCCTCTGGCCTGCTCGCTCTTCAGCATCGACCCCGCCATCTCCGCCCAGGTCGTGGCCGTGGGCTTCATCATCGGCGTGATCCAAGACTCTTGCGAGACCGCACTCAACTCCAGCTCCGACGTGGTGTTCACTGCTGCGGCCGAGCTGAGGGCACGCCGTCGCAAGGGCCTTTCCTGCGAGCTTCCCATCCGCGAGGAGGATCGCACCCACGGCATCCACCTCGACGGCGCGGCCGCCGTGCCCTCGGTTGACCCCACGTTCGTTGAAAAGGGACCGAGCACCAAGTAGCGCCTCGAGGATGCGGGCGGCACCGAAACAAGCGGTGCCGCCCGTTTTTTGGGCGCAGCAAAGGCAAAGCGCAGGGCGGCGTAAGGCGATACGGTTGCCAGCACATCATCGCGAGGTCGACGGCGCTGCAGGCCAGCCCCAGACCTCTTGCGCCATCGCAAGACCTGATAGGGCGGCAAAGAAAGCCGATGAGAATCAGCATGCTTTCTTCACTGCCATTACCAAACTTGGATGCGCCACAGCCTATCAGCACCGCCCCTCCCCGCGTCATTGCAAAACCGCCTCCCAACCGCTTGCCCCCATACAAGCCACCCCCACATCTCGCGGGTATACTCACGCGTAGTGCGTAAGACCCGCTAAGGAGGTAGCAATGTACATTCCCTCTATTCGTCCCGGTCGTATCGCTAGCGCCATCGCGGCCGCCGTCATGACAGCCTCCCTCGTTGCCGCGCCCGCCTACGCCGACTCGCGCGTCGTGGCCACAATCGGAGCCGACCTCACACCCGCCCAAAAACAAACCGTCATCGACTACTTCGGCTCGAACATGAACGGTGCCGACATCATCTACGTGACCAACGCCGATGAGCACGCCCACCTCGACGGCTACATCCCCTACGAGCAGATCGGCAACGCCACCTACAGCTGCGCGCTCATCTGCCCCACCACCTCGGGAGGCATCCGCGTGCGCGCGGCCAACCTGAACTACGTCACCGCCGACATGCTGGCCTCGGCCTTGTCCTCGGCGGGCGTGCGCAACGCCGACGTCATCGCCATCTGCCCCTTCAAGGTGTCCGGCACAGGTGCCCTCACCGGCGTGCTGCTCGCCTATGAGACAGCCACCGGCCAGCCACTCGACCAGACGAAGAAGGACGTCGCCACCCAGGAACTCGTGGTGACCCAGACCATATCCAACCAGGTAGGCCCCGACGCCGCCACACTTATCGTCAACGACGTGAAGGCCAACGTCATCATGAACAACGTAACTGACGAGAGCCAGATCGACGCCATCGTCGAGACCACGGTGAACAACGTTGTGAACAACACGACAATCAACAACGTGGACAACTCCACCACGATCGTCGACAACTCCACGACGGTCATTGACAACTCGACCGTCAACGTCACCGAGGTCACCGTCAACAACAACCCCTCGGGCCTTACCGACGAGGACATCGCCGCCTTGAAGGAACTCGCGAAGAGCTACGCGGCTGCCGGCTACAACTACGACGACATGGCCGAGACGCTCAACACCGTGTCGCAGAACGCCTCCGCCTCCTCCGGCATCGCCGACCCGATGGCCAAGGAGCTCGCCGACGCCGCCAATTCTGCCGCGAAAGACAGCAGTGCTGGTAGCGCAGGTGATACGGGTACGGCCTCAGGCGATACGGGCGCGAAGGCAGACGACGCGAGCACGACGACGGGGGTCGCAGGCACGCAGGCAGATGCCGCAGGCGCTACAACGGGAGCTGCGGACACGGAAACGGGAACCACGGATGCCTCGAGCGCAACGACGGGGGCCGCAGGTGCCACGGGTGTGGCAGCGGATACTGCGACTACCGGGGCAGACTCTGCCGACAGCGCCGCCGCTGGCACGACAACCGGCACGAACGCGACGCCTGGTGTCGATACGGCCGACGCTGCCTCGACACCCACCGAAACACCTGCTCCCAGCATCTTCGACGGCACTGACGACGCAGCCCTGGGCGACGACGTACATGTGACGGCAACCGACCAAAGCGCCGCCGCAGACACGACGACGACTGGAGCCGGCGAGCCCGCTACCGACCCCAGCGATCCCGCAGACGGTCAGACCGGCGCCGAGACGACCGGCACCGAGGCTGGCCAGCCCTCTTCCAACGAGCCCGCACCGACACCCGACAGCACGGCCGACTCCGCCGCCCTCCCCGAGCCTCCCGTGCCTGCTCAGAGCAGCAGCGTCACTCTTGTGGCCGCCGCCACAGCACGCGCGACCGACCTCGTAGACGGCACGGCGCTCACTGTCTTTGAGGAGAACGGCCAGTATGGTCTGGCCGACGCGGTGGACGGCACCCACCTCACCGATGCCGCCTACACCAACGCCTTCCAGACCAGCGACGGTCTCGTCGTCGCCACCCAGGCAGCCGACGGCAAGCAGGTTCTTCTCGACG